>JBAYFV010000214.1:0-6467 GCA_041666985.1 Victivallales bacterium
GATTTCTTCGCAAAGGCCAAGCCATTTTTCATGATCCCACAAGCCTTTGTTGCTTGTGACGAAGTTATTCAGGAGTCCGGAATTGGCCAATCTCACGAGATTTGATTCCTTGCTGTTCTCCACAGAAGGCCTTTTTGAAACCACGCTTGTAGAAACGACGTCCTTTACGGCTGCAGTTTTTTTCCCTTTTTTCATGTTTTCCTCCATGCTTTGCGTTTTATGGTTGTAAATATCAGATACCCTGAATTTAAGCTTTTCGAATAAAATTTCAAGAAAAGTTCGAAAATTTGTTTTCAACTGGAATTTTCATCTTTTTCGAGTATCTTCCAGATTGCGTTTTTGGATAATATTTAACCCGGAATGACATAAGAACGATGAAAGTTTCACATAACTGGCTTTCCAAATACATTGACATCTCGTTTAGCGATACTGAACTGGTGGAAAAGCTCACCATGTCCGGCGTTGAAGTGGAGGATGTGATTAAAACATCCATCCCCGCTGGAATTGTTGTCGCCGAAATTCTTGAGCGCAAGCCTCATCCCAACGCCGACAAGCTTTCCGTCTGCCGCGTTTCAACAGGGAAAGAGGAGCTGCAGATTGTCTGCGGCGCCCCGAATTGCGATGCCGGACAGAAAGTCGCCCTTGCAGGCATCGGCACCGTCTTCACCGACAAGGACTCCGGAAAAGATTTCCAGATAAAGAAGGCGAAACTCCGCGGCGTCGAGTCTTCCGGAATGCTCTGCAGTGAAAAAGAACTCGGTCTCGGCGAGCAGGGCGGCGGAATCATGATACTTCCCGCAGGCGCCCCGCTTGGAACGGCGTTTTCGGAATATATGGAGTGCGACACTGTTTTTGACCTTGAAATAACTCCCAACAGACCCGACCTGCTTTCCCATGTCGGAATAGCAAGGGAGATTGCCGCACTTGCCGGGACAAAAGTGAAATATCCGGTTTCTGAAATCAGATCAGATAAGAAAATCTCAGCTGGCACGGTTGAAATCAGGGATGGCGGGCTTTGTCCCAGATATACTGCGCGCATCATCAGGAACGTCAAGGTTGCGGAGAGTCCGGCCTGGCTTCAGGAACGTCTGAAAAGCGTAGGCCTCCGCCCCATAAACAATATTGTGGACATCACAAATTTTGTCCTTCTTGAGCTGGGGCAGCCCCTTCACGCGTTCGACATGGCTTTCCTTGACGGCGGAAAAATAATTGTCAGACGCGCCGCCGAAGGCGAAAAAATCACCGCCCTTGACGGCAGGGAGTATAAACTTAAAAATTCGCATCTTGTGATCTGCGATGTTCGCAAACCCGTGGCGCTCGCCGGAATAATGGGCGGAGAGCACAGTGGCGTGACAGAAAAGACAACCGATGTGCTTCTTGAAAGCGCCTATTTCAACCCGTCAAATATCCGTTCCACGTCCAGGGAGCTCGGAATCTCGTCCGATTCATCCTACAGATTCGAACGCGGAGTTGATTTTGACATGGTGTTGAAGGCCAGCGACAGGGCATCCGAACTTATTCTCGGGCTTGCAGGCGGCGAAGCTACGGAAATGCTGGATGTCTGCGCTTCCCGTCCGGAAATAAAACCTGTCCGCTGCAGATTCGAAAAGATGAGGAAAACACTTGGAATTGATATTTCAAACGACGAGATCGCCTGTATTTTCCGGCGGCTCGAGCTTGGAGTTGCCGACATCACCGCCGAATCATGCAATGTTATTCCGCCCTCGTTCAGGGGTGACTTGAAGGTTGAGGCCGATCTGGCGGAGGAGGTTGGCAGGATTTACGGGATCGGGAAAATTCCGCTTCTCACCGTATCCGCAATACCCGGCGGTTCATTCAAGCAGGACGAATATTTTCCGATGGAGGATGCGCGCAACCAGCTTCTGTCGCTCGGTCTTTTTGAGGCTATGAATTACAGCTATGCGGATGAGAAGGCGGCCCTTGCCGATTCCACGTATTCCAAAGATTACCTGCTCGCGATGAGCAATCCCATAAGCCATGAGTCCGCCTATATGCGGCCTTCGCTCCTTTCAGGAATGCTTCGCACGGTCGAACACAATATTTCGAGGAAAAATACGGATCTGGCTCTTTTTGAAATCGGAAAGGTGTTCTGCGGGGACACAAAACTCGGCGCCGAAGAAAAACTCGAATGCTGTATTGCCGTCACCGGCAGGAGACATCCGGAAAGGTTTTCCTCCGAGAAAAAGGAGCTTTATGATTTCTACGACATCAAGGGATTGATTGAAACATGGCTGGAATTCAGGAAGGTTTCAGGCTGCGAATTTCGCAGATTCAAGGAAAATGCGCCTGGAAATTTCACAGAGGGGACATGCACGGAGCTTGTCGCCGGAGGGGAAAGGATAGCAGTGTTCGGGGAGGTTTCCGACCGTCTGACAAAGGGGATGCGCATTCAGTATCCTCTTTACATTGCGGCAGTGCAGATTGAAAAGCTTGTTGCGCTTCCGGCTCCCAAAATCCAGTATTCCCAGATCTCGCAGTTCCCACCGGTTTCACGCGATGTTGCGATGATCGTCCCCGAGGGGCTTGCGCATTCCCGGATAATGGGATTCATAGCGGAACTGAGAATCCCGAACCTTGAAAAGGTTGAAATTTTCGATGAGTTCCGCGACGAGCATATGGGGGCGGGAAAGAAAAGCCTGGCTTACTCCCTGACATTCAGAAGTCCCGACAGGACGCTGACTGATTCCGAGGTCAACGCCTCGCACGAGAAAGTCCGCGAGAAACTTAAAAACGAACTTCAGGCCGAACTCCGCTGAAGACGATAATTAATCTGATAAGTACCCTATGACACCGAAGACCGACATTGAGAAGATTGACGCGTTGATTCACGTACTGCGCGGCAAGAACGTGATGCTGGACTCCGATCTTGCCAGACTGTACGGCGTGACCACAGGAAACCTGAACAAGGCAGTCCGGCGGAATCTGAAAAGGTTCCCTGCCGACTTTATGTTTCAGTTTGACAGACAGGAACTTAGAAACTTGATATTCCAAATTGGAACATCAAGTTACGGCGGGAAAAGGAAACTTCCGCTCGCCTTCACCGAACAAGGTGTCGCCATGTTATCAACTGTCCTGAATAGCGACCGCGCCGCTGGTTAAGAAAATAGGATTCAGCGAAATACCATAAAAACAGGAAAACCATTAAGATGTCAGACATTAAGTTAATACGCAATTTTTCCATTATAGCCCATATTGACCATGGGAAGTCCACGCTTGCCGACAGGCTTCTCGAGATTACCGGCACGATTTCAAAACGTGAGCTTCAGGAACAGGTTCTTGACGGAATGGATCTTGAAAGGGAGCGCGGAATCACAATCAAGTCCCATCCTGTCAGGATGGAATACAGGGCCGATGACGGCAAAACCTATGAACTCAACCTGATTGACACTCCCGGACATGTTGATTTCACATACGAGGTCAGCCGTGCGCTTTCCGCATGTGAAGGCGCAGTGCTCGTGATAGATGCGACACAGGGCGTACAGGCGCAGACGGTCGCAAATGTGAATCTGGCGCACCGGCAGAAGCTTGCAATCATTCCCGTGATAAACAAAATAGATCTTCCCGCCTCCGATCCCGAACTCTGCATGGAGCAGATGGAGGAGATTCTCGCCATTCCGAGGGATGAAGTGATACTGGTCAGCGCCAAGGAGGGAATCGGCATCAAGGAGCTTCTTGAGGCGGTTGTCAAAATCGTGCCGCATCCGAATGTGCCGGGGGAGGACAATATAAGGGCCCTTATTTTTGATTCGACCTATGACGCCTACCGCGGAGTCGTGAATTATGTGAGGGTTGTGAGCGGATTTCTCCAGCGCGGACAGAAGATCCGCCTCTTCAGCACCGGTCTTGAAAGCGAAGTGAAGGAAGTCGGATTCTTCACTCCTGAAATGAAACCATTTGAAAGACTTTGCGCCGGGTCTGTCGGCTACATAATTCCGAATCTGAAAAGTCCGGCAGACACAAAAATAGGCGACACCATAACTGAAGTCAGGAAGCCGTGCCAGAATGCGCTTCCGGGTTTCAAGGAAATCAAACCAATGGTGTTCAGCGGCATATATCCGATTGACACGGCCGATTACGAACAGCTGAAGGCCAGCGTCGCAAAGCTTCAGCTGAATGATTCCGCATTCACATACCAGGCAGAAACATCGGCAGCCCTCGGTTTCGGTTTCAGGTGCGGGTTCCTCGGACTTCTCCACATGGAAATCATACAGGAACGCCTCCGCAGGGAATATGGCATGGACATCATCGCCACATATCCCAGCGTCATCTACCATGTCTTCCTGAACAACGGGCAAATGCTTGAGGTTGACAATCCCGTACACATGCCCGATCCGTCAACCATTGAAAGAATAGAAGAACCCATCATCACCGCGAAAATCATGTCCCCAAACGGTTACATCGGCGACATCATGGCGCTCATAATGGGGAAACGCGGAATTTGCACGAGAACCGATTCCGTAGATTCAAGGCACGTGATCCTGACCGCCGAACTGCCCATGAATGAAATACTTGTCGATTTCCATGACAAGCTCAAGTCAATAACCCGCGGTTACGGAAGCATGGATTACGAACCTTCAGGATACCGTCAGGACAGGCTTGTCAAGCTCGACATGCTTGTCAACAGCGATATCGTTGACGCATTTTCGACAATTGTCCATATGGATTTTGCGCACACCCGCGGAAAGCAGCTTGCTGAGAAGCTTGGGGAGGTCATTCCCCAGCAGATGTTCCAGATTGCGATACAGGCCGCTGTCGGGGGCAAGATTGTCGCACGTGAAACTGTCAGACAGCTCCGCAAGAACGTTATCGCGAAATGCTACGGCGGCGACATAACACGTAAGCGCAAGCTCCTTGAAAAACAGAAAGAGGGCAAGAAGCGCATGAAGCAGATTGGCAGAGTCAATATCCCGCAGGAGGCTTTTGTCGAGATTCTCAAGGCGGGATCTTCATGACATGTTTTTTCAGGACTGAAAAAAAATCACTGAACAAAGGCGAAAATGGTTAGAGCACTTGTCGAAAAATGGAAACGCAGAAAGCGTGCGGAAGCTCTCGGACAATTCCGCAGCCAGCTGAAGCATATCCTGCATCTCAACGATGATATCCTGCTTGCGTCAACAAAAGACAAAGTCAGGGAGATCATTGCGGAAGCCGAAACTGTGAACCCGGAGAATGCCGGGGAAACTGAAAAATTCCTGGAAAGGGCGCCGATGCGGGCAGTGAAGATTCTTCCGCGAAAGACTTTCCCGACGCTCAGGGAATATGCCGACATCCTGGCTGTGGCGTTCACTGTCGCCTTTGGCGCACGCGCCCTTTATGCCCAGCCGTTTAAGATTCCGACCAGCAGTATGCAGCCGACCCTTTTCGGGATTCATTATATTGCCGATAAAAACACGCTGCCACATCTGCCTGCACCATTGAGTTTCGCCCTGTTTTCAGCGGAGAAAGCGGATCTTACGGTGAAACAAAGCGGCGAACTTGATGAGAGGAATTTCAGCACTTACTATAAATATATCCTTTATCCTCAGACAAGGTTCGAAATTGGAGATGTAGACTACGAACTTCCGGGCGAAATAGGCCATGTTCAGAAATACTGTCTCAAGGGAAGAAAAGAATTCAACAAGGGAGATGTCCTGTCCGACGGCTGGCTGTCGCTGGGCGATCATCTTTTTGTTGACCGGTACACCTATCATTTCCGCGACCCGGCCAGGGGGGAAATAGTTGTTTTCAACACTGAGGGGCTTCCCTGCAGCGCCAGCGGTTACTTCTACATAAAAAGACTTATTGGAATGCCGGGAGACACTCTGAAGATAATGAACGGCATGGTTCATGTAAAGGTGAAAGGCAGCGGCAAGTTTGTTCCAATCACCGATTTTAACATCAAGACGATTGACAGGGTTTATTCGTACAAAGGCGGTTACCACGGTCATTCCCCTCTAGGCAGCCTTGCGGCTGAAGGGGAAGTTTACGTGCCTGAAGACAGATATTTCATGATGGGTGACAACACTTCGAACAGTTCCGACAGCAGAATATGGGGGTTTGTCCCGCGCCAGAACATTGTCGGCAAAGCGCTGTTCGTATTCTGGCCGTTTTCGCGCCGCTGGGGAATTGCCGACCACGAGGCGCCTCTTCCCGTCAGCACGAATCCAATGAACATCTCGGAAGCAATGGAACTGCAGTAACTCGGAGTGTCCGTGGTTCAGGTTTTCTCAATGTCTCAATTTTATTTCTGGTTTTTATTGATTTTTCCTGTAGTGGTTTAAGCCGAGTCATAAGTACAATTATTACCTTGTGAGCTGGTTGCGAAATCCATCCATCCGTCATCCCGCGTTGAGGCCTTCAGGCACTTAATTCAACGTTAAGGAGTTTCAAAGTTCTGATGCGTGGCATCCTCGGACTGCGATGCCCCTGCACCGTTTTCACATTCAGACATCGTTGCGTTAATTCAA
>JBAYFV010000215.1:0-6462 GCA_041666985.1 Victivallales bacterium
CAGATTGCCTATTCCAACGGGCGCGGCGGAATTGTTTCCGGAAAGACAGTGACCTGGACCGGGATTCCATCGCCAAATAAAAGCACAAGCGGCTGGGGGACACTCGAGATACGATAAATGCCGCCTGTAGAGAGGAAGTTTAAACGGGAAAAAGGATAAGGAGGTATTTGAAAAAATGAAGAATTATTCGTGCGAACGAATGGCCTGTGAAGGAAAGCAGGGGAAATGCAATGTGAAGGAAAACTTCATGTGCCTGTCTGCGCACCTGCCTAGGCGGGGGGGGTACTCGCCGACAGGCGATCACGCACATGTAGACGGCTTGGGCGATGATGCGAGTTCAACGTGTAACTCGTTGACGCGCATGGGGTTTACTTTAATAGAACTCCTCATTGTAATTTCGATTATCGCAATTTTGGCAGCTATGCTCCTGCCCGCGTTGAACAGAGCACGCGATACGGCGAAATCCATAAAATGCAAAAGCAATCTTAAGCAAATAGCCTTGGACAACATTTTTTACTCGAATGATTATAATGAATGGGCGCCGGCTGTACATTATGACGCGACTATCGGGAATTGGGTACTGTTCCTATGTAATTCCAACTATATTCCAGTGAAATATGCTGGTGGCACACCGCTTCCGAATTCAATACTTTCATGTCCTGCTGAAACCGGGACGGTTGCCCCCGGCATGCCCGCCACCAATTATGGCATCAATAATACTATGAAGGATTTGGCTACGGATGCCCTGAGTGTACATAAGGATATATGGGCGATCGGAAATAGTTACTTCGTGAAAGTCAATACAATAAGAAGTCCTTCTTCGGTCTTCATGTTCGGTGACTGTTCTACCACTACGTATCAAGTAGCTTTTACGCCTACGACTTTCCGGCATAATGATGCGATTAATTTTGCTTTCTGGGACGGGCATGTAGAAGACTGGAACAGGCAGGGATTTCCAATTGCGGCCCGATATGCCAACTGCTGGCAATCCCCCTGGTATTATTGACAATGACTTGAGAAAATTGCAAAAGCAGTCAGAATGATTGAAAAGCGAATCGGTTTTAAGTTCGCATTTCATTCTGAATGGGGTATAACAAGCCAGATGGGAGCAGTGAGTTTTAAATAAAAACCGGCCTGTCCCGTCGCTAAAATGAAATTTTATTTCAAGGGATTCAGGACACTTACAACTTAAGGAGAAAAAGATGCAGAAAGATATCAAGTACGCCGAGCTGGAACAGCTGAGCTGGGCTGACATTCGCGCCATCAACAGCGAACCCGCCAAACTGACCTACTCTGTACACATGCCGCTCAATATGCCGTATTCCGACCGCCTTATATACTGCGATCCGGCGCTGAATGCTTACGTCCTTTCAATGCCGCCAGACGTTATCTCTATAACTCCCGCAAGCGTTCCAACTCGCAATAGTCAAAAAACCATGCTGCTCAGTTTCGCCATCGGCAAAGCCCCGGCAGTTCCTGATTTCCGCAAAACTAAGATGCGCCGCATCGGCGGTAAATACCCGCAGGTCATTGCCACTTATTTCGCCAATGGACTGCTTTACGAATTTGAATACTGCACTGCCCCCGACAACACCTTGTGGATCCGGGCAAGCGTTACCAATCAGGGAGTTGTGCCAGTTACTCCGCACATCCGTTGCAAAGCTGGGCATTACCTCGAAAAGAGCATTTTCAATTATCATTACACACCTTTTTACTGGGATAATTCCAAATGGCTCGCCGATGATTCAATAAATTTCGCCACTGATGCCTTGATCGGCCCCAATGGCGTTTTTGGGAAAGTCATCGGCGGCGAGTTCGCATATGAATGGGAGGAGAAATTCACTTTTGAGGACAGTGATTTCAACAACAATGAACCCGGCTTCACCTGGCCGTGCTGGACTCCCCCCGCAATGCGCATTAAAAGCGGCGAACGCGTCATCCACTTTTCCGCCGAACTCCAACCCGGCGAAAAACGCAGTTTCACCATGGCGTTTCTTACTGGAAAAGACAGCACGTTCACCGGCGATTTCAACGCTGCTGCCTCGGCCGGGCGCAAGGTTTTTGACGATGCGACTGTTGCCCGCTTCGATTTCGGCGATGAGGAAGAAAACAACATCTTCTCCGCACTCCAATGGTGCAATCTCCAGCTTCTAAACGAGCTTAACAGCAAACATGGACATGTCCTTCAGCCTTGTCAGGGCGGAACCAGTGAACGTTTCTATGTTTGGGTCTGGGAAGCCATGCAGATGTTGCGTTCAATGGTTGTGCTCGGACATTTTGCTCCAGTTCGGCGTGTGCTCGAATACATTCTCACACTGCAGGACGGCGAATGTCCTCCAGTTGGGGAATACACCTCGCTCAAGGGTTCCATCGGCACTACCGCCAATCGCTGGGCGAACTCCACCGGCGCCGCATTACTCCTTGCCGCCGATTATGTTAAATATTCCGGAGATACGGATTTCGTGGAAAAACATATGGATGACTTTGTCCGTGCCGCCAAATGGATCATCGGCGAAGTTAAAGCCACCCGCAAGCCAGGACTTCCGCATTATGGACTCCTTCCCAAGGCCACCGCCACTGATGGCGACGATGGCTATGTATATGCCTTCTCCGACAGCTGGAGCTGCGCCGGGCTTGAACATTTCATGGAGGTGTTGAAAGAATATAATCATCCTGAACATGAAGAATTGACCGCCGAAACCTCCTTTTACCATAAAGATATCGACAACGCCGTTACTAGAATGCGTCGCGACGATGGTTATATCGCTCGCACCATCACCAGCGACGGCACCTTGTTTGCCGGGTTTGACAATGTTTGCAACGCCCTGAATTTCCTCGTGGCCGGAATCGCCGACGCCTATGACCAGCGCTTTGTCGATTACGTTAAATACCTGGAAAACAACCGCTTCGACGGCCCGTTCTGCGGCTCCATGACTCACACAGTTAAATACATCGGCAATAATGAACAGGTTATGAACCTCTTCTACATGCGGCATGGCGAATGGAAAAAGGCCTGGACTGCAGCCCGAACCTTTCGCCGTTTCGGCATGACGCCCGACCTTTATTTAACTCAGGAGCGATGCTCGGTGGTTGACGCTGCCTTCACCCCTTGGCAACCCAACGGAAGCAACAACGGACGTTTCCTCGAAACGATGATCTCCAAGCTCTATCTTGAAACTGGCAATGGAATTCTCATATTAGGCGGACTCGCCCCATTTGAGTTTGAGAAACGCAAAACCATCTCCATTCGGGGACTCCAAACCACTTACGGCAAATTAGACCTGACCTATAAAAACAACACATTGACTTTGCTGTGGGAAAAATTAATTCCGGAAAACATTAAAATCTGCCTGCCCGAATATTTCCAATATAATCTCACGCAAGTCAACAGCCGCGTAACAGGAGATGTTTCTTTGAAATGAAACAAGAATCCCAAATACATGCGAAATGAATTGCAGCAAGAGAAATAAGAATGTTAAAAATTGATTGGGTTGCGTCACCCCTTATTCGCCGCGGCGAATAAGGGGTTCGCGACTCAAATCCAAACACCTGTATTTTCCGCCAGATGTCAAAGTTATTTCTGCACGACTCCTAAGCAAGGGGAAATATGGGTTCGGACACTCTTACACCAGATCCCTCAGTTCCTTTTTCCTGTATTCCCTAGGGCTTTTCCCGTAGCTGCCCTTGAAGTCGCGGCTGAGATGGAATTCGTTGCAGAATCCGGTTTTCCCGGCGATGGACTTTAATTTGTCATCAGTCGTCATGACAAGCCTGAAGGCCGCGTTCAAACGCAGCTTCTTCTGATGCTCCATGGGGCCGACCCCGGTGATTTCCCTGAACACCGTATGGAAGCGCGACGGTGAAAGATTTGCGAGTTTCGCAAGTCTGGCGACATCGGTTTTCAGCGCCAGGTTTCTTTTCATATGGTCAAGAACCGGTTTCAACCTCTGTGAACTTTCGAGAAAACCGAGGGCGTCTTCCTTGGGTTTTGACACCGAGCAGACAAGACCGAGAAGCCTGAAGCCGAGTTCACCGCGCCTGGACAGTCCCGCAATGCCGGGCTCCGACTCCTGCAGACGCAGCAGATCGTCAATCACCTCTCCGAATTTTGCGGCGGCTGCAGTATCCAGCCGCAACGGCATTTCGAGCATGGAGGTGAAATCAATTGCGCCGAAAATGCTGAAATGAAAGTGCACCCATTTCATCTTCATCATGAATTTTCTTTTCGGATCGCCGTTGTGTATGAATTTCAACGGGATGTTAGATGGCGTAAGCAATGCCTCCCCTGTGTCAATTTCAACTGATGCGTCCGGAGTGATGACTTCGTATCTGCCGACAACCGGAATCACCGCAATGCAGTAAGGGACGGTTTTGATGTGGACATGTCCGTTCAAAGCGCCTTCCCCGCGCGAGGCGTCAATAGAGTCCGCGGTAACCGCATCCGGAGGGATTATCTTTAAAAGTCTGTTCATGCACAAACTCCACGGGTTATTGATTACAGTATTTTCATATATGATTACAGTAGTGTTGTTCATGGCGGAATCAATAAGACGGCACTATTATTAGGAATGTTTATCAGTGTTAAGTGTCAGGTTTTAAGTTTTAAGCAAGGAGAATAAGAAATGTTTTTCTTAACACTTAACACTATGAAAGGATGACACTGTGAAGCCAATAAATACTGATGAGTTAAACACTGGAATTTTCACCGGATTCGAGCCGACATGCCGGCTTTCCGCTTCGACGCGCAAGCTTGCCGCGCGCTATCTCTCTGGCGAGTTCGGACGGAGCATGAGAGACGCGCAGTTTGCCGTTTATCCGGAATTCTACCTCTCGATGCCGTCGCTGAACCGCCAGTACGCCGAAGCGGTCAGGCTCATCGCGGAGAACGCCCCTCTGCGCATACTGCCCGGGGAAAAACTTGCTGGCGCCGCCACGCTCAAGGAGGCGACTCGGCACTCGGTACCGCTTCTTGCGCAGTTTGGCTCCGTGAGCCATACAACCATTGATTTCGAGAAGGCGCTCAAAATCGGATACAAAGGGATACGTGCCGAGATCACCGAAAGGCTCGGACGAAATGACCTTGATGCCGACGGGGAGGATCTTCTGCGCGCGATGATCGCATGTCTTGATGCTGCAAACAGATGGCATGACCGCCACATCTCGGAGTTGGAGCGGCTTGCAGTTGCTTCCGGGGGCGATTTGCGGGAAAATTACGAACAGGTCCTTGCCGGGCTGCGTAACGTTCCCGAGAACCCGCCGCGGAATTTCCGGGAGGCGGTTCAGTCCCTCTGGATGCTCTGGGATTTCCAGAGGCTTTGCGGCAATTGGAGCGGGATCGGACGGATTGACAAAATGCTCGGTCCGCATCTCAAGCGCGATCTTGCGGCGGGAAGTGCAGGTGTGGATGAGGCGAGAGAACTCATCGCCCATTTCTGGATAAAGGGTTGCGAATGGATCACTGCCGAGGGCAAAGGCAGCGGCGACGCGCAATTCTACCAGAACATAGTCCTCGCCGGGATTGATGAGCAAGGAAAGGATGTTACAAACGAAGTCACATACCTTGTGCTCGATGTGGTCGAGGAGCTTCACATCAGCGATTTCCCGATTGCAGTGCGGATTTCGCAGAAGGCTCCGGAAAAACTTTTAAGGAGGATTGCGGAAGTCCAGCGTCTTGGCGGCGGCATAATCGCCGTATATAATGAGGATCGTATAATTCCGACGCTCGTCAAGTTCGGCTATCCTCTCGAGGAGGCGAGGAATTTCACCAATGACGGCTGTTGGGAGCTGTTGATTCCGGGGAAGACCTGTTTCAGTTATCAGCCGTTTGACGCCCTGGTTATCCTGCAGGAGGTGCTTGGTCTCGGTCCTGTTAACAAGGACACGGTTGAATATGCGGACTTCGAGTCGCTGTATGCCGAGTTCAAAAACCGTCTCGCCTTCCGAATTGCCGGCCTTCTGAATTCAAGCAACAGGTCGTATCATCCAACACCGTTGATTTCGCTCCTTGTCGAAGGCTGTATCGAAAAGGCCCGTTCCTATTATGACCTCGGCCCCAAATACACGGCGCTGGCTCCCCATCCTGGCGGACTGCCCGACGTAGTCAACAGTCTGCTTGTGATCAAAGAGCTGGTGTATGGGAAAAAGGAATTGCCGCTCCGGGATTTCGTTGGCATTTTGCGTGACGACTGGAACGGACACGAAGATCTCAGACGGCGCGTGCGGAAAGATTTCGAGTTTTTTGGCAATGACGCCACAGAAGCGGATGCCATGATGCGGAAGGTTTTCAATGATTTCACGGAGCTTGTCGCAAAAGTTCCGAAACGGCTCGGCATCCTGAGGCCTGCAGGAATCAGCACCTTCGGGCGCGAGGGTACTGCATATTTACCGGACCGCTCCGCCGCCGCGTCCGGTCATCGCAAGGGCGAAATTCTCGCTCCAAACTTTTCCGTAACTCCCGGTACG
>JBAYFV010000216.1:0-6367 GCA_041666985.1 Victivallales bacterium
AAAACTACCCTGAGCCGATTCAAAACTAACGGAGGGCGGACTTTCCAGTCCGCCGCTTGAGTTAGATTTCCGCGGGTAAGAAAACCCGCGCTCCTTTAAATTTGAGTTTTGAAATCGGCTCGGTTTTTCAGGAAAACAATGAAATTGTTTTCCTGAAAAACCATTAACAAATCAAATCAAAATACGGACTATTTCCTTACTTTTCCGCCCAGTCAAACAGAGTCGGCTGGTTTGCCTTCCCCTTCTTGGGTTTCTTCTCCCTGCCTTTTTCGCGGTGTTCGGCTAGGGCGGGCTGTCCGGCTTCGGCGATTGCGTTGTTCTCGAGATTCTCAAGGATCTCGTTCGCGCGGGCGATGACTTCCTTCGGCAGGCCTGCGAGTTTCGCAACATGGATTCCATAGCTCCTGTCGGTGGCGCCCGGAAGTATCTGCCTTAGGAAAATAATATGTTCACCGTATTCCTTCACCGCCACATTGTAATTTTTGACACCTCTGCAGGTGAGTGCGAGTTCGGTGAGTTCATGATAATGGGTTGCAAAAAGTGTGCGCGCCCGGGCTGCAGGTGAATCATGGAGATATTCGGCGACCGCCCATGCAATGCTTATTCCGTCGAAGGTGCTGGTGCCGCGCCCGATCTCGTCAAGGATTACAAGACTCTTCTTTGTCGCATGATTGAGAATGTTCGCCGTTTCGAGCATCTCCACCATGAAAGTACTCTGTCCGCGTGAAATGTCATCCACCGCCCCCACCCGCGTGAATATCCTGTCGACCAGTCCTATTTTCGCGCTCTGCGCGGGTATGTAGGAACCGGTCTGCGCGAGAAGGACGAGAAGGGCGACCTGACGGATATAGGTTGATTTTCCGGCCATGTTTGGACCGGTGATTATCATCATCCGGTTCTCGTCCCCGTCCAAAAAGGTGTCATTGGGTACAAAGCGTTCCTCTTTCATCGTGGCGTCCAGGACCGGATGGCGTCCGGCTCTGATATCCAGTGTTTCATCGTCTGAAATAACCGGTCGGCAGTAATTGTATTTTCTCGCGCATTCCGCGAAACTCGCAAGTGCGTCCGCCGCCGCAAGGGAGGCCGCCGTCTCAAGTATTTTTGAGGTGAAGGAGACAGCCTGTACACGGAGCTTCTGGAACAGTTCGTATTCGAGGGCTTTTGACTTGTCTTCGGCTCCCAGGATTTTGTTTTCCATCTCCTTCAGTTCGGGGGTGATGTAGCGTTCCCCGTTGACAAGTGTCTGTTTCCGGATGTAGTCGGAGGGTGCGTTGGCGATATTGCTCTTGCTGATTTCTATATAGTAGCCGAAGACATTGTTGAACCTGATCTTGAGGGATTTTATTCCGGTGCGCCCCTGTTCCTTCGCCTGCAGTTCGGCAATCCAGTTTTTGCCTTCTGACGCGGCGCTGCGGAGTTCGTCGAGTTCGGGATTGCATCCTTCTCGGATTATTCCCCCCTCGTTCAGAACGGCGGGAGGTTCATCGCCTATTGTCCTGTTTATTTCAGAGACAAGTTCCGGGAGTTCGTGCAGCCTGCTGCGAATTTCGCAGAGAAGGGGCATGTCGAAACCGGCGAGGAGATTTTTTATGTCGGGGAGCGATTCAAGGCTTTTTGAGAGAGCAGCCATATCCCGGGCGTTCGCGCTTCCGATGTTGAGGCGGGAGATGATGCGTTCCAGGTCGCGGACGGAATTTATGATTTCCCTCAGTTCGGCAAGTGTCGCGGGATCGTCCTTGAAAGACGAGACCGCGTCGAGGCGTGCGATAATCGCATCCCTGTCAAACAGGGGACGGACTATCCACTCCCTGAGCAGCCGGCTTCCCATCGGCGTGGATGTCTGATCCAGGACATGGAGGAGGGTCCCCTCTTTTTTGCCTCCCGGCATAGGATCTACAAGTTCGAGGTTCCGCTGCGATATGGAGTCGAGGATCATGAAATTGCTGTTGCTGTACGTCTTGAGGAAGCGGATGTGTCCGGCCTCGTGGCGGAGGGTTTCGCAGGCATAATGCAGGACGGCACCGGCGGCCGAGACTCCGAGTTTCATGTTTCTGCAGCCGAAGCCGTCGAGGGACGCGACCTTGAAATGGCGTTTGAGAAGTTCGGTTGCGGTGTCGAATGCGAAAGTCCAGTCCTCAAGAGGCGTCCAGAGGATGTTACCCGAGGAACGCGGGTGTGAATTTTTCTCCTTCCACTCGTTTAGGATGGATTCTGGAACAAGGCATTCTGCGGCGCGGAGCCGGTGGAGTTCGGTTTCGAGCTCCTCGTAATTCTGGACTTCAGTGGTCCTGAAATCGCCTGTGCTGATATCAACAGAGGCGAGTCCGTAAACGCCCTTGTTGAATGAAAGGGCGGCAAGGTAATTGTTTCTTTCCGGTGTTAGTATGCACGAATCTGTGACAGTTCCAGGCGTGATGACTCTGGTTATCTTCCTTTTGACAATACCCTTTGCAAGGCGCGGATCCTCAACCTGTTCCGCTATGGCGACCTTGATTCCGGCTTCCAGAAGCCGGGGCATGTAGTTCTCAAGGGCGTGATAGGGGATTCCGCACATCGGAGTGCCGGCGCGCTTGGTCAGGGTGACATCGAGGATCGGGGCTGCGAACTTCGCATCTTCGAAGAAGAGTTCGTAGAAGTCGCCGAGGCGGAAAAGCAGAATGACGTCTTTCGGAAGCCCGTCCTTCATCTCGCGGTACTGCCGCATCATCGGTGTCAGATTGTCGTTCATAGGCGTGTAATATAAAACCGCAAAGGCACAAAGGTAATTGCAAATTAAAAATTACGGTTCAAAATATTCCGCAGGGAGCTTAATTTGACCTATTTCGCCTCGTTTCCTTTTTGACATAAGGCTTCCAACAGATTAATGGTATGTAATGAATGCTGAAGTCGTATACATGTTTGCACTGGACATCGCTCAGGAAGCCGATCTCGTAAAGATAGAGAAGCTTCTGAGCGGTTCCGCCGAACTGCACAAGATCGGGAGGCTGAAAGATACGCCGCGTCATTTCCCGGTATACCGTCCCCTCTCGATACAGGTGGACTGCGCGAGCATCGAAGGCCCGTCCGGGCCGGTGCGGCTTTCCGCATCCGTCAAGATATTCGCAATCGGAGCGATGTCGCTGAAGATCAGGGTTCCTGTGAACATCGGGAAAATATCGGATCTGCTCCCTTACCGGAATCTGAAGTTCAACGACGGATCGGATATGGAACAGCGCGTCATGGAGATGGCCGTCAAGGTGTTTGACAGCGTAAAGGAAGGGCTTGACACACCTGTTGCCGAACTGCCGTCGCCGGAAGATTTTACGGTGTTCTGCATCGGCACTCCGATCATTGATGCCGGCGGAGAGGCGGATATGGACAGCGAATCTTGGATGCGGAAGAATGCGCGAGGCGTGGCCGGGCTGCTTGTCGGAGAATCTGACCCGTCGCGACTCAGCTCGCAGGAGGTAGAGGATGTCACAAGGTGCTGGTATTCATACTACCGCCGCGACCTGACGGTGATTGACTGGGATACCGCACTGCTGATAGACATCCCGGAAGACTACAACGACACCCTGTATGTCATGGAGATGGCAAATCTCCAGCTCGAAGAACTTCGGACCTACGACATGTATCTCGACCGTGTACTCGACAAGGCATACAACGAGGTCGAATGCGCTTCAAGGCTGAAAAGCTGGTTCTCGAGGCAGAAAATGATCAGGGATCTCCGTGAGGTGAGAATGGATCTCTCCAAGGTGACCGATGAAATCACCAATATTTCAAAGTTCTTCGGCGAATGGCATCTTGCACGCATATATATGGGTTGCGCCTCCCGTTTCCATCTCTCGGAATGGGAGAATGCAGTCAACCAGAAACTCCACGCGCTGGACAGCATCTATTCAATTCTTCAGCAGGACACCTTCAACTGGGTCATGTTTCTTCTCGAGGCCGCAATTGTCGCACTCTTCATCATTGACCTGATCATCATCCTCGCACTGGCAATGTAACTGACAGGAATTTTGATTTTCATATGCTTCAACGATGATCAGGCGGGATTGAGAAATCAAGAAAAAAGAACTCCACAGGGATTCCATTTATGAGCCGTACAGACGCATTACCTCTATATTACATCTATAAAAGATATGTAAATAACTATAAAACTGTTGACATTTTTTTTTAAATCAACTATAATCAAGTCAAAAGCAAAGGATTTGTTCAGATGTTAAACGACAGCCAAATTAAGATAAAATATATCCGGATGGAAGAAATGTTAAAACAGGAGCTTCTTTCTGGAAAATTCAAAAAAGGTGATTTGTTCTATACCGAAAAAGAAATGATGCAGAAGTTCAAAGTGAGTTACGCCACCGTGTCCAGGACTATGAAGAACATGACGGCAAAGGGGCTTTTTAAACGTCACCGCGGGCTGGGAACGATAGTCTGCCAGATTCCCAGTATTTCAAAGGATCTGCTTTCGCTTCAGACTTTGTATTTCAACGGCATAAGTTCCCTGAGCGAGCACCGAAATACTACACCTTTCAGCTGGTTTGTGAGGGAAGAAATTCAAAGAGGCGTAATTAATGCCTGGCCGGGAAACGTGCGGATTACCGGCTTGCCGGAAATAATCCAAAGGGCGTCAAGCGGAGAAAAAATCAATGCCGTTTTTCTTTCTCCCAACATTGAATTCGCCCGGAAGATTGAAAAACTACAGTGCATGTATACAATAATCAATCACGCCCGTTATTTCACTTCGCCGTATAATTCCGTGACCACTGATTTTATCGTTGGAGCCTATAACATGGTCTCATATCTGATCCGCGAACTTGGTCATCGTAAAATTGCCTTTATCGGGGGTGATACCCCCAATTATCATGCCGACCGGTATGCCGGATACAGGCTGGCGCTGGAAGCGCATGATATCGATTTCCGGGAGGACTATTGCATCCGTGACACAAATCCGGAGGAATACAGTGGAGGATCGGCTGTGTCCGCCGAGGAAAAAGGACGAATCGGAATGGAGAATTTCCTGCATCTGGATGATCCGCCAACTGCGGTTTTTGCGGATACCGATCTTAAGGCGCTGGGAGTTGTTTCCGCGATTCAGGCGGCGGGGTTGCGGGTGCCGGGTGATATTTCGGTTGTCGGTTTTGACAACATGCCCGGCCTTGAAAAAAATTCCACCGGGTTGACAACGTTAAACCTGCAATTGTCCGAGTTGGGACGCAAAGCCATAGATATGCTGGCAGAGCGTATCCTCGGCAACGGCAAAAACATTCCGAGCATTATCCAATATGGAGAAATAGTATTCAGAAATTCCTGTTCAAACTCGAAAATATAAGGGGGTTGTTTATGAAAAAGATTGGTGAAACACCGAAAACAAACCGCTTTCGTTGCAAATACACTTTTACACCTGTGGAAACCGGGATGTCATTCACACTGATCGAGCTCCTCGTTGTAATTGCGATCATCGCAATCCTGGCCGCAATGTTGCTGCCGGCGCTTGGAAAGGCAAAGGAAATGGGGCGCACAAGTTCCTGCTCCAGCAATGTCAAACAATTGTCATTGGGGATTAATATGTACGCTATGGACTACGCTGATTATCTTCCGAGCAGCTATGGAGGTGTGGATTTCTGGTCGGAATTGATAAATCCCTATATCGGGGACAAGCCGCTTCCATTTTATATTGATGATAAAAGAATCCCCGTAATGTGTTGTCCGACATACGATCATCAGCTGCATACGGAAGTAAGAGCGCGTTGGTGTTTATCATATGGATTGAATGCTTTTTTAGTCAGTACCGCTCTCACTGATTTCAATGATGGAAAACCGATAGGCAAAATCAGCAGGATTCCATACCCGGAGAAACATATTCTGACAAATGAGGTGGGAGCGCGCGATGCGTGTTATTATTGTTTGAAATGGAGCATGCAGGGGCATTTCAGGCATAATAATTCAGCAAATGTCGGCTTTGTCGCAGGAAACGTCAATTTAAGCAAACGAACGGCGATAGATTTTAATTATACATTTGCAATGCCCGGGTATGGAATGATGTATGACACTTTGCCATGGAATACAAAGTGTGTCAGTAATCCGAAATCATTAGGAGACTGAAGTTTTCCTAAAATTTTAACATAGAAAGGAATAGCATGAAAAAAACAATTATGTTCGGATTATTTCTAAGTTTTGCAATCCTGTTTTCCTCATGTGTCGGCGACCCGGCGAAAAATGTTGCAGCTGACATGTGTCTGGCGGACAACGGAAAAGCCGAATATCTGATTGTTGTGGACGGCAGGCAGGATGAGGCTGCACGGGAATTGAAATGGCATCTGGATAAAATCACCGGTTGCGATTTCAAGGTCGTTGAAGAAAAAGATTATGACGGTAAATCACC
>JBAYFV010000217.1:0-6357 GCA_041666985.1 Victivallales bacterium
CAATTTCAAAAGTAGTCAGGATTCAGAAGTCAGGATTCAGAATAAAACCGAATTTGAGTTCAAATTCAATTCTGTCTCCTGAATTCTGACTACTGAATTCCTAGTTTTGAAATTACCTCAATTCAAAAAAGCAACTCGGCCGTTCACGGCCGGGAATCTCTTAAAATAAGTGGTGCAGGCCTTGCGTCCTGCGTCACTTGAAATCCGAAAGACAGTTTTTCAGTTCCGGAGGGAATCTTCTGTTGCCGAACATCCCGATCTTGGAGAAATAGAATTCCAGCGAAGTCTTGAGGCATCCGAGCCCGTAGACCACGCTCCGGGTGAAATTTATGCTGGACGCCTCGGGAAAGTACTTGGTCGGGCAGCTTATCTCGGCGACCTTGCATCCAGTCCAGACAATCTGGGCGAGCATCTGGTTGTCGAAGACAAAATCATCGTCGTTCCTGTCAAGAGGCAGTTTCATGAGAAGTTCTTTTGAAAACGCCCTGTATCCGGTATGGTATTCCGAAAGTTTTGCTCCCAAAAAAATATTCTCCGCCAAAGTCAGTATCCGGTTGTTATAGTATTTCCATCTGGGCATTCCTCCCTTTACGGCATATCCTCCGAGGATTCTGGAGCCGAGCACGCAATGGTAAAGTTCATTTCCTATGAGAGATGCGATCGCGGGTATAAGTTTCGGCGTGTACTGGTAATCCGGATGGACCATTATGACAATATCGGCCCCCTCTTCCAGCGCGAGGCGGTAGCAGATTTTCTGATTGCCTCCGTATCCGAGGTTTTTCTCATTCCTGAAGACCCTCATGTTTTTAAGCTTCTCCGCAATGTCCGCCGTCTTGTCCCTGCTTGCGTCGTCAACCAGTATCACAAGATCAACACAGCCCTGAGACATCACCTCTTCATAAGTCGGAACAAGTGTTTTCTCGGCATTGTAAGCCGGCATCACCACAACTACTTTTTTACCGTTATACATGTTTTATCCCGGATGAATATAATTATTCCAGGAATAATTTACAGAGATAAACGGTTTTGACAAATATAGTGCGAAGGATAGCTTTGCGAAATTCGCAGTAATGCCGGCTGCAAGATATATTGTACACTCAACCGGCTCATGGAGGACATATTATGAAAATTCTTTTTATCGGCGGCACCGGGATCATAAGTTCGGCGTGTTCCGAACTGGCGGTCAAACGCGGAATCGAACTGCACATGCTCAACCGCGGGCTTTCCAGAAAGACGCCCCCTCCAAAAGAGGCGCACCTGTTAAATGCAGATATCAGGAGAGAACCCGGAAAAGTCTCCGAATATTTGAAGAACGAAAAATTTGATGCTGTAGTTGACTGGGTGGCGTTCACAGAATCCGACATTGAACAGGACATAAAGTTTTTTACAGGCAAAACAAAGCAGTTTGTCCTTATCAGTTCGACCACGGTTTATCATAAACCGGCCCGGCATTACATGATAACTGAAAAAAATCCCCTCGGCAACCCCTTTTCCGAATATGCAAGGAACAAAATCGCCTGCGAGGAAAGACTTATGGGGGAATACGTGAAAAAGGGATTTCCGGTGACAATAATCCGTCCGTCCCTCACCTACGGTTTTTCACAGATTCCCCTTTGCGTCGGAAGCTGGAATTATCCCTACACCATGATAAGCCGTATGAAAAAAGGCAAAAAGATAATCGTCCCGGGTGACGGCACCTCCCTCTGGACGGTCACGTGGAATGCGGATTTCGCAAAGGGGCTTCTCGGGCTTCTCGGCCATAAAAAAGCGATTGGGGAGGCTTTCCACATAACTTCCGACGAGGTGTTGTCGTGGAACCAGATTTTTCTTGAAGCCGGCAGAGCCGCCGGAGTTGAACCGAAATTAATCCATATCCCGTCAGATCTTCTTGCGGCCTACATCCCAAGGCTTACGGCAAGCCTCATAGGGGATAAAATCAACAGCGTAGTTTTCGACAACGGCAAAATCAAAAAGTTTGTCCCTGATTTCAAAGCTGAAGTCAAATGGGCCGAAGGCGTACGGAAAGCGATAAAATGGCATGAGAAAAAGCCGGAACGCTGCGCTGTAGACGAGGAGGCGGACAAGATGTTTGACAGGATCATTTGCGAATACGGCAAGGCGTGGCCTGCCGGAAACAAATAAAAAAAACCGGAATTATCCAACGGAAAATATCATTACATGGCTTCGGGAACATCTATAGTGAGCGTTTTAAGGCCGTCTGCAAGAACGTCCCTTGTCCTGCAGCAGAGCGCAAGCCTGGTTTTCTTCAGTTCATCGTTGTCCGCATTAAGAACAGAATGTTCCCTGTAGAAACGGTTGAAAGCCTTCGCCAGTTCAAGAAGGTATTCACAGAGTGTTGAACAGTCCATTTTTTCCGCAGACTGACGCAGAACATCCCGGTATTGCGAAATTCGCACGGAAAGTTCTTTTTCCTCGTGAGAGCAGGCAAGTTTCCAGTTTATATCGTCTTTTATCACAAGACCGGCCTCCCTTGTCTTCCTTTCAATGGAATTTATCCTTGCGCAGGCATACTGGACATACGGGCCTGTATCTCCCTCGAACCTTATCGATGCCTGAGGATCAAACATGATAGTTGTCTTGGGATTGAACTTCAGAAGATTGAACTTGATCGCCCCTATGCCTATTATTTCGGATCTCTTATCAATGTCTTCGGGAACTTTTCCTTCGCCGATTCGTTCCAGGGTTGCGGATTTCGCAAGTGCCACCATCTCGTCGAAAAGGTCGTCGGCGTCAACTACCGTCCCTTCGCGGCTCTTCATTTTACCGGTCGGAAGATTTACCATTCCATAAGCGAGATGATGGAGATTGCCTGCCCACTTGTAACCCATTTTCCTCAGGATCGCGAAAAGCGTCTTGAAATGATGGATTTGCTCGTCACCGACAACCCATATCTGGATGTCCGGAGTGTTGTCCCTGTATTTTAAAAGGGTGGTTCCAATATCCTGTGTCATGTAAACACTCGTCCCATCGGCGCGCAGGAGCACTTTTTTGCCGAGTTTCACATCCTCGAGATCAACAAGCACCGCACCGTCATCACGCTTGAAGAAGGTTCCTTTTCTGACACCCTGCTCGACAAGATCCTTGCCGAGCAGGTAAGTCTGGCTTTCAAGATAAGTGTGCTCGAATTCGATTCCCATGCGGGCATATGTCTGTGCGAATCCCGCAAAAACCCAGCCGTTCATCTTCTGCCAGAGCGATTTCACCTCCTGATCGCCGGACTCCCATTTCTGAAGCATGTCCTGGGCGGAACGTCCGATTTCCGTCTGAATGAAAAGCTCTTCATCGGTTTTATCTTTAAGTTCCTGATTTTTCTCCCTGAGTTCGCCAATCTGTTTTCTCAACTCCCGGTCGAACTTCACATAGAAATCACCTACGAGGTGATCTCCTTTCCTTCCCGAACTTTCCGGGGTCACGCCCTCCCCGAAACGCTGGTACGCAATCATTGACTTGCAGATATGGATGCCGCGGTCGTTCACGAGGTTTATTCTGACAACATCATGTCCCACCCGCCTCATGAGAGAGGCCAGGGACATTCCTATGGTGTTGTTGCGGACATGTCCGAGATGCTGCGGTTTGTTGGTGTTGGGCGCCGAAAATTCAACAAGGACTTTCTGTTTTCTGCTTTCCGGAAGAATTGAAGATCCCATGATTTCATTCATTTTCGCCACGGTGTCCCTGTGAACTGACTCTCCCCTGAGTGTGACATTTACAAACGCCTTGACTTTTTCAGCCTTTTCAACATCAGGATGGGAGGAAAGGAATTCGGCCGATTCCACGGCTATTTCGTCGGGACTTTTCCTGAAAATCTTTGCGAACCGGAAACAGTTCACGGTGATGTCCCCGTTCATTTCCGGAGGGCATATGTCCGGAGTGATCTCCAAGTTGTTTCCGGGGGTGGCACCGGAATATTTTTCAGACAGGAACAATTTTAAATCATCAAGACATTTATAGTTCATTTTCCCCTCAATTTATTCAAAGAGCAGGCCAGCGCTCATTGAGCCGCTGGCCTGCTCAAGTCAAAGCCTGGCAAGCAGAATTACTCCGGCAAGCAGAATCAGTGTTTCTGCGGCCGCACCCGCTGTTCCGATAATTTTCCCCGTGACTCCGCCGAATTGCATTTCACAGTGGCCTTTGAATTTACCGGAGAAAAAATATGCCAGAACCAGTACGATTATCACTGCAGGCGAATAGCTCCACCCGACAATGAAAGATATTGCTCCTGCAAATAACCAGGCGAGTTTTTCCGCGCGTCCCTCCTCGGTTTCAAAAAAAGGCTGCGAAGTTCGCAGGTCCCGGGCCGTAGCCATTTTAGCGATAACCGCATATGAAACAGCCATTGTCACGATAAGCCATGTGGTGCGTTCATAGTATACAAGAAGAGCGACACATGCTATTTTCAGAATGAAAACTGAAAGGAAAAACATCAGGCCGAGGGCGGTTTTACAGAAGGAGGGTTCTTTTTCGACTGCGGCAACAAGTTCAAGTTCCCCGAGCCCCTGGATTCTCGCCTCGAAAAATGAAACAAGGGCGTTGAAATTCTTACCCAGAGTCATTACTTCAAGTCCTATTACAATAAGGATGGCGGATACCGCCGCTACGGATGTCAGCGACTGGAACCTGCTCAGTATCCATATGATGCAGTACGCCGCGTAACCGAGAAGGGCGCCGACAAGCGGAAAACAGGCAAGAGTGCGGAGCGAGTCACCTGTCGGTGTCTCGTCCTCGTACCACAGGCCGATATTCGGAAAAGGAATTTCCAGGAGGAGATTCCATGCCGATACCAAAGCGCCCAACCAGCTTCTTTCCATAAATACGGTTTTTCAGTTTTAGTTTTTAATTTTTTGTAATGTAACTTAACGGCCAATGTTTTGCAATTATACGGTTTTCCGTGGGAATAACGGAATTAGCCCCCTTTGCCTTCAGCCTATACTTCGTCTTTGGACATTCCGCGTTCTACATTGGATATTCCCGTCGGTATTTCAGCGTATTTCTTTTCCATGTAATCGTGGACAAAACCGGCGAGTTCCTTTCGATTTCTGCCCTCCGGGAGAAGCGGATCCAGTATGTGTATTTCAACATTTATCGAAGCCCTTCCCAGTATCTGCCAGCAGTGCGGGGGAAGGGTCATGTCCCCGTACCAGCACAGCGTCGGTTCGCCGGGTTTCCGCAGGTATCTGATCAGTACCGGGTAGATTTTGTAATTGCCTGAAGACACTGCTTCAAAGGGAGTGGATTTAAAAGGGAGAATTCCCGTCCCGTCGGAGCTTGTCCCCTCCGGATATACAATCAAATTGATTCCGTGCTCAAGAGTTTCCCGGTATTCGGCAAGAGTCTTATGCGAACTCTGTTTCGATTCCCTGTCAACCCAGATCGGGCGGCTGATCGCAAGCATCCATCCCAATACCGGCCAGGAGGCGATTTCCACCTTCGGAGCAAAGCGGAGGCGGAAAACGGATGCGTGCGCGATTACGTCCAGATAGCTCTGGTGGTTTGCAACAATGATTCCGCCCTCTATTTTTTCCGGATCACCGTAAACCTTGATTTTCATTCCAATTATCTTGGATATTCCCAGAGCCCAGAGCCGGCTGATTTTTGTGACCCTTTTTATTCCGCCCCATCCTCCAACACAGGCCATTATTCCCAGCACGGAGGCAAAGGGGAACCACAGTGACAGAAGAAAAATCCTGATTGTGCGTCTTATGAAAGTCATCACGAGCCGAAGTGCCTCATGTATCGTTCCGGAACTTTCTGTTTATCTACTATGATAAGAAAGTCAATTGTTCCAAATTCGTTGTCCATGGCGGGATCCCCGCATATTTTACAGCCAAGCCTGACATATCCCTTGAAGAGAGGGGGTAAAAATCTTTTCAGCGCGATTTCATCATGAAGAAGCTTCTGTATTTCCTGTTCCGGAACGTTTTCAAGCTTATACTGGCCTCTGGGTTCAGCCTCAAGGATTTCAGACATGAGATGTTTTTTCTGAAAGTATCTGTGCAGGGCCCAGCCTGCGGCGGGGTTCGTTGTCTCGAGGCTGACACAACCAAGCATGAATCTGAGATCGGCCCTGTTTAAAAGCTCTCCAATCCCTCCCCACATAAGGGCTACTATCGCCCCTGTGCGGTATTTGGGGGCGACACAGGATCTGCCGAGCTCCATGCAGCAATTGGCGATTTCACTAAGTCCCCCGACTTCATATTCCCTTGCCGAATAAAAACCTTTTGCGGTGTTCGCAACAGAACCGAGATGGACGCGGTAGGTCCCTATTGCTTTTTCCGTTCCCTTTTCAATCACAAGCAGATGCAGGCAGAATTCGTCGAATTCATCGGAATCAATTCC
>JBAYFV010000218.1:0-6327 GCA_041666985.1 Victivallales bacterium
ATCCTGACTTCTCTCCTGAAACTTGTGTTTGAAGTAGCTCGTGGCTTTAGCCCGAGAATCTTCGCGGTCTAAAGAACCGCGCTACTATATTTGCAAAAGTTTCTTATTGATAAAACTGCGGCCACGTAGACCGCTGAATTCTGACTACTTTTGAAATTGGCTCTGCGGATTGGATTTTTCGATCCGCCTGACGGGCGATATGAACATCGTCCGGAGAAGGAACGGAAAAATACGGCCGCAACATCGAATCCGCTTCATGTCATTCACTGGACGGCGCCGGAAGTTTGTTTTTCCTCGGCGGCACCTCCGCAGGCAGAAGCCAGCGGTCACGTTTGATGAACTCCCCGTTGTTGAAGGTCTGTTCAATCGCCCCTTTTTTCTCAAGGTGGTTGAAACAGCTTCGCATACAGCCGCGCGATCCCTCCACGCCGAAACTTCCCGCTTCACCCCACTGGAGGAGATAGTGATGCCCCTCTATTATCCAGCCGGAAGGGAATTCCTTCGACTTGCGCCACGGTGTCTGCGAAAGCGTCCATGCGAACTTGTATGAGGCATCCTCGCTCATGTCCGTTTTGGTGACATCCACGTTCCAGCCGGGGAAATCGCGGTGGATAAACGGAGATGTCATCGAATCGCCGCCATGATAGCTCATCGTGCAGCGCCCCATATGCACATCGCCCCACTCGTACGTATATTCATCGATCTTTATCTTTACGGTCTTCTTCTCCTTCATATGGGGAATGGCGCAGGCGGAACATCCCTTCACGCACTGCATGCATTTGTCGCAGAGGGAGCCCGGCTTCACGAGCGGATCCGGCTCAAGCTCCATGTCGGTGATGATGCAGGCGAGCCGCACGCGCGGGCCGAATTCCTTCGTCATGAATATTTTTGACCAGCCAATTTCGCCGATGCCTGCCGCCACTCCCG
Organism: Victivallales bacterium; assembly: GCA_041666985.1. Lineage (GTDB taxonomy): Bacteria > Verrucomicrobiota > Lentisphaeria > Victivallales > GWF2-50-93 > GWF2-50-93. Next base: position 928 of record JBAYFV010000218.1, read on the forward strand.
CGATGCGTATGTTGAGGTTCACGTCGGGTACGACGCCATCCTTGCGGAGCGGTTCGCCAAGCGGTTCCAAATCGCCGGAAGTCACGCCCGGATACACCGGCACCGCTTCAAAGCCGAAATCCTCGATGAAACATGCAGTCTCAAACATCGGCGTATGGATAAACGTCGTGTTGAGCTGACCGTGATAGCCGAAATACGTGTACGTCGGCCAGTACGTCCCCTCTTCGATCCCGCGCCAATTGCCACGAAGTATCCGTTTGCCCACGACAATGACCGATTTCGCCCCGGGGAATATTGATGCCGGACTCATGCTCTTCGGCGCATTCTTGAAGCGTTCAATGTTGGCAACTCCGAACAAATCAAGACCGTGCGACAACGCGAAGCCCTTTATCATTTGCTTTGTCAGTTTCCTCATAATGATCTCCTTTTTATTGCACAGCCTTATTCTATATCATGCCCTTCGCCGATTATTTCGAGCTCGCCGCGCACTTCCCATGGCGGACGCGTCCGGAACGGATTGACGAAAGTGTTCTTGAGTTCGCCCTGCTTCTCCAAATGCACCATGTATGTCCGCATGCATACCGCCGCAAGACGGTCGGGTTTGCCTGACGGATGGCGGCGATTGCCGACGGCGCCGTTCTTGCACTGCGCACATTTTTTGTAATCTACGGCTGCGACCTTCATCTTCTTTCCGGCGATGTCTATTACGGTCTCCCTGTCGGTGTCGATGGCGCCGAGCGGACAGTATTTTGCGAAGTCCTTTGAGCGCTCGCATACCGTATCGGTCGTGAACGGTGTCGGCTCAAGGACTGCGTCGGTGAGAATGAGATAGAAACGCTGCCGCGTACCGAACTCCGGTGTTACGAATGCGCCGAGATACCCTATCTCGCCGAGTCCGGCGCGCACCGCCGCATCGTCAAAATCCACGAGTACGTTCGGTGCGGGAGAGCCGGGACGAACCGGAACTCCCATGGGTCCCATTTCGATCGGGAGGTTTATCATCGGGATCGCCTCCCACCTGTTGTTCTCGAGGAACTCCGCCACCTTCACCGTAGTGATGGCAAGGAAGCGGTCCTCAAGCCACGAATAACCGTATGAGCTGTATGTGTTGAACTGCGTTCCCTCCTCGACGCCGCGAAGCGCCCCGCGCGGTATGCGTTTCCCCACTACGACGACCGACTTCACCTCGGGAAATATCGATGCGGGATGATTGTCCGGTGCGACACCTGCAAACCTCTCAACAGGCGCAATCCCCAGGAGATCCACACCTTGCGACTTCGCGTAATTCCTGACATCTTCAGCATTCATTTTCCTGCTCCTTTTTTTTATTCAATCATGCCGGCAAGATGCCGGCGTTCCTTAAATTCCGCCGAAAAACACAATTCCCCATGCAATTTAATCATCCTTCAATCGGCTATTTCAGCTTATACAGCGCGTAGCCCAACGCATACGAGGAGGCTTCCGCAGTTTCATAGATGCTCTTTTTGAATTTTGACCACTGCTCCCCGGTATGCCCGCCTTCCGGGAGAACCGCGCCGATGACAGCCGCAAGAGAACCGTTGCAGTCAAATACGGGAGAAGCCACTGCCGCCAGTCCGGGTATTCTTTCAGAGTCCATCTTTGCAATTTTCCCCCTGCGTATCTGTTCCAGCTCAGCTTTGAACTGCGGGTAGTCGGTAATGGTTTTGTCGGTCATCTTCTTGAGTCCGTATTTCCTGACATGCGCATCAAGTTCTTTAGAAGTGGAATAGGCCGCACAGATTTTCCCTCCGGCCGTGTAATTGACTGGATTGATGCAGCCGATCTCAACACTTGAATCCCTTATGACACCTTTCGGACAGACCACATCAACAACCATCGCCTGAACACCGTGCGGAACCTGGAGATAGATTTCCCGGTCCAGTTCGTTGGCAAGCTTGTCCAGGAACGGGCGAAGTCTCAAACGAAGCCCCATCCTTCTAAGACAGCCGTTGGAGAGACAGAGTATTTTAAGGCCGATGTAATATTTCCTCTCATCATTCTGGCATACATACCCGACATCCTTCAAGGTTTTTAAAAGACGGCAGATGTGGCTCTTGGGCAGTTTCATCCTGTCTGACAGTTCCTTCACGGAATGCGGCTCAGTGCTCCCCGACAGGAACTCCAGGACATTCAAACCGTTCTGCAAAGTGTTGTTCATATTGCCATCCCATATAATATTATATACTAGAACTTGATATAATATCGTTCTACATGCTAGAACTTCAAGTGCGAAATTAATTTTTCTTCAAATTTGTTTTCTCTTGTCCTGGTGTAGCGTCCGCCGCGGCAGACCATGTGCGGATTTTCAGGGATTCCCCCCATAGGCTCCATTGAAAACCGTCAGCAGGTCTTTGGGAACAATCTCCTGCCCAATATCAACCTGGCGATGCTCCTCGGAAGACTTCATCGCGGCAATCCCAACCATCTCCGCGGCAAATGCGTCTTCAACCGTGGTGAAAGGTTCGGCCTTGCCCTGGATCATGTCATAGAAATGACGTCCGGCAAATGGCCCGCCGTTGTAGTGGATACGGCCTTCGTAATTGAACTTGTATTCTTCAATTCCGGGAAGCGGCAAAACCGGCGTATGGCGGGCCACGGTTATCCTGCCGTCACAATTATAAAGCTTTTCCCGCATCGAAAGTTCGATGTAAAGAATGCCTTCAGTGCCGATTATCTCATAGCGTCTTGAAAAATGGTTGTTTACGAAGAAGCAATGCGAATAAACACCGAACACGTTATTGGAACATTCCAACATGCACATTTCATTGTCGTAGACGTCAACTACTTTGGAAAACGCGCACAGGTCATGGCTGAGGTCAATGTCTTTTACCGCCGCATTGGAACTCTTGCCGACGCTGAGCCGGTTTGCACACTTGAAATCATCGCAATTGGAACAGGTCAGAGTTTCCGGCTTGTCCCCGCCGAATTTCTGCAGGCGGCAAATTCCGGTCACCTTGCGCGGCGCCGCACCGCAGAGATAGAACGCCACATCCAGATCATGTGTGGCTTTTTCAATCAGCTGTCCGCCTCCGCCCGCCATGGTGCGGCGATAAGTGGTGAACAACGCCCCGCCGCCATGGTACTGCACGAAATTAAAGGAGCAGACTTTTCCAATGCTGCCGTCGGCGATAATCGCTTTCGCCTTCCGGATTATCGGGGCGTAGCGCATTACATGATCAACCATGATCGGCGCCTTGTAAGTGCGGGTCAGACGGACGATTTCGCAAATTTTGTCTAAGGAACTCTCCAGCGGTTTTTCCAGCAGCATCGGCAGATTTGCGGCCATGCAGACCTTCAAGTTTTCATGATGAAAGCAATTTGGGCTGGCAATAATCAGCCCGTCAAGCGTTTCCCTGTCCAGCATCTCTTTGATGCCGACATATCGCCTGGGACGCCTGCCATACCATTCGCAACCTTCTTCATAGCGACTGTCTTCGGGTTCTACGACCGCAGCAAAATCCATTTTACCGTGGGTGGCATGATGATATTCCAACGCATGCCTTTTGCCCATTTCACCAAAACCGATAATGCCGATTTTCAATTCAGGATTAGAACTCATCACCGGAACTCCCCTTCTTGATTTAACTTTCCATATTCACATTATAATGGAAGAAATGAAAACTTGCAACAAGGACGACATGCACTATCTTGTCAATATCATGCACTATCCGGGGAGTCTCTAAAGGAAACCTAAAATGAACAATCAGGGTAAAACGGCATTTTTCCTGCGCCACACGGAAGGTACGAAACAAAATGGCGGCGAGAAAGCCTATGAAGAAGATTTCCATTTAAATCAGCGGCATTCATTTTCGGGCCGGAACGGGTTGCATTTTTTCGCCTACGGCGAGTGTCTTTGGCGCAGCCGTTACCGGCAGCACATCCAGCACCACAGGCCATGGTGGGCTTTTGAATTTGTCACCGAAGGGGACGGCATCTTCATGTGTGATAACATCCGCTACGATCTTCGTCCTGGCGATCTGTATATCCTCCGTTCGGACAAAATAATTTCCTTACGCACGGGGCCGAGTGGAATTTTCCGCAAAAAGTGCGTGTTGATCGAAGGCCGCCTGATCGATTATATCTGCAGGGACTTGCAGGCGGTCAATGTTGTCAGGCCGGAAACCCCGCTGCGGCTGGAAAACATCTACGCGGAGATTAAGCAATTAATCTTGGCGCAGGGGCAATTTGTCCAAGAGGAACTTGAAGTCAGGGCGTATGCATTGCTGGTTGAATTGAACCGTTTGGCAATGCCGATACAATATCCTCTGCCTTTGTGCCGGGCGCTTAATCTGATTGACGCCAACCTCCGTCTTGAGCATACGCTGAACAGCCTGAGTCTGGAATGCAAGGTGAGCGTCAGCACCTTATCCAGGCTTTTTCAGCGCCATTTAAATATCAGTCCGGTGAATTACATCATTGATCGCCGTCTGGAATATGCAGGACAATTGATTAAAATCAGCAACATGCCGCTGAAAGAGGTGGCGGAAAGGTGCGGGTACAGGAGCGAATCGTTTTTGTCACGTTCATTCAAGAGGAAATTCGGGATGCCGCCGGCTTCATATCGTCGTTCCTGATTGCAGAACTGTCCATTTGTATGGTGATGCGGCTCCAGAAGATTGCGCAGACTGTTTGGTCTGCTGCATTCGAACTGACTCGGGCCGGAAATTTGCAACGTCTCCGCAGGCGCGTAAAAGCATTGAGAAGATAGACGCGCTGATCCACGTGCTTCGGGGCAAGAATGTCATGCTGGACTCCGATCTGGCCAGACTGTACGGCGTTACCACCTCAAACCTAAACAAGGCTGTCCGCAGAAATCTGAAAAGGTTCCCGGAAGATTTCATGTTCCGTCTTGTACCAAACGAATATGAATCTTTAAGATTCCAATTTGGAACCTTAAAGAGGGGCGCACACTCAAAATACCTGCCTTTAGTCTTCACCGAACAGGGCGTGTCCATGCTCTCGGGCATCCTCAACAGTGACCGCGCTATTGTCATGAATATCGCCATCATGCGGGCATTCGTCCAGCTCCGGCACCTCACAATCACAAACCGTGAACTCTCACTTGAGATAGACAAGCTCAAATCCCGCCTGGACAAACACGATAAGAACACCGACATTATTTTCGAATCCCTAGACCGCCTTCTTAACTTCCCCGCGCCACCCGTCAAGAAAATAGGTTTCAGCGAGATACCGCGAAATGCCAAAGCCGAAAAGTAGACAGCAACCATGAAAACATAAACCATCTGCGGATTGTTAGGCCGGGGCGTGTGTGATTCATTAAATTTTATTGTGCTTTTCAGCCTCTTTTAACATTATGGGGAAAATAACATCTATCCAATGAGGTAATTTCAAAACTACCCTGAGCCGATTCAAAACTAA
>JBAYFV010000219.1:0-6277 GCA_041666985.1 Victivallales bacterium
AGTTGTTTTTCAACAGTATCAGCAGGCCTCTCTGCCAGGAGTTTTGAAAGGGAAAAGGTTTTTAATCCCGGGTTCTTGGATATTGCTTCCAGGAGGGACTTTAATCCCTCGTTTAATCCCTCATTTAATTTGCCGACAGGTTTTTCCGACCTGTGAAAGATTACTTGGAAGAAACTGCCGTGTTCCTTGAATTCAGGAAGTTCCAGTCTTTTTTCAGTGCAGAGACGGATTATTTTGTTGATTCCTGTGCCCCACTGATGGAATAGTCCCTGTGGACAACGGCATTTATGACCGCTTCGCGGAGGGCCTCGATGGGGATGGCATAAGAATCTTTACGATGTATTCCCTCTATGCGACCACCAAGCTCAATATTGTTTTTAAGGAAATTCATGGTTTCTTCCACTTGGCTGAACAGGGAACCGTTGAATTCCTTGCGATCTACAAAGACATCAGTAGTCTTTCCCTTGAAACGGGCGCACTGAACAGCGGACTGAGGAATTTTGGTTCTGTCCCTCCCAACGAGAAGATATCCTCCAATGTCATAGATGATATTGGAAATGCGGTCAGGATATCTTGAGATTTCATCATCCGAAAGACCAACTACTTTTCTTGTCTTATCATTGACTCCTAGAATTATTTTTCCGCCAGCGCCGTTTGAAAATGCGATTGCGGTTTTCGCAATTGCGTCGGAGTCGGGAAGCTTCTCCTTCAGTTCGAGGCTCCTCGATTCGCCAATCTTAATAAGTTTTTCAAATTCAGAAGGCATATAAAATTCATTTCCTCGTGATCAAGTAATCGCCTACGACCAGAACGTCCAGTTCGGAGTTGAGGTAGACGTCTATGGCGTCGCAGGCACCTTGGACTATCGGGTAGCCGTGGAGATTGAATGAAGTGTTGAGCACGGTAGGGATGCCGGTTTTTTCGAAGAATTTCGAGATTATGTCGTAGAATTCAGGATAGGTCTTCGGGTTGACGGTCTGGACTCTTGCGGTTTTGTCGGCCTGATGTACTCCAGCTACAATCTTGTCATACATTGCGGGTTTGACATCAAATGTAAACATCATGTACGGCGAGTGGCATTCTTTAAGCGAATCCGGCACTTCAACAACAATGTCAAGCTTGTCTTCCATTGAGGCGGGTGCAAACGGCATCCAGAAGTCGCGTTTCTTGATGGCGGCATTGATCTTGTTGATTATCCTCATGTCGTCCGGAGAGGCGAGGATGGATCTGTTGCCGAGCGCTCTGGCGCCGAATTCCATTTTGCCGGAGCATCTTGCCACAATCTTCCTGTTTATAAGGAGTTCGACTATTCTTTCATTTATGTTTTCGGCTTTTTCGAAGTTGACCGCGTCTTTATATTTTTCTTTTGCCTCTTCAATGTCAAACATGGCGTCCGTGCCGGCGCAGCAACCTTCAAATTCGATTTCCGGAGAGTTTTCCTTGCGCAACTTCTGGTATCCGAGGAAAGCCGCACCGAATGCGTTTGATTCGTCCCCGCATGAGGGGAATGCGTTTACAAATTCTATTCCCGGGATTTCCGAGATGAGTTTATTTGCTTTGACATTCATGAAAAATCCGCCGGTAAGCAGGACTTTTTTAATTCCCGTCTGCTTAATACCGGCTTTTATCCATTTTACGGCTACCTCTTCGGCAAGAAGCTGAAGGCCGGCTGAGAGCGTGTCAAAGCGGAGATTTAAAACTGTTTTGAACAGATCATGGATAAGTTCCTGTTTCTGCGGACTTCCGGAATTCCTTACTTCCGGATATTTCGAAGTGTTGGTGAACACCAGCGGATTTGCCTCGTCGAAACCGATAAACTGGTAAAGCAGATCTTTTGCGATATTCGCATACTGCGGCTGCGCATAAGGGGCAAGTCCCATCAGCTTGTATTCATGTTCGTGCGGCATGAATCCCATGATATAGGTTATGTGCGCATAAAGACATGCCGGCGAAAACGAATCTGAAGAGGATATTTGTTCAAGCCTGTTGTCGTGTCCGATATAAACCGCGCTTGTCCTGCCGTCGCCGCCGCCGTCAAGGGAGAAAACGAGGTATTTGTCGTTTTTGTTTTTGGCAAGGCCGTAATAAGCCGAGGCGGCATGGCAAATATGATGGTCAAATCTTTCATGCATGGACGTGAGATGGTTTTCCTCGAGATAATCATCGAGCTTCTTTATGTTTTCCTTTTTATCGGCATGGGTGATTTTCTTGATGCCTTTTTGCGCGAGCTTCAGGAAAAAATTCTCCCCTTCCCCGAACCAGCCTTTCTTGATACTGTCGTATCTTTCATGGAACTTGTTCAAGTCGTCACTTCTGCTGTGCGGGATTTTTGAACTTTTGCCGGCGACACATACTTTGTCAATCTGTTCCAGGGAAATCCCTCCGGCCTTGAGGGCCGCCTGTATGGACAGCGTCGGGAATCCGGGCTGGTTCTTTATCTTGGAGAGGCGTTCCTCTTGGATTGCGAATATGACCTTGTTGTCCTTCATAAGGACTGCGGATGAATTTAGACCTGTGTTAATTCCCAGGATATGCATGTTTTATTCCTTTTGATTGAATGTATTTGTCTGGAGTTTGGATTTTTCCATTTCAAAAGCGGGATGTCAATTCCAAACAGCTTTCTGATAATTCTTCAATATTGTTTTATCCTTGGTTACAAGAGGTGATTTCTGGGAGTGTGCGGTGCCAGTTATTATCCTGTCGAAAGGATCCCTTGTCCACGTCTGCCCTAAAGATTCAGTCATCACCCTGATGAACGGAAGCGGGCACATCTTTAAACCTGTCGAGGAGGCGAGGTTTTCAAATATCAGCGTAGGTTCGGCCTTTATCCTCCTGATTTCATTAAGGTATTTTATTTCCAGAAGCACAACCGGGGAGATATAAAGTTCATCGTTCTCTAAAAGTTTTACGATTTTGGAGGGGAATCTTTCGATTTCCCCTGCATAAAGCCAGACGACAACATGTGTGTCAAGGTAGGTCATTATTCCATTCCTTTTCCCAGCCGATGTGAACTATCTCATCCGGGTTGCAGATGATGCAATCATGTTTTGCCAGTCTTTTCAGCCTGCTTGTCTTGACCTTTGGGACTATCTGCAGGATTTTCCCCTTCCTTTCTATTTCCAAAGGCCTGCCGGTTTCAATCACATTGTCCAATAAGTGGAAAATGTTGGCCCTCAAATTTGATGTCTTGATCATGACACACCTCATTTATTGTATTGTACGTATCTATTATACAATTGCGTACATGTATTTTCAATTTCAAATCCTGAGAAATGTTCCCATGGAGAGAACTGTCTGGACGAGGTCGCCGCTGATGCCGGGGATATCTTCGCCGTTCAGCCAGCGCGGGAACTCGTTCCTGATCTTTTTGATGTCCAGGAAGTCAGCCTCCCCGAGGGTGTCGGATTTGCATAGTGACAGCACTGCATTCTTGAGAACCGTCTGGTTTCTCAGGGCGTGTTCGCGTGAAGGCCAGGTCCTTTCCATCCATTCCGGCTTCTGCTCTTTCGGGAACATGCGGTTTCTAACTGATCCGGCAAGCTGGTAAACTGTCTGCCTGAAAGCGGAAGCGATAACTGGCAGATTTGTATTGGCGCTCCAGATCTTGGCGAGGCGCGGATCAAGTATTTCAAGGCATTTCTTTTCAATCCTGCCGGTAAAGCGCTGTTCGACGGGAAGCGAAAGATACAGATCAAAAATGTCGTTGTCAAAGGAAATTGTCCTCTGTTCTGCGAGAGTCGCAATTGTGGCGTGGTTCGGATAGCTGTAATGCCGGGACAGGTGATGGAACGTGAGATATTCCCACAGATCATTCAAAGAATCGGTCAGACTCCTGCCGTCGGAAAGTATTTCTGAGACGCTCTCCCTTTGAAACGACTGGAGGGCGGGGCGTTTTTCAGGGCGGATGAAGCTCCAGACATCAGCATTTTTGATCCTGTATGAAACATTTGAAATATAGAAGGAGGCCAGGTCTTCGGGCAGTTCGAGAAGGGTTCTGTAATAAAGAGTTCTGCCTCCGACGACAATAGGTTTTCCGGGGATATACATTCCCTGGAACATATAGTCGAAGCCATGGCCGTGGAAGCAGACATCGGCCTCCTGCCTGACAGGCTCCTCGTAGCCGAGGAAGAGGCCATGGTCATAGTTGTACATGCCCCCGACTACCTTGACGGCAGGTTTGAAAATCTGTGAATAATGTTCCGGGTGGAGTTTCAGGAAAACATGTTTTGCCCCTTTTGTGTGGGCTATCTGTCTGGCAGTGCGGAGTTCGCGGTTTTCTGAAATTGTGGCGGTGAAACATGTGGGGTAATTCTTTTCAAAAGCCGCAAGCACCGACCTGGAATCCATTCCGCCGCTCAGGAAATGACCGTAACGTTTGCCGTCGCTGGTCTTGTTTTTGACAGATCCTGCGACAAGGTCTGCCAGCCTGCGGGCATTTTCATTCAGGGATGAATTGTTCTTCTCGTAACTCCTCTGCCAGTAGCGGGAGAGGAATGATTTTTGCCCTTCAACACGGAGAACGGAGGCATCAGGGAGAAATAAAACATTTTCAAGATAGGTTTTTATGCCAAGCAGTCTCTGGAAGAAAAGGAACTCGCACAAAGCCCCCTGATTTGTTTTCAGGCCTAATTCTTTCCTGATTTCCCATATGCATGTGAAATATGGCGTTGCGTAAAATTCGCCGGAAACCCTGTTGTGATGGTAATAAAGGGGAATTGAAGTGAAGCGGTCGTTTATGATTTTCAATCCGCCGTTGGCGCGATTGAAAATCATGAATAGGAATTCACCGTTGATTTCCCGTGATGCTTTTTCAGCAAGATTCGCCTCGTCCGAAACAATGTTGATTGCTTTTTCACGGTCAATCCTGTCGCCGACTACCGGACTGCCAAGGAGGATTATGCACTTGTCCCCAATCTTCCTTATGATCGGAGCCGGATTTACATTGGAATATGATAATGAAAGCCTGAAATTTTCCGCATCTGCGGAAAATTTAACTTCCTCTTTATTCACAATATCTTCATGTTTTCTTTTGTCGGTCACTGACAAAAGAAAATATGGGATTGAAAATTCCGGTTTAAATTCTGCTGAGTCCATATGGGTTTTACTTCAGTTTCTGTCCATTTCACTATCGTCCCATGGATGATTGGATGATTGGATTGCCGGATGGTTGCGTATGAAAGACATAAGCATAATAGGAACAAATGAAAAATTTGCAAAATGACTTTTTCAGTCTAATCATGTCTTTATGCATTTTTTGTATTCCATTGAATTCAACCCCAGCAATCCATTCATCCGTCATCCTGCGGGATGACTCTGCGGCCATTTGGTAATCATGCCTGCTTTTTCCGCGAGCATCATTTGCCTTGGATCGTTTGTGAGGAAATATTTAAAATTATTTTGTGTGGCAGCGGCGACATGCAATATATCCAGAGTCCGGCAACCGACTGCAGGTGTGTGTTTCTGCGAAAGCAACACGGCTGAATTCATGACTTCTATCCAGTTAAGTATTACACGCTGAATTCTATTTAATGAAAAATCTTTTGCAATCTTCAATTTTATGTGCGCATGCTGGATTTTTGAAATTTCTTTCCGGAAAAGCTTAAGGGATAAGGCGTTTGTAAGCTCAAATTCCTGAATCTGATTGAAATACAGGGCAGAATTATTTTTTTCAATAAAACTGATAATTTCCTCGGAACCTTTTTCGGGAACATAAATTTTGACCAGGAGGCTTGTGTCAAAATAGATCATCAATAATTGCCCCTCGCATCGGATACAATATCAGACATCAGTTTTCCCGAAGGTTTGCGTTTGCCAAATATTTTCTTCAGCTCGTCACGATGACTGTTCCAGTCCGCTTTATATTCTTTGTTTTCCTCTTTGATCGCTATGAGCCTTGCAATAGGCCTGTTGCGTCTCAGGATATTTATTTCCTGGCCTCTGGATACTTTATTCAGATAAACAGCAAGGTGATGCTGTATTTCCCTTACACTGGCTGTTTCCATAATGCTGCCTCTTAATGCTTAATTTAACGTATGGGAATTTCAAAGTGATCAGGTGTCTGGTGTCAGGAAAGACTTCCCGACCCTGAAAACTGACACCAGACACCAAGTTGCGGCTTTTAGCCGCCTAATTGTCTAACATAATGTATAACATGAAAACAATTTGTCAAAAATTCATTTTAAACATCTTAATCCATTTATTGGCGGTAATCAGATTCCACCAGATCGGGTCGAACGGGCGTTGCCCTGAGAGGAATTCATCTGATTCCCTAATGACA
>JBAYFV010000220.1:0-6247 GCA_041666985.1 Victivallales bacterium
ATGCCTTGCGGCATTGACTACGAACAAATTAAGATTCGTTTTTGTTGGTAGTTAAGCCCGCAAGGGCTGTTCTTTTCTTTGTTTTATGAATCTGTTTGAAATTTGGAATTTTCTATTTTGAATTATGAAAAAACATGGGAAGAAAGATGGTTCGGAACGTGAACGGAAGGCGCGGGAAATACTTGACAACTTCAAGATGATCAGGGAATCACAGGCGGAATACAGGCCTGCCAGGAAAACGACCGCTATGGAAATAGTGGACTTTGGGAGGAAGAGATGAAAAAATTAGCATTCTTGATTTTGATATTCCTGTCATGTGTTTTTTCCTGTCTCGCAGAGGCGGGGGAAAACTTCAAGTCCACCCTTGACGGGAGATGGTATTCCTCCGAGCGTACCGAACTGACAAAGCAGCTGTCCGAACTGTACAGGGCTGCGGAGGCGGAAGAGATGAAGGATGTCATTGCACTCATCCAGCCGCATGCGGGATATCGGTATTCCGGGAAAACCGCGTTCAGCGGGCTCAAGTCTCTCGGGAAGGGGTATGGGAGGATTGTAATTTTCGGACCGTCCCATACTCTCCGCATGCCCGACATTTTCAGTGTTCCGAAATATGACAGTTTCGAGACCCCTCTCGGAAAAGTCCAAATGGACAGGGATTTCATTGAAAAACTTCTCAGGCATCCGGTCTTCCGGGATGTTCCGGAAGCTTTGACAAAAGAGCATAGCGTCCAGATACAGGTTCCGCTTATCCAATACTCGATAAAAATCCGAAACCCGATTGAACAGCAACTGCCTTCCAGCAACCGGCGACCAGCGACTGACGACAGGCGACCTCCAGTCGGCGACCTCCCTAAAATAGTCTTCATAATCGCCGGACAGTGCTCGATGGATACGGTGAAGGAGGCGGGCAGGATATTGAGGGAGCTGATGGATGACGATACTCTTCTTCTGATAAGCTCGGATTTCACTCACTTCGGAGACAATTACGAATATTTCCCGTTCAGGGACGATGTCCCGGCGAAATTGAAGGAGCTTGATTTCGGCGCATTTGAAATGATCCGTAAGAAAGACGCAGCCGGATTCGGGAAATACATTGAGAAGACCGGAGACACCGTCTGCGGTTATGTTCCGATTGAAACCCTGCTTGCAATGCTGCCTGAAAATGCCGGTGCCGCGAAAATCGCTTATACTACTTCGGGCGAAATCATGAAGGATTACAGCAGTTCGGTAAGTTACTTCTCCATCGCCTTTACCGGAAAATGGGGGGAGGGCAAGGAGTCTGAGAAAATCAGGAAAACCGGTGTCCTGACCGACGAAGATAAAAACACGCTTCTCGCCCTGGCCAGAAAAACAATCGTATTTTATCTGGATAAACGGAAAATTCCAGAGCCGTCTGATCTTGGCGTTGCATTGACCGACGGGGTGAAAGGGCGGAGATCCTGTTTTGTGACACTCAGGGAGAACGGCGAACTTCGCGGCTGCATCGGCGAAATTTTTCCAAGCCAGCCGCTGTATAGATCAGTCATTGTGCATGCCGTTGCGGCGGCTGTCAGGGATCCGCGTTTTGAGCCTGTCGGGAAAAGCGAAGTCGGGAAGCTGACTATTGAAATTTCCGCATTGACTCCGCCAAAAGAAGTTTCTTCATATAAGGATATAAGGATCGGAACGGATGGAATGGTGCTTGAAAAAGGCATGCGTTCGGCGGTTTTCCTCCCGCAGGTTGCGACAGAGCAGGGCTGGAATCTCGAACAGACCCTTAGCGCGCTTTCCAGGAAAGCCGGACTTCCTGAGAATGCCTGGAAGGAAGGCGCAGGTTACCTGACTTTCCAGGCCGAAGTGTTCGGGGAAGCTGAGAAGTGAAAGGAATTTGTTGGCAAACGCAAACTCCAAACAAACATATTAACGGAGGTAATTTCAAAACTGGGAATTCAGTAGTCGGAATTCAGCGGCCTGCTGCGGTGGCCGCAGTTTTATCAATAAGAAACTTTTGCAAATATAGTAGCGCGGTTCTTTAGACCGCGAAGATTCTCGGGCTAAAGCCACGAGCTACTTCAAACGCAAGTTTCAAAGGAGGAGACAGAATTGAATTTGAACTCAGATTCGGTTTTATTCTGAATCCTGACTTCTGAATCCTGACTACTTTTGAAATTGGCCCAGATTTGAAATACGTATGGATAAAATCAAAAAAAGCTTTGCGGTTTTTTCAATCGGGCTGTTTGCGATTGCATCGCAGACTCTGCTGTTCCGCGAGTTCATAGGCGCGTTTGAGAGCAACGACATAGCTGTCGGAATGTTTTTCGGATCCTGGTTCCTGTGGATAGCCCTTGCGGCATGGATAAGCGTGAAGTCCGGGAATTGTTTTGCGAAGTTCGCAGACTGGACGCCGCTGATCATCCTGTCATATCTTCCGGCGTTCATCCTTCAGTATCTTCTGATTCTGAACATGAGAAAATGCGCCGGTGTCGAGGTGTACGAACTCTTTCCGATCGGGAAGATGATCATCTGGTCGCTGGTGGTGAACGCGCCGCTGAGTTTTGTGACAGGATTTGTTTTTCCGATGGCCTGCAGATGGTTCAGGGAGGCCGGAAAACTGCCGGTTGCCAATGTCTATGTTTTCGAGTCTCTGGGGAGTTTTGCCGGAGGCCTTGCAGTTACAGTAATGCTTGTGACAGGTTTCAACACGTTCCTGGTGTTTCTTGTAATGTCGTTGATCCTCGCCGCCTCTTTTTATTTCCTGAGATCAGGGAATTATGAAGGTTTAGTCCTGCCTTTGATTCTGGTTTTCTGCATTGCTTTCAGGGTTGATGTCAAACTTATTGAATATGTCAGGACTCTCAAATGGACAAAACTGCTTCCGGCCGAGTCGTACAACGGTGCGTTCCAGACCGCGCAGGCGGAATATCTTTACGGTTCCTGCAACGGGCAGTGGACGGTCTGCCGCGAAGGAAGCGCATGTGAGACGATGCCGGATCCTGAAACCGCCTGGAAGATCATCGCCGTTCATCTTGCGCAGAATCCTGCGGCGGAAAAAGTGCTGGTCATAGGTTCGGGCATGAACCTGTGCCGGGAGATTTTGCGAATTCCGCAGATCACGGATGTGACCTGGGCTCATTATGACAACGGATATGTCTCTGAAATAAACAAATACATGCCCGGAAATTTAAAGGTTGACGACAATCGTTTCCACCCTCTTGAGAAAGGCGACATAAGGGGGTTCCTCGCAGAGAGGAAAAACTATTATGATATTGTGATCGTCAACGTTCCGGATCTTGCAAGCTCAATACTCAACAGATATTTCACCTTGGAATTCAACGGGCTTGTCAAGAGTTCAATTGCCGCAGACGGCCTGCTTGGAATAAGGTTGAGCGGCGGGGAGAATATCATCGGTCCGGAACTTGCTTTTATCGGGGCATCGGTGATGGCAACCCTTGGAAAGGCGTTTTCCCGTATTGAAATTGTCCCCGGTGATACCACATGGTTTCTCGCCTCGGATTCGTCCGGGCTTGCAGGCGACCCGGGGATTCTTGTGAAACGACTTGCGTCAGTCGGTGGAGCTTCCGCATTCTTTCCTCCCGAAGGGCTTTTGTCAATCTATATCCCCGACAGGGCGGAAATGGCGCTAGGCAGATATGAATCGGTAAAAGTCCCCGAAGCAACTCTCCTGAACACTGATGCAAATCCTCCCGCCTATCTTTTCGGACTCCTTTTCTCCGCAAGACAGTCGGGAGTCGGACTGACATCCCTTGTTGAAAAACTCCTGGGCAAGGGGGTGTTTTTCCCGGCAATTCCGCTTGCATTGTTCCTGCTGCTTTTGACGGCCCATGCTTTCAGGAGCTTTGGCGACAGGAGGAAACAGGGACGCATTTTAAGTCTCTGGGTGATCTTTGCCGCAGGATTTGTGAGCATGGGGACGGTTATTGTGCTCATGTATCTTTTTCAGACCTGCCTGGGCTCGCTATACCTCAATGTCGGGGTTGTTTCGGCAGTGTTCATGCTGGGGCTTTCGATTGGGGCTGCGCTTGCCGGATATCTTTTCGACAGAATGAAAATAGAATCAGGGCGCCTTCTGGATCTCGCGGTAACCCTCCATGTCGCGGTGCTTTTTCTGATATTGTATCTGCCGGTGTCGGAATGGACATACGCTTATTTCATTCTGGCCTTCGCCCTGGGGGGGGTATGCAGCGGACTTTATTTTCCGGCGGCTGCATTTTTCCTGAGGGAATCGGGATATCATGAACTCGACGCAGGCGGCATGCTTGAAACGTCCGATCATGTCGGGGCCGCGCTTGGCGCGTTCGTCTGCGGAATCCTTGTCATACCGGTATGGGGCGTGTCCGGCACATTGATCTTCTTCATGATATTCATGTTGACAGCCATACCGGTTTCCCTTCTTTGCAGGCATGGAAGCGCTGCCGTAGGCAAGAATGCCGCAGCTTTGAAATACAGGAGCGCGGGATATTTTCTTGTTCTTGTTTCATTCCTGCTTCTGACCGTATATTCCGTCCGCGAATGTCATGATTTATTCACCAGTGGAAACGGGAGCCGGTCGGCGACAAAACAGTTCCGGCTTCCGCCTGCGGAGGCAAAACCCGGAAACCCGGTTCCGGAGAAGGTTTCTGCCGCCGATGAGGAAATGAAGCCGGGAACGCCCCGGGACGTGAACATGGACAAACTCAAAAAAATGATCAGGGCCGGAACCCTTTCCGACAAGGAAGCGGAGTTTTACAGGAAGATTGAGTGACTCGTGCAACTTGATAATCCCGGCAATCCTGTCAATGGGTTTTTGAAAATAATCCACGGGTGGCGATTTTACGGGAGCGGTTTCAGGATTGGGGCCAGGGTGTTTTCGGAGCAGAGCGACCGGGTCATTCTTCTGACATGTCTGATTGCGAAGAACGGTGATCTTGAAAAGGTGTGATCAATGAGGGAGAGTGCTTCCGCGACATCTTTTCCCCGTATGTGTTTCCGTTTATCGGATTTTGCGAGAAGCGCAGAAAGGTATGCCAGCGCCGGATATGTCATAAGCAGATGGCGCATGCCCTCCTCGAAAGACAGGTTGAGGCACGGGTATCCGCAGAAATGAAGTGAATCAAGCTTTGAGCCGAGATAATTCCAGTAGGGTGCAAATGCATTTTCATCCCATTCCATACCCCTGACTGATTCCATGGGATCACTGCATGAAGTGTCGGGGAGCTTCCCGCTTATTTTATCCAGGGAGCCTGAACCGAGGGAGAATTTCAGGATGGATTTCACCCTTGACAATCTTGCGGCCGGCCGGAATTTCAATGCGTTTTCCTCGTCGGAACGCATAAAGCCGCTCAGGATATACCTGAACACCATTTTCTGATGGAAATTAGGGGGGCCGGCTTCGGATATTATGTTTTCAAGAGCGGGAACGCTTCTCTTCACAAGTTCGGCGGCATCCCGGCTGAAGAAATCCGCAGCCTCCGTAATATCGCTTGAATTTTCAGGCCTTGAATGGAATTCGAGCAACTTTGCCGCCGCGAAAATCCTTATGGACGGCCTGAATCCGGGATCAAGAATGAAATTCCTGTATGCGTCCGCGACAATCCTGATGTTTTTCAGGCTCGTCTTCAGTTTTCCGCTGTATTCCGCCGTGGCTGATTTCCTTTCACGACCCAGCTCCCCCGCTATCGAGTTTATTTCATGCGCGGAAGCGCTTATCCCCCTCCCGTCCTGTGAAGCGACTGCCGGGCAGTCGTATCTCAGGGAAGCGGTGGTGACATCATCCTGCCAGTTGAATATGTCGAAGGGATAAGTCCTGCAGGCGAGGGGTTTTGCCTTCTCCCCGTGGTGCTTGTGAATCAGGCAGAGATTGTCGCTGTCAAGGAAAACGCAGTGATTCCCTTTCTTTCCGATGAGATAAATGCCGGGGATTTTCCCGCTTTTTATGAAATACCTCTTTTCCCTGGGCGCATGGCCCGGGATATTGAGTTTTTCTATCTTGTCTTTCTCGCCCTGGGTTACGGGGACATCCCATCCTCCGCAGCACTTTCCGCAGTTTATACAGGAGAAATATTGGTTTTGGAAGAATTTTACCGGCATGGTTTTCCAACGCACAGACAGGCTCCAGTTTTTAATTTCCAAACGAAGAAACCAATACAAGAACATGTCTTGCCTGATTCAACTATCCTGCTTTTGGGCGGGCGGCTGTTTTAATCACCATGGTTCCGCTTAGGATTTCATGAAGGGAGCGTTTGTACGGGTTGAAATATACGATTAAGGG
>JBAYFV010000221.1:0-6200 GCA_041666985.1 Victivallales bacterium
AGGAAAACACCGAGAGAGTCGGACGCCGGCGCGATCCGTTCGCCGATCATGATGGACGGATACTGCGCCGCGACATCTACTTTTGCCACATTCAGACATTTGCCGGTAACAAACAATTCGTTATAACCGCCCTCGAACGGTTCCGGCTGCGGGGAACGAGGAATGGCGCGCCCGGCATGCAGATATGCACGCAGCATCATGAGGTCGATCTTCCGAGCCTGACCGCTCATGCACAGTTTGCCAAGCGGGATCGGAACCATCTGGGCCTGATGGAATTCGGCGGGCAGCAGCATCTCTGAAATGGCTAATGTCGCTTCGGCGTGCTTCTGAGTCTCACCGATGACGCGATCCGCGTCTGCTGCCCACGAATCCAGTGAATATTTCTTTCGGGGCAACGGATATTTTTCTGCTCCAACGAGTTCATTCGCCACGGCGCATGTGTCCAGATCGTCAACGTCGGGTGAGATGCGGGAACTTTGGTTTGTCGCAAGAAACAAGGTGTCGATCACGTGGCGGCCGGGGATTGTGAAGTTCGCAAACGGTATTCTTTTCCCGTCCATGTATTGTGTTGTTTCATATCGTTCGACGCCGTACATCCGCCTGCCAAGCTGAAATTCGATTTTGTATTTTTGAAATTTCACCGCGAGCAGGGGAAATATGAAACGAAGCAGGTTGTGCCCCTCGATTACGTCGGGGTCACGTTCAGCCACAACACGACGCAATTCCTCAAGCATCTCGCTTTCCAATTGTTCCCCCGCATGCATGACGTGCCGCCAGCCAATATTGTCGGAAAGGGCAATGCAGAGAATCCGGTTCTCTTCATCGGAAGCAAGAGTGTATTCCGGTTCCCATGGTGTTGCGGCTGTCACGGCGATCTGCATCCGCCGCAGACCGGAAAACTTCATGCCGCGGAACTGCCCGACGCCGGACTGGAGCAGAAATTGAATTTCCGTGTCAGGGATATGGAGGAGGTCGGGAATTTGATACAGCTCGTTATGCTTGAAATTCGTGCTGTTGATGCGGTTGTAATTCCGGATTGCGTTTTTACATGCTTTCCAAAGTTTGCCGCGAGAGGGGAAGTAATAGACATGGCGATAAAAGCCGTCTCCGTCGAGGCACACGGGTTCCTCTGAGTCCAGTCCTTCTGCATACTTCTCTTCGGAAAGGATGAAAAAGAAACGGTGATTGAAAGTTTGATGTTCGACAATATCGCCGCGCCGCTGAAACAGAACAGCCGTGCCGCCGCCGTCGACGTCAAATCCCGTTACGCCTTCAATCCGGTTGTGTCCATACAGGATATGTTCGATGTTTTGTTTTGCTGAGTTGTTTCCGGTTTTTTCTTCACTCATCATTCGATCACATTCTCCATTTTCAATTTTCGTTCAGGAAAGATTCAGCGCACTGACAATCGCGTTTCTGATCTCCTCGTGGCATCGCGCGTTGATCGGTTTGTAATAGAAAAACATGCTCTGATCGTCCCGCTTTCTTGCGGGAAACGTGATGGTGATCTTTCCGTTTTCTTTTCGTACCGCGATGCCGCCCAGAAACAGGCAACGGTTCAGGACAAGGGAAACCCATGCGATGATTCCGTCCTGCCTGTTCGGCTCGAACCGCGCGTTGATTTCGGAAATTTCAAATACGCTCTCTGCCATGTGCCACCTCCGGTTTCTGTTTGTTTTTTGCCGCTCTCAAAATGCGGCGAGCCAACTTGGCCTGTTCGTTCGCTTCCTTTTCCTCGGCTTCCGCCATCTCACGCATCTGCCGGATGATTTCTTCAGCCAAGATGTCCACGACGATTTTTACACGTTCTTCAGGTTTCATCGGTTTCCTCCCGTTGCTTATAATGCCTCTATCTGGTAAAGGCCCTTTTCGCCGTCCTAAAGGCGACAAGTTCTGAAAAATATTTCTATTCTCTACACCCCGAAAAACAGGGGGTGGCCGGACACGATGCCGAAAAAATATTTCTTCCCCTCACTTTTCACTTACCGGAACTTTCGGAAAAATGACGGGGTGATTGTGAAAAATCTTGTGAGGCAACCTGTCCAATCCACATTTTTAACCGGCCTTCCTATAATTCCTCTACTACCTACACCCCAGTTTTGGGGGGTGCAATGTGACAAGATTTTGAAAATAAATTTACAGACGCGCCTCTTTTGTCATAAAAACACATCAAAAGTACCGTATTGTGCATTGTTCGGTAGCCTTTACCATTTCATCCTCCCCCTAAAATCGTTACTTACCGGAAAAGTCTGAAAATGGTCCGGTTTTTTGAAAATATTTTTTCATTCAATATTCACCCCTTACTTACGAGGACAACCGGCAAGGTGTCGGTGGTTTGCCGAAATTTCTTGTTTTCGATTTATGCAGCATTCCCGTGAACGGTCATCTATTAGGTAAAAGGGGTGTTTTACCCGCCCGAGGGGGACAACATTTTTCAGATTTACGAGTTTCCCCTTTATCTTTCCAAGCGTCAAAAACGACCTTCGGGGACAAAAGCTTGAAAATTTTCTGCTGATTGATTTTATCTGCCGGGTGTGACAATTCTTGTTTCCGCCCCTCCAGCCTTGTATCTACTGGTCTATGATTACAAGGGTCGTGCCAGATGAACACGGAAACAAAGGGCTGTAGCATGAGAATGCAAAAAACAGCCATCAGGCAAAGTCTTTTTGGTTTGTTGAAAATTTTTGTGTGGTCGGTGCCGTAAGATTCAGAAGCTCTCAGAGGTTCTGTCAGGATGAAAAATGATGGGGGTTGCCGTAATTTCTGATGAAGTTGCTGAAAAAATGAGGCTGATTGACGTAAATGAGACGAGATTTACGAAAATATTGAAAGTGCTGCTGTAAATCAGACGCTTTCGAACCCGGCCCTCCAAACAATCTGCTCAATTTGTACAGGCATGCCTTTCCGGGAATTAGTCACAATTTTTTCTATCATCTGATGCAGCAGCTTTTTCTTTGTAAAAAAGGGCATGTCGGAGAAGTATTCGAAACTATCCAGGAGTTCTGTCATGGGTACGTTTTCCATGTATTGTAATGATAGTTGACGGCGCTTTGCCGATTCCAACTCCGATATCTTTCCTTTAATGTATTCCTCGTCGGCCGCAAGCAGATGATTGGCCGCCTCAAACTTTTTCTTGGATACAGCGCCGTCTATAAATCCTTCGAACAATCGTGCGGCGCGAGCCTGCGTATCTTGAAGCTCCAGTTTGAGCGCGGCTTCCATTTCCTGCAATTTTCCATCTGAGAATAATTGCTCCGTCACTCCGTCTTCCAACTGTTTGAAAATTAATCTGATGTGTTCTTTTGCCTTATCTAATACCATTTTTTCAAGCTCTTCTGACGCCACCCGCCGCTGTCTGCAATATCTGATGCCGGTTCCGGGTCCTGTGCCGTAATAAACACTGCACCCGTAGTAGCCCGTCGACTTATCCTTGAGCTTCTTATTTATGCCTTTCATCCTGTGTCCGTGATGATCGAATAGAAGTCCGGCAAGAACGAACTCTCCACGCTCTCTCGTCGGGAAACCTGAAATTCTATGCTCGAGAATGAATCGTGTGCGTTCAAAATCCGCCGCGCTGATGATTGCGGGATGGTTGTTCTCTATCACCACATACTGTCCCGCGTCGGCTGCTCCGCTACGTGGGTTCTTTCCCCAAACAAATCGTCCGGTGTAAAACTCGTTTTTCAACATCGTCAGCAGGCTGGAGTGTGTGAAAGGCTTGCCCTTCCTGTTTACGATATGTTCAAGCGCAAATTCATCGGCAATGCTCAGAGCGCCACGATCTCCTTTGTTGAACATTGCAAATAGCCTTTTGATGACCCGGACCTCCTCTGGAACCGTCACTAATTTGTCCCCGGACTTTTTGTATCCGTAAGGAGCGGGGCCGTTGAGTCGCCCAAGGGATGCGTTCTTTTGACGTCCTTCTCCGCATCTTTCCAGGATTCGTGAACGCTCCATTTCGCTGAACGCGCTCAACACCTGCATGAACACACGGCTCATGCCTTTCTGCGATGAGTCGATTCCCTCGGAAATCGACACGAATTTGACACCGCGAGGTTCGAGTTCGTTCTCTATGAAACGCAGAAGGTGTAAAAGTGAACGGACCAGCCGATCAAGTTTTGTGATTACTATTACATCAACTTCTCCGGCTTCAATTTTTTTCTGAAGTTTCTTGAAAGCCGGTCGCTCGAAATCACCGCCGCTTGCTCCCGGCTCCGTGAAAATCTGCGTCAGGTTCCACCCCGGCTGGCCCTCCGCGTATTCCTTGATCTGCTCGGTTTGCACGTCTATGCTAAGTCCCCGCGCCTGATCCTGTGTGGAAACCCGCGCATACCCGCAGACTCTCAGTTTTTTAGTGCTCATCAAAGTGTCCTGTTTTTTCAATATCAAAAGGCGGATGCAATTCCACTGACAGAATCTCACGATCCTTTATTACAACCTTCTTAACGATGGAGGCGATAAAGGCTTTTTTCTTGTCCAGCGGAAGTTTCTTGAATGTTTTACTAAAGTTGCCGGACAGTAATTCGAAATGTTTGTCGTTGAAAAGCGGAGCCCCATTTTGTATCATATCCATTTCCTTGTCCGCTATCGTTAACAGTAACTTCATTTTCTCTTTCTCAAGTACCGCTTTCTGTTGCGCCTGGCTTTCCACAAGCCGTGTCGTGGAACCAAGACTATTTATTCGCGCAAGCTTCTCGTTGAGTTTTGCAATCTTGGCTTTTAGTCCGGCGATTTCTTTTTTCTGGTCGGCGCTCTGCGGTTTAGACATCTCCTTAATTCTGCTCTTTACAATTCGAACATAATGTTTGTTATCGATAAGCTCTCCAATTCGCTCTTCCACGACGGGATCGATAAGGCCTGATTTTACACTTCGCGCGCTACAGCGGCTTTTTCCAAATTGTTCTCGCGTCGTGCAGAAATATGAATAGGAGGGTGATACAGCTTTTCGTGGCTGATATCCCGGCTTGCGTGTGCCCATTCGGCCACTGCAATGACCGCATGTTACCATATCCCGCTCGAGCAGGTT
Source organism: Victivallales bacterium (assembly GCA_041666985.1). Classification (GTDB taxonomy): domain Bacteria; phylum Verrucomicrobiota; class Lentisphaeria; order Victivallales; family GWF2-50-93; genus GWF2-50-93. Next base: position 5,027 of record JBAYFV010000221.1, read on the forward strand.
CTCGTAAGGTGTCTTCTGAACAGGCTTGTTACCATCTCCGATACCCCTGCTTTTGTCGTATTGCCGTTTGTTTTTCTGAAGTTTCCGCTGTGCAGCCGAGAATGTTTTCTTATCTATTATCGCAAGGTCTTTTCTTTCAACGATGATCCATTCGGATTCCGGCATACGAACGACTTTTCCGTTGATGATTTTCTTGCGTCCGTAAATGAACCGCCCGATGTACGCTTCGTTTTTCAGAATCCGCTGAATAACGCGAAAGCACATGTACTTTTCGTAAACGCTTTTTATGTCCTTTTCCCTGAGATGATTTGCGATTTGTACCGGCGTCTGATTCTCTTTGACATAGAGCCTGAATATCATTCTTACGACATCGGCGCCCTTTGAATCAATCCTGCATTCACCGTTCTTATCGAATTTGTATCCGAGCTTGCTCCCACCAACAGGGCCGGTAAGCGCCTTCTTTCTGTGACTGTCCGTGATTCTCTCCGAAATCCGCTCACGCTCCATCGCTGCGAATATACCCATTATCTGAAACAGGGTGTTTCCGGCGGGATTCGTTGTGTCAATGTTCTCGGAAACTGAGACGAGCTGCACATTATTAGGCTTCAGGTCGTTCTCGACAATTTCAAGCAGAAGACGTATATTTCTTGCAAACCGGTCGATCTTCGGCACTACGATAACGCCGAATTTTCCGGCATGGAGGTGTCGCAGCATTTCCTGAAATCGGGGGCGCTCAAAGTCTTTGCCGCTGTAGCCCGTTTCGATGAAAATCTTGTAGAGCTTCCAGCCCCGGGAGCGGATGTATTTCTCAATCTGCTCTTGCTGGACATCGAGCGACAGCCCGTCAACCTGCATCGGCGTGCTGACTCTGCAGTATCCGGCGACTATGACTTCTTTCTCTCTCATTCGCACTCCCAAAAGGTCAAAATTACAGCATGAATCATAATGGTTATCGTAAAAATAAGCAAGGAGCTTGTGGGAGTATTTATCTAAGTAAAATAGGATTGTAAGGTGTTGATATTACGATATTATGTTACAAAAGACGGAACGTTTTTAGGCGGGTTACAAAAAATATGCCTTTTTGCTGGTAGTGATACAGAAGAGAGTAATCGAGGTAGGCGCGGTCAAGAACGATGATGCTGCCGGCTGACACAGGCAGATTCCATGCAGCGGC
>JBAYFV010000222.1:0-6178 GCA_041666985.1 Victivallales bacterium
AACTCAAATTTAAAGGAGCGCGGGTTTTCTTACCCGCGGAAATCTAACTCAAGCGGCGGACTGGAAAGTCCGCCCTCCGTTAGTTTTGAATCGGCTCAGGGTAGTTTTGAAATTACCTCAGTTATCTGCATTATTTTTTTATGTTCTAGAGCCCGTCCACAAAAAGCTGTTTTTGTGGACGGGCTCTACTTGTTTATCTGCGCGTATTGAGAACGGAAACCGGTATCTTTTGCTCTGGGTTTACTTGATTTATACTCCCTCTCCGGCTATTTTCACAGCCAAATGAAAATCAAAATTTCTGTCAATTAATAAGGTGGTTTAACATGAGAATGACAAAGTGTTTTTTGGCGGCGGTTGTGGTGCTTTCGTTCTTTTCAACTGATCTTATCAGTGCCGAGGATTTTCCGAGAGGCGGGTTCATGGTTGGAAGACTGGCTGCAAAAAGGCTTAAGAAGATGAGGGAACAGGAGAATTTCAGCGGGGCGGACCAGAACAAGGACGGAAAGCTGGACCGGCAGGAAGTGGAGTCCGCAAAAAAAGCGCACGGGAATTTCATTGGCGAAGAGACTTTTAAGAAAATTGACACCAACGGCGACGGAATGCTGAGCCACGATGAATGCGAGAAATTCCAAAAGGAAACCGAGAAAGCGGAATCCAAGTTGAAACCCGATGCGAAACCGGAGACAAACATGAATAAAGATGTCAAGAACTGACTGATTTCTTACTACTTCTGCAATTCCCTCAATTGTTCGCTTTTCGGATAGGGCGGGGGAGCAGGCTGAAAACGAATCCCTGCGATTTTTTTCTTGAAATCTATAAGCAATGTTCGAAGCGTGTCAATCTTGACGTCGCTGACAGCATTTTCAGTGTTTGCGGAATTAGTTCTTATGAAAAGCGTCGTGCCGAAACCTTTCTGAATCCCGTCGGATTTAAGACTGATAAGTGTTGTTTTATTCTTTAAATCCCATAAGTCTAGATGGACAAGTATCGTTACGTCCATGAAGGCTCAAGGTACAGATGGAATTTCCCATGGTGTTTTTTATTCTCATTTTCTTGTCCTGCCCGCATATTTTTTCCTGAAAGACTCGGAGGCGTTTTTGAAGCGTATTTCCAGTTTTCCCCGTTCTCCTGGCGGGACAGGTCCGGTTTCCCCCCATTTCCTTTGTATCTTGTCGAAGCGGGCCATTGTTTCGCCCATGTTCTCTTTCTTCAGCTGATCCGACATTCCGAAGTTGCTTTCTATCGCAAGCCTGAGTTCATCTATCAGATCAACGGAAACCCCTTTTTCAGGTTCAATGCCATCAGTAACCGGCGAACCGGCAAGCTGCTCAAGTTTTACGCACAGCTCCTTCTTGATCTTTAGATTCTCCTGCTGTTTCAGCGCGGAGGAACTGAAAAATCCTGTGTCCTTGTTCTTCAGTGCGTTCAATGTTTCGCGGAATCTTGAATCGAGTTCGTCGTTTTTTTCCTTTGGAACAGGCCCGATGGAATTCCATTTGCCCTCAAATCCGGACACGGCTTCTTCGATGTTGCCGTCCAGGGCATTTTCCAGAGACGCAAATCCGACAATTTCCACGAGTATCTTTTCCCTGGCGTCGGTATTCCTCTCTAAAGTTGATTGCAGTTCACGGCGGGATTCATGGTATTTTGCTTCGGACAGTCTCAGCAGGGAATGGAATTTGTCCTCCATTTCTTTCTCCATGTCTCTCGGAAGCGGCCAGATATTCCTCCATTCATCTATCAGGTTCCTGATGGTTTCGGCCACTTTTTCGCAGTCTGTTCTCAGTTCCTCGGAATCGGAGAGCCTTTCAATTTCAGTGCATATGTTCTGCGCTTTCAGCAGATTTTCGTTTCTTGACAGGTCGACTTTCCCATAGAATTTTTTCAGTGCGGAATTAAACCTCCCCCAAAGAGTGTGATCGTCTTTTCTTCCGGCAGGAGCGGCGTTTCTCCATTTGCCGCGTAAGTCCGAAGCGATACGGAGCGATTGTCTCAAGTCCTGGTTGTTCATAAGGGATTCGGCTTCTTCACAGAGTGAAATTTTGACTTTTTTGTTTTCGGACTGGATTCTGTGGATCTCCTTGTAGTGGGTTTTGCGCCGTTCGAAGAAAATGTTGCAGGGTTTCCTGAAACGCTGGAAAATTTCCTCTTCCTTCCCCCTGGGCACCGGGCCGATTCCGCTCCATTCCGACTGAAGGCTTTTCAATTTGTCGGCGGTGTTTTCCCAGTCTTCCGAGTCCTGAAGCGCTTCCGCCTGTTCGCAGAGGGCTGTCTTTTTCAGCAGATGTTCGGCGCGCAACCTGTTCTGCTCCTCGAAAAATTCCCTGCACGTCTGATATATCTTGTCGCAGTTTGAACGGAACCTCTCCCACAGCTCATTTGATCTCTCCTTTGGCACGCTGCCGATGCGTTTCCATTCGTCCTGCAGGATCTTCAAGGCTTGGGAGCGGATATGGAAACTGGTTTCCGCGAAAAGCCTCTCCGCTTTTTCGCAGAGTCCGAGTTTCATTGTGTAGTTCTCCCACCTGCTCCAGTCCTCCTCTTCGAATATCTCGTTTATTTTCTTATGGTAGGAATGGAGGAGGGACTTGAAATGTTTCTGGAGTTTCTCCTTTTCAAAGTCGCTGATTTCGGAAACTTTCCATCTTGATTTAATATCCTTCACCCTGGGCAGCACTGATTTCAGATCTTCCGCTTTCAGGCATGTCTCCATTTCCCCGCACAGCTCCGCGAGCAGTTTCCTTTCCGCATCAATCGTGTTTGTGAACTCGGTCTTCCTGCTGCTGAAATTCTCAACCGCCTTGTCAAAACGTTCCCTGAACTGCTCTATTCCGCGGATTTCGGAGACGACGTGAATCCACCTTTCTTTTATCTTCTTAAGCTCCTTCTCTGCGCTCTTCCATTCCGATCCTTCGGCAAGCCCCTCCGCAATCTTGCAGAGATGTTCTATCTCGGGCAGACGTTCATGAAGGATTTCGGCTTGTTTTGAGAAAACCTGTACGGCATTTTCAAAACGGTTCTGCAGGATTTCAAGATATGCTTCCGGGATCCCCGGCAGGATTCTCCAGTCGGATTCGATTTTTTTGACACGACCTGCGAATTCCGCAGGATTTTGCGAGGCGGAGCACTTTTCTATTTCTTCGCAGAGCGCTTCCCTTTCGGCGATTCTGGCTCTCCTGGTCTTATCGTTTGAAAGGCGTGTGCTAAATGCGGAATGCGCGTCGTTGAAGCGTTTTCTAAGTTCCGGATGTGTGCCTTCCGGGTCAAGACTTTTCCATTTCTGTTCGGTTTCGGTGAAAAACGACTCAACGTCTTTCCAGTTGGATGTCTTGGCGAGTTTCTCCGACTCAAGGCATAAGTTCTCAAGATTCTGAATGATAGTATCCATAATTCACTTTTGCGCGCCGTATGTCATATTTTAGAAGTTCCCTTTAAAATACCGAGTGAAAAAACTATGTCAACCCCGTGATTCAATCCCCCTTGAAATTGACCATTGTGAGTTGTAATCTCCATACGCTAAGTTAAATTTTCACCCTTGATAGAGTATAAGTGGCATTGTTTATGCTTGATGAACCTTGATTTTTGACGTGAAGATTAACGGGCGGAAAAAAGGGAGGCTTCTAACATGAAAACTTTTGGTGCGTCTGGAAGACGGATCCGTTCAAGCTTCAGCCTCGTTGAGATAATGATCGTGTTTATTATTTTTGCGATCCTCGCCGCAATCTTTCTTCCGACCTTGTACCGGGCCAAGGACAGGGCGAAATTCATCCGCTGGTTCGCTTTCAACAGGCAGTGCGCCAATGATCCCGCATGCATAGTGAACTTTAATTTTCAGGAGGGGCAGGGAAACACGCTCACCAACATATGCGCAGGCGCCGATGTGGAAAACTTCAAGGCGTATGAATATGACGGACACCTGATGAAGAACAACAGCAGCAGCACCACAGTCAATAATTTTAAATGGCTTAATTCGGGCGGACGATGGAGCAGGTACGGATTTAAGAAGGCATTGCAGTTTAACGGAGCGGATACGTATATACTGATACCCGGAACCCAGGGGCTGGATTTCACGCCGATGGATGATTTTACCGTCATGTGCTGGGTCAAGTTTGACAAGATGGAACTGGGCGACTGTCCCTTTTCCAAGTCTTTGTGGGGAACCGCAAAAGATGCCGCCTGCCAATATGACATATATTCCAATCCGTTTAAGGGGTCATTCGGACAGGGAACTTTTGATGTGGATGTTTTTACGACATGCGCGACATGGCTTAATACAGATGTGGATTTTGAAGAAAAAGGCTGGATTCATCTGGCGCTGCGCTATACCCATATCGGTTTCGACGACTCAGGGGAACCTAAGGGACAGATCATGACATTCGTTAACGGAGAGCCTCTAGGAGCTTACATCAGTACGACAAATGAGAACCCGAACACTGCCTCCGCCACGGGATGGAAGGCTTGTAGCGGTGCAGGAATGAACGTGCCTCTTGTCCTCGGAGCAGCAGGATGCTACAGGAAATACTGGAGTCCGAAGACATATGACAAAACCAAGCCTGGAATTCTCAGCAATGAACTTATGCTGAATTTCTTTTTCAAGGGGAAAATGGATGAATTCCTCCTTTATAAACGGGCGCTTCCGGACAAGGAGATATACGGACATTATGATATGGGAAAAGAGTAGGGGAAAGGACGGAGAACAATGGAAATGATATTGGCGCTCGTTAAAAACAGACGCGTGATAAGCCTTGCGATCCTTGCAATATTGGCAATTGTCCTGGGTGTCGTTGTTTACATCCAGTATTTTTCCCGCACTCCGCCCCCAGAGGGTGCGCTTCGTGTTGTTAAGTGTTCGTCGTGCGGAGACCAGGGCGTAAAGCTGATAAAGGACATAAATGACAGGCATGATCCCAGATGCACCTGCGGAAAATGTGGCAAACTGCTGGGATATGCATTCAAATGTGATGAATGCGATTTTGAATTTCCGGTATTTCCGATTAACAAGGCTCCCTCCGGGGGCATGTCGAAAATGAAGACCATGGATACGTTCAACTATGTGCTTCAAATGCGGAAATGTCCAAACTGCGGTTCCACAGAGACAACCCCCATATCTGTGGAAAGTAAATAGAGCCTGATCGAGTATAACTACAAATAATGAACACTGAATTTGAGTCGAATTTGTTGGTAGTCAAGCTCGCAAGAGCTGTTCCCGGATACCACTTTTCCAGTTCTTCGGGACTTGCAGGATATCCAGCCTTGCGGATCTCTCTGATTTTACCGGAAAATTCCGTTTCAAGAAATGAGTAGTATGTCAGATATGAAATTCCGACAGCAGAAGTAAGAGTCAGCACAAGGGAAAAATTCTTTTTAATAATCATGTGACTGCCTTCGTATTCCGCAAATCAGTTTTTCCATATCCACGGGCATATTGATCGGGACTGATTCCGGGTGCTGGTTTTTGAACCAGGTGATTTGCCGGCGGGCGTACTGCCAGGTTGAGGTTATGATTCTGGTACGCATGGTTTCATGGCTGATTCCGCCTTCCAGATATTCCGCGATGATTTTATAACCGAGCGCCTGGTGAGCGGTGGGGGAATGTAAAAGACCTTGTCTTATCATTTCCGCCGCCTCGTCAATCCATCCGGACCGGAGCATTTTGTCGGTGCGGATTTCAATCCTCCGCTTCAGGATTTCCCTGTCCCACACCAGTGTTCCTGCAAATACATCATATCTGAGGGAGGGGTTCTCTTTCCATGTTTTCTGAAGTTCCGTGATGGATTTTCCGGTGATTTCAAAGACTTCCAGAGCCCTGATGAGTTTTCGCCTGTGCTGCTTCCACCGCTGGAAATCCCCGGGATCTTTGGCCGACATCAATTCCTTGAGTTTCTCAAATCCGGATTCGCTGTCGAATTCGGCATCCAGTTTTGTGCGGAGTTCCGGGTTTGACGGGAGCGGATCCAGTCCGTAGAGCAGGGCGCGGATGTACATTCCCGTGCCTCCGGCAATCACGGGGATATGGCCCCGGCTGCGGATTTCGCAGATTGCCCTGTCGGCCAGTTCGACATAGCGGAAGACGTCAAGGCGTTCGGAAATCTCAAAGATGTCGATGAGATGATGCGGGACAATCTCTCTTTCCTGTTTGTCTGGTTTGGCGGTGCCGATATCGAGGCCTTTGTAGAGC
>JBAYFV010000223.1:0-6155 GCA_041666985.1 Victivallales bacterium
AAAACTACCCTGAGCCGATTCAAAACTAACGGAGGGCGGACTTTCCAGTCCGCCGCTTGAGTTAGATTTCCGCGGGTAAGAAAACCCGCGCTCCTTTAAATTTGAGTTTTGAAATCGGCTCTCTTACATATTTTTATATCTAGAATGTTTATAGGCATTGTAAACATTATTATTATATGGCGTGTCTGAAATAATGTCAAGTAATAACATTAAAATAATAGTGATTAATTATAACTAATTGAATAATAAGGAGATGATGGCAAGGATAATTTTCAGACTCCACTTCCCGGTTTTGTCTGAACCCAAGCGCTCGATAAATCCTTTTCCCTTTAACGCATTCATATAGACCCTCACAGTATCCCTATTAATTTTCAATGTTGAAGCCAACTCGTCATACGTGATTTCTTGGTTTTCAGAAACCAAATCAAGGATTTTAAGTTCAAGAGACTTCAAGTCTGACATTTCTTTTACAGGCGGATTTTTACTGTTTTCAGGTGCGCCTGCAGGTGCAATCGCCGTTCCGTCGGACTTCTTGAAACTGAAAGTCGGACGGCAAAAGTTGTTGCGCCGGTCTGATACTACTTCGGGTATTGCGAAATTCGCAGCCTTCCATCCGTCGAATATTTTGACAAAGCCTGAACCTATTTCCTCTGCAAGGTTCAACGCCCTGAAAGCCCGGATAAGAAGAGGATTACGAGGTTCGGAAATATTTCCTTCCGAGAGAAGTCTGACATCGAAAAGGAGAGAGCCACCGTTGAAAATCTGAGGCTTTGAAGTAAGGGGGATGTTGAACTTCTCCCCTCTGAGGGTCGTAAGGAAATCGCCGGACACTTTTTCGGGTGCTTCAACTCCGGAAACGTCAAATCCGTCTGCCTGATACCAAATATGATGTTGCCTCCATGTGTCAAGTTCTTCAAAATAACTTTTCTTCCGGAAGATGCAAGGGAATTTTTCACCACGAAGATCCTGGAGCAACTTACGCCGCAACCAATTTTATAACCACAGGACACACTGAATACACAGAAGATATAAACCACGAAAACCTATATCAGGTTTTCCGCCGCGAAAGTTACTGCGTTCCTGAAAAATACTACACCCTGTCCTTCTTTGGGAAGGTTTCCTTCGATTTTCTCAGTTGTCCAGTTCGGGGAATTGAAAGGCGAAAGATGTGCTTCGGGATGAGGCATGAGGCCGAAAATCCTCCCTGTTGTGTCGCATATTCCGGCTATGCCGTTGAGGGAGCCGTTTGGATTGTCGGGGAATCCGCATTTAACGTTCCCCTTCGGATCGCAGTATCTGAGCGCAACAAGATTCTCTTTTTCGATTCTCTTCAGAACATCATCATCCGCCGCAAACTTGCCTTCACCGTGCCGGATTGGAAGAAAAACACGGTCAATCCCCTTGGTGAAAACGCAATTGCATTTCGGGTTGGCTTTAAGGTGTGTCCAGTCGTCACGGAAGGTTCCGCTGTCATTGTGGGCGAGGGCGACCTGCTGGGTGAAATATTTGCCGTCGAGCGCCGGAACAAGCCCCAGGCGGGTGAGTGTCTGGAAACCGTTGCAGATGCCGATTACGAGCTTGCCGGCGGAGACAAATTTTTCAAGCTGTTTCCGCATGCGGAATTTTATCCTGTTGGCGAAGATGGTGCCTGCGCCGAGGTGGTCGCCGAACGAGAAGCCGCCGATGAAAACAAGTATATGGAATTCATCAAGGCTGCGGCTGCCGTCAAGAAGATCGTTGAGGTGTATCTGCTCGGGTGCGGCCCCGCAGATGCGGAAGGCCGCTGAAGTTTCAGCTTCACAGTTCAGTCCGAATCCGGTGATTACAAGAGCCCTTACTTTTTTAGGATTTGCATTTTTCATCATTTGTTTATTTCCACAGGCAAATAAATATTGAATTTACTGCCTTCCCCTTCTTTGCTTTCCACAAATATCCGGCCTTTTAAATTATCAACGATAATTGAGACCGTCGAAAGTCCAATTCCAGTTCCCTTTGTCCCCTTTGTCGTGTAAAAAGGGACAAATATGTTTTTCTGAACTTCTTTTGACATTCCGGTTCCCGTATCTGAGACAGTTAAAAGAATATGCGGAGTCCGGGAAAGTTTCCTCAGCGGAATATCCGGACTGTCAACGGGAATGAATTCAGTTTTCAAGAACAGGGTTCCCCCTTTTGGCATGGCGTCGCGGGCATTGATGCAAAGATTCATGAGAAGCTGTTCGATTTCAGAAATTGACGCCTTCAGGAAGGGAATGTCATTCGCAAATTCAGTCTCTATTGAAATTTTCCTGTCAAAAAAGCGGCGCAGGATTTTCGCGGTGTTTTCGGTGCATTTATTCAAATCTACATTGTCATACTGTGAAGTCGTCCTGAGATAGAAATTTGTCAGCTGCGATGTAAGCTTGGAGGCTCTTTCAGTTATCTCCGAAATAAGTTTTATATCATTTTCGGAAGATTTGCCGTTATTTGCATTAAGCAACTCGGGGATGCATTTCATAAGCTGGATGGTACTGTTGAAATCATGGGCGATCCCGTTGATGAAAATTGCGGATGTCTCCATTTTCTGCGCCTGAAGCAGCTGTTTTTCAAGTAGGCGGGCATATTGCTTTGCCATCAGGATATAACTGATCACAAGCAAAGTCGCCATAAGCACGAACGTAATGAGGGGATATATGCAATACGGTTCAATGAAATCGAAATGCGGAAGTGAGTTGGCGATTTCATTTTCCGAGGCGTCAATGCATACAAACCAGAACTGGTTTTTCCCGAGCCGGATGATGCTGTATGACAGATATCTGTCAATTTCGCCCTTATCCACGATTTTGTATTTTGTGATGCCTTCTTTTTCTTTCTGCATCTCCTTGAGAAGAGAAATTCTCAGCTCGGTTTTGAGGGATATTGAGCTTATTTTGCCGGAATAGCCGGGAAGGAGAATGGTGTTGCCTTCGCTGTCCACCACCCAGGATTTTCCGGTTCCCCTCACCTGGATTTTGCCCAGATAGGATTTTAAAAGAGCGTCAAAATCAATAAGAATGGACAAGGAGCCGGTGTACCTGTCATTGTCAAAAACGGGAACGGACATGGCCACGACCTTGAACCCTTCCGCTATGCTGAAAGGGTTGCTGACAATCGTCCGCTTTGCCTTCAGTGCATCCTGTAAATAGCTATGGGAGGCCAGGTCGCCCTCTACGGACAAATCCATGGGGATCGTGAACAATGTCTGCATATCCGGTGAAATTCTTGTAATCGCCCTTACAAAATCCTTATCATTGTGAAATTCATAAAGATCCGTCATTATTGATTCGCCGCCGGCGGCGAGATTTATTATGGAGGGTGTGACTGCAAGCTGCTGGAGTTTTTCCCTGAGACGTGAAATATTGGATTCAATAAGTTCGGCGTAGACTTTAGAGGTGTAAAAAGCTTCATTTTGAAAGGCTTTCCGTTTCTCCTCCATGAAATTCCGGTAGACGGAAAACAGCAATGACATCAATGCGATTAACAGCAGGCTGAACAGAATTATGAACAGCCTGTCTATGCCGCTGCCATATTTACTTAGTCCGCGCATGAGTTTTTTCACAGTTTCCATCCCCCTGGTGTCTTAGGTTTCACGGACATGTGTCTTTGTTTCGGACTCGTCCGGCAAGTTGGGTTTCGAATTTGGATAGAGGACGGGATCCTCCTTAAATATCCAGATCCTTTACACTTGACGCATATTTTTCAATATAGTCCCTGCGGGGATCCACTTCATCTCCCATTAGGAGGGTGAAGATTCGTTCGGCTTCGACAGCGTCCTCCATTGTCACCCTTATCATCTTGCGCTGGCTCGGATCCATGGTGGTTTCCCAGAGCTGTTCCGCATTCATTTCACCGAGACCCTTGTAGCGCTGGATATAGAGACCCTGGCGTCCGAGCTTTTTGATCTCCTCAAAAAGCTGAATGAGCGAATTCAACTCAACTTTTTTGCCGTCATCGCCGATGATAAGCTCAAAAGTGGGTTCCTTTCCGGAATAAAGAGCGCGAATGTCAAGGTCGTATTTTGACAGGTTTGAGGCAAGATCCTCGCAAGCCTTGGATTCATATATGGTCACCACGTCAATATTCGGATGCAGCTCCCGTTTGCTCTGGATGACCTTTCCATCCTCATCAATTATTTCAGGTTCGAGGGAGAAGAATTCATCCTCCTTCTGGCGTGTAAGCCTCTTCTCGGCGGCATCAATTATCTCAGCCTCCTCCTTGTCGGAATAGACATATGCTTCAGAAGCAGTCCCGTCGTTTTCACGGACAATAATCTTCGCAAGCGGGAATTTTCCGTTCTGGATCGTCTGGAAGAATTTTTCAGGTTCAATTCCATGCCTCTGAAGTCCCGCAGCTATCTGCTGCACCGAATTGAGGATTTCAATTGATTTTGAAAGTTCGTCGGCATCCATTTTCTTTCCCGGAATCCTGAAGACCTGGGCTTCTTCAAGCCCGAGTTCAATCAGATATTTGTCGAGCTGTTCTTCAGTGTCAATGTATCTTTCCTTCTTGCGTTTCCTCACCTTGAACAGGGGGGGCTTTGCGATATACACATATCCGGCGTCGATAAGGGGTTTCATCTGGCGGAATATGAATGTGAGGATAAGGGTGCGGATGTGTGAACCGTCAACATCTGCGTCGGTCATGATCACAACCCTGTGATAACGGGCTTTTGCAATATCGAATTCATCCTGTCCGACCCCGCATCCTACGGCGGCAATCAGAGACTGGATTTCCTTGTTCTGAAGGATTTTATCCAGTCTTGCCTTCTCGACGTTGATCAATTTTCCCCGTATCGGCAGAACGGCCTGGAATTTGCTGTCCCTCCCCTGTTTTGCGGAACCGCCTGCCGAATCACCTTCGACAATGTAGATTTCCGATCTTGCCGGATCCTTTTCAGAGCAGTCGGAAAGTTTTCCCGGAAGGGAGAAACCGTCCATGACTCCTTTTCTCTGCACAAGCTCGCGCGCCTTCTTCGCGGCCTCTCTGGCGCGCGCAGCCGTCAGAGCCTTGCTTATGACTTCCTTGGCGGTCTGCGGATTTTCTTCGAGAAACGCGGAAAGTCCGTCGTTGACAACCGAATCCACAATCCCCTTCACTTCCCCGTTCCCGAGCTTGGTCTTGGTCTGCCCTTCGAACTGAGGCTCCTGAACTTTCACGCTTATTACCGCCGTAAGTCCCTCGCGGGTATCGTTTCCGGTGACCGGTTTTTCATTTTTCAGGAGATTGGAGTTTTTGGCATAGTTGTTGATAGTTCTCGTCAGCGCGGTCTGGAACCCTGAAAGATGAGTACCCCCCTCAATGGTGTTGATGTTGTTGACATAGCTGAAAATAGTTTCAGTGAATGTGTCATTGTACTGCATGGCAAGTTCGACTTCTATGCCGTCCTTCGCCCTGCTCAGGTAGATTACGTCCTTGTGAAGGGGAATCTTGTTCGCGTTCAGATGTTTGATGAACTCGACTATTCCCCCTTCGTAGCAGAAGGTTTCATCGCGGATTTCATTCGGGTTGCGTTCATCTTTGAGGCTGATCTTTATCCCCCTGTTGAGGAACGCGAGCTCCCTGAGCCGGTTTGCAAGGGTGTCCCATACATAGACTGTTTCCGGGAATATCTGTGAATCCGGCTTGAATGTGACTGTTGTCCCCCTGAGGTTTGTGGGACGGACTTTCTGGAGCGGACTGACCGTCTTGCCTCTTTCAAACCTGATGTTGTGGACGTATCCATCCCTGTGGACTTCGACTTCAAGCCATTCGCTGAGGGCGTTCACGCAGGACACGCCGACACCGTGGAGGCCGCCCGAGACCTTATAGGAGTTGTGGTCGAATTTTCCGCCCGCGTGCAGGATTGTCAGAACAACTTCAACGGCGGGTTTGCCTTCCTCCTTGTGCATGTCAACCGGAATTCCACGCCCGTCGTCCTTGACGGAGACGCTGTTGTCAACGCGAATCACCACGTCAATGTTTTTTGCATGGCCGGCGAGAGCCTCGTCAATACTGTTGTCTACAACTTCGTATACCAGATGATGCAGTCCGCGGAGCCCTGTGTCGCCGATGTACATGCTGGGACGTTTGCGAACCGCCTCAAGCCCTTCGAGCACCGTAATTTCATTGGCCGTATAATTGTCTTTTCCCGTAACAGGCAT
>JBAYFV010000224.1:0-6122 GCA_041666985.1 Victivallales bacterium
CAGCCGCAACAGGTATCCATATCGGAACAGCTGATTTCCGACGGAAGAGAGATTTTTATTCCAAGTACACTGCTCATCAGATCATCCCTTTTGCCGCAGGCGCAGAGATAATGGGATATTTTCGGCCTATCGTTTTCTGATGCGGATTTATATATCGTGTTCATTCCCTCTTTCTGCTTTTTAATGAGATATGCGGTGCGGAAAATTATTTCATCCCTGTCAGAGTCGGGAAGCGAGTAGGCCTTCTCCAGGGCATATCTGGAATCGTCAAACATCGATGAGAAAAGTCCGGTGTCGGTTTTCCCGCATCTTTTAGTCTGTTCCATGGCTTCGGACAAACGGAGGCTGGAACAGTCCATTTTGAATTCGGCTTTGTGTTTACCGTCAAAAATGAATGCGAATTGGACTTTTTCGAAATTGCGTTTGACCGGATAGAGCAGGTCTCCCGGAATTGCCCCGCCTGATGCCTGTGCAGTGCCTGTCAGCAGAAGAAATATCAGGACAAATGATGCGGCAATACGCGTGATCATCCGGGAAGAACGGGAAAGTTTCTTTTTAGACAAACCTTCTGCCTGTAGTCTCAACAGAGAAGAAAAATCCGGAGTTTTTGTTGCCGGGGGCGCCCGAAGCTTATTCAGATCCAATGCGAAATAAAACATTTCCCTGAGCTGCCCATATTCCGGATGCCCTTTGTATCCGGCCAAGACATCCTCGGGATTCCTGCCGCCGGCAACATCTTCAAAGCAGCGATCAAAGATATTTTCCATGCTTTCTTTCATCTTGCCGCCTCCTCCAACATCGTTTTTCTCAGTTCGACAAGCGCACGAAACTGCATTACACGTACCGCCTCGGATGTCTTTCCTGTTATTTCAGCCACTTCCTCCGAGCTGAACCCCTGGATGAATCTCAGGGTGAGTATCTTCCTCTTTTCGTCATCCAGGCTTTCAAGAACCCCGTGAATATCCATCCTTAACTCCGTCCCGGCAAGGGCTCCGCCGCTCTTGTCCGGGCCTTTCTCAAATTTCAGTATGTTCTCCCAAAGCCTCATCTTGGATCCTTTCGATTTATAGAAATCCTTGACCACGTTCTCCGCTATCTTGTAAAGCCAGGCCTCGAAATTGCCCTCTTGGGATCCTATGCTTTTTATGACCTTGTGAAACGTCTCGGCTGTCAAATCCTCATAATTCGAGCGGTTGCTCCGGTAATACATGTACTTGAGAATCTTGGGATAATAATATTCATATATCATCCCCAGGGCATGCAGATCCCCGCTGGCTCTTGATTTCTCAGTGAGCTGATTCAAAAAATCTTTTTCTTTTAAACTTTTCATAGTATGAAGACGACCGAAAATTGAAAATGTTACAACTCACAGGAAAATATGTCTGCTTTAGCCTACGGAGTAGCGCTTTCCCCGGATTTCCGTCTCAAGATGGAATACAGTACCGGGAGCAATACAAGCGTCAGGAGTGTGTTTGTCAATATTCCGCCAATGACGACTGTGGCTAGAGGGCGCTGGATTTCCCCTCCGACTCCTGTATTTACAGCCATGGGCATGAATCCGGCTGCGGCGACGAGTGCAGTCATGAGCACAGGGCGCAGACGGACAATGCAGGCGTTGCGCACTGCGGTTTCAACGGTTCCGCCCGCCTCAAGCTTCTGCCTGATGAATGTGACAAGCACAAGCCCGTTGAGGATTGCCACACCGCTCAGGGCGATAAAACCTATGCCTGCGCTGACAGTGAAGGGCATACCCCGGAGCCAGAGCGCAAGGACTCCGCCTATTGCACCTAGAGGGATGCCGGTTGCGACAATCAGGACATCGCGTATTGAGCCCAGACTGAAAAACAGCAGTATGAATATCAGTCCGAGCGCCATCGGGACGACAAGAAGCAACCTGTTGTTGGCGCGCTCCATGTTTTCGAACTGCCCTCCCCACTCGACGATGTAGTTTTCAGGCATTTTCACCTTGCCGGCTATCTTCCGTTTCGCCTCGGCGACGAATCCGGCGACATCCCTGCCACGCACATTGCATTGGATGGTGATCCGGCGCTTGCCCCATTCACGGTTGATTGTCGAGGGGCCTTCAGTCTCGGTTATCCGCGCAACACGGTTCAGCGGAAGCACAGGACCTGTCTCCGAAGGGATAAGGGTGTTTGCAAGCGCTTCCGGATCCGTCCGCTGCCGGTCAGGGAGCCGCACAACCATGTCGAATCTTCTCTGCCCCTCGCGGATCTCTCCGACTTTTCTGCCGCCGACGGCCTCGACTACGTTGAGCACGCTCCTTGTTGAGACAGCGAATCTTTCAATGGCCTGCGGATCAATTTTGACCTGCAGTACCGGCTGGCCGGAAATCTGTTCGACATTGACCTCATTGACACCCCGGACATTGACAAGCACGGACTGGACTTCTTCCGCAAGGCGGCGGAGTTCGTCGAGATTGTCTCCGAATATCTTGATGCCTATGTCGGAACGGATGCCGGCGATCATTTCATTGAGGCGCATCTCGATAGGCTGTGTAAATGAAGGGCGCATCCCCGGGACTTGAGCGGTGATTGCGCGCATCTTGTCGGCCAGCTCTGATTGTGAACGGGCGTTTTTCCACTGTCCCCTCGGTTTCAGGGAGATGAAGATGTCGGACAGTTCCACGCCCATCGGATCTGTTGCGACTTCCGCAGTGCCCAGCCTGGTCCATATGTGCTCTATTTCGTCCGGAAAATTTTTCTTGAGAGCCTGTTCCACGAGGAGATTCTGCGCGACCGACTCATTCACCGAAATACCTGCCAGACGCACCATGTTGCACACAATCGCACCTTCGCCGAGCTTGGGAAGGAACTCACCTCCAATGCGCATGGCTGGAAATGCCGAAACGGCAAACAGTATCGCCGTTACCGCAAGAGTAAGGATGCGGTGGCGCAAAGAAAAATCCAGAACGGGCCCATAGATACGGTGTGCAATGCGTGCCAGCATGGGCTCCTTCTCCTCAACTCTTCTGGGAAGAAAAAAGGTTGCCAGGACAGGCACGACCGTCAACGCAAGAAGAATGGATCCTACAAGCGCGAATATCAATGTCAGTGCCATCGGCTTGAACAGCTTGCCCTCAATCCCCTCCAGCGTCAGGACGGGAAGGAATACAATAAGGATGACGCCTACGCCGAAAACTACTGGCCGGACTACCTCCATCGGGGCACTCCGCAATATTTCCTGGCGTTCACTGTCCAAAAGGTCGCGTCCCAGTTCACGACGCCGCTCGGCAAGCCGCCTCATCATGTTTTCCATCAGCACCACCGACCCGTCAACTATCAGTCCAAAATCAATGGCACCAAGGCTGAGAAGGCTGGCGGCGATACCGGCTTCCAGCATGAAGGTGCCTGCGAAGAGCATTGAAAGGGGAATGGCGGCAGCCACAATCAGCCCTGCACGCAAGTTCCCAAGAAAGGCGAAAAGCACAATTATAACCAGCAGCGCCCCGGCCATGAGGTTGTGCATGACAGTACGGATTACATTGTCTACAAGTTCAGTCCGATCATAAAGCACTTCAACCTTCACGTCCGCCGGAAGGGACTTCTGCACTTCCGCAAGCTTCGCCTTGAGCGCCTTGGCGACAACCGCACTGTTCTCGCCCATAAGCATGAATCCGAGTCCGAGCACGACTTCACCCTTGCCGTCCGCAGTGGTGGCGCCCCGGCGTATTTCGCTGCCGATTTGAACGGTCGCCACATCATGTACGCGTACTGGAACCCCATCAATTGCCGTGATGACTATGTTGCCGATCTGCTCCGTGGTGGTGGCAAGCCCCACCCCATGCACAAGGAGAACCTCCCCGCTGCGTGTGATCTGTCCGCCTCCTACATTCTGATTGTTTTCCTCCAGAGCCCCGATGAGCTTCTCAAGCGTGAGATTGTATTTGATGAGCCGGTTGGTGTCGGCAACCACATGGTATTGTTTTTCAAAACCGCCCCAGGAGTTGATTTCCGCGACACCGGGAACCTTTCGGAGCTCGAGTTTTATGACCCAGTCCTGGATTTCCCGAAGATCCAGAAGCGTGTATTTGGGGTTGTCTGAACGGATGACATAATGGAATATCTCTCCGAGACCTGTGGAGATAGGTCCGAGCTGCGGCCTGGCCAATCCTTCGGGAAGTTCCGCCTCCAGCATGCGTTCGCTCACAAGCTGGCGTGCGTCAAGGATGGATGTCCTGTCGTCAAATGTGGCGACGATCTGTGAGAGCCCGAACTTGGAGATCGAACGGACATTGATAAGGCCGGGCAGTCCGCCTATCGCAGATTCGACGGGAATTGTAATCTGCGCCTCTATCTCCTCGGGATTAAGAGATGCGGCCACGGTGTTTACCTGCACCTGGACCGGAGTGGTGTCAGGAAAAGCATCTATCGGAAGGATGCTCAGTGCGCGAATCCCGACAATCGCAAGGACAATTCCAAGCACGCAGACGAAAAGCCTGTTGCGCATGGAAGAGTCAATTATCCAGTTGAGCATGGCGGATCCTTTGGAGTTCTAATCAACACATCCCGCACCAAGACGCGAAATCAGCAGTTGGGACTTCAGCGCAAAACTGTGGTTGATAACCACCGGCTCGTCTGCCTTAAGTCCGGACAGCACCTCCAGCTGTCCCTCCTTCCTGCCGCCCGCCTGAATGACGCGCGCTTCAAAAAGATTGTCTGATATTTTGATGAACACCACTTGTTTGCCTTCAATATTTTGAAGTGCGGACAGGGGAATGATCAAGGCTTTGTCGGTGGAACGGGATAGTATGTGTGCACGTGCAAACATTTTGTCGCGAAGCAGCCCGTCGGTGTTCGGCACCTCTGCACGCGCCTGGGTCATGCGAGTATGATCATTGACCTGTGCGGAAATCCACGTGATCTTTCCTGCGAACGTGCGGCCTGGCAATGCGTCAACGACCAGTTCCACATCCTGTCCGTCCTTGACATGGGAAAGGTTCGATTCAGGAATGCTGATCATGGCCCAGACCGTGCTGCGGTCCGCTACCATGAACAACTGCTTTCCGTTTTCAGCCAATGATCCCAGTACTGCGCTGCGCTCCACAATTTCGCCCGCGAAGGGCGCGCGAATCTCCAGGAAGACCGATTCGTCCGGACGTTTCGCAAATGTTTCAATGTCCTCCTTGCTGAATCCCAGCGTACGGGCATGCTGGCTTGCGGCATGAAATACCGCTTCGGACTCTTGCAACTCCTTTTCCGGCAAAATGTTACTGGCACGCAGTTTGCGATTGCGCTCAAATGTCTTGTATGTCAATACGGCTTTCGACAGCACATCTGCAAAGGAAGCGGACCAGAGGCGTGCAATTGACTGGTTTTCCTCCACCTTGGAACCAAGATCCACGTCAACTGACTGGATGATGCCTCCGGCGGGCGCAACAATATGAGCAAGCTTGTTCTGGTTGAAGGATATTTCCGCATTGCATTCCATTCCGCCCTTCATGCTGCTAATGGTTGGCACTGCGATAACCACTCCGAGCAATTCAGCTGAAGTGGCGGATGGCAAACGAAGTTTAAGCCCCTGGCCGGGAGACATGCGTGTTATCAGGTCAGGATGGCATATTCCACACTCCTTTTCCGGAACATTGTGCTCCTTGCACATCATTACCTTTTCCTCGGCGGTTCCTCCTTGTTCGTCTGCCTGCACCTTGGAATTGATTTTTGGATTGCAAATTATACACTCGTCCTCGTACAGGCCGTGCTCCTCGCAATAAGGACGCTTCTTATCCTGCATCTCAGGACGGCATTTCCAGCACCGGACCTCGTAGCGGTTGTGCTCTCTGCACCATGGACGCTTCGGGTCACGTTGTTCAACAGGTATTCCTGAGGTTTCCAACGAGGGCTGCTCTTTGTCCCCTGCGGGTTTGATTTTCCCGCATCCGAATACCAACGCTCCCGTTAAAAGCGGAAGGATGAGATATGGATAAGATAACTTTTTCATTTGAAGGTAATTAAGCCCCTTTCTTCCTTTAATTTAATTAAGGTTCACGAACCTTAATTAATGTTTATACGAATAGTAGTGTATTATGGCAAAAACAAATGCTTAATCATTTGTTTTTGCCATTTGAGGCAATTTCAAAATTGCCTCTTGCTGAAGCAAAACCA
>JBAYFV010000225.1:0-6109 GCA_041666985.1 Victivallales bacterium
GAAGATGACGGCTATGGGAAGGAGCGGGTTGTTCCGGGCCAGCGCCTCAAGGGCGGCCCATTTGCTTATAAGCATTCCGAACGGCGCCAGGAACATTCCTGTTATTCCTATCAGCATTATCATAGTTATCCGGGGCATCGGCGAAACCAGTCCGTGCATGTCTTCGATGTCCCTGCTGCCGATCTGGTGTTCAACCGTTCCGACCGAAAGGAAGAGCAGTGCTTTTGCGATTGCATGGAATATGACCAGGAGGATTGCCGCCCAAAGCGCGAGTTCCGAACCGACTCCGGCGCAAACGACAATCAGCCCGAGATTTGCGATTGTCGAATAGGCCAGAACCCGTTTTGCATTGCTCTGTGAAACTGCAAGGAGAGAGCAGGACACGAAGCTCACCGCTCCGATAAATGCAATCATTGTTCCGGGAACGGTGTCGTGGAGGGCAGGGGCAAGTTTTATAATTATATAGACACCGGCTTTTACCATGGTGCTTGAATGGAGCAGTGCGGATACGGGGGTCGGTGCAACCATCGCCCCGAGAAGCCAGCCGGAGAACGGGAACTGTGCGGATTTTGTAAGCCCTGCAAATGAAATAAGAACGACAGGGAGGAGGACGGCTGCTGATTTTCCGGAGGTGATCAGCTCATCCAGCCCGATGATGTTGAGGCTGCATGAACAGTAAATTATAGCTGCGGCAAATGCGACTCCGCCGAGGAGGTTCATCCATAACGCCTTGAACGCGTTGGCGACCGCCTCTCCGGTTCCGGAATATCCGATCATTATGAAGGAACAGAACGTGGTCACTTCCCAGAAGAAGTATATCCATACGAGATTGTCGGAGAAAATAATCCCGAACATGGCGGAAAGGAAAATGAACATTGTGAAGAAGAAAAGTCTGCGGCGGTCGGGGATTTCATGGTGGTGCGAGTGGTAATGGTTCATGTATCCGATCGAATAGACGCAGATAAGGCTTCCGATGACCCCGATTATCACAGCCATTATGATTGAGAGGTTGTCAAAGAAGAAAATGCGTTTTGATTCGGGGATTTTTCCGGAGAGTTCGGCCCAGAGGATCATTCCCGTCTGTATGACTACAAGAAGAGGTATCCATAATTTCCTGACTGGAAGTTTCCTGCACATGTATAACAGGGCGATTGCGAGGACTATTTCACCTGCGAGCACTATGTATCCGAGGAAATGAGGGGTGTTTTCAAAATACTGGGCTGCGTTTTTCGGTGCGGTAAAGGCGAGGTTGAGGGAGGCTATGGCTATCACAGCCGACGAGAGTATGATAATCCCTTTTCTGAGCGCCGGGGATTTGCAGAGAAGCATAAGCAGCGCCGGTATCAGGGGAAACAGCATTAGAAAGGCAACTGAAGCCATTGTCGGGAAAATCCTGTTATAAAATTAACTGTAAAAAACAAGGCCGTTATTTTAAGGGCTGAAAATGAAATAGCAAACATGAAATAAATATTTTTTGAAAAAATATTCCGGCCGATCCCGGAGGAGGTCTTTCTTCGGGAGGTTATCTGTTGTGAAGCTTACCGGGAATACTTATAGCAGGCGGAACATGTCCCTTCGCTGCTCACCATGCATGGGCCGGCCGGGTTTGACGGAGTGCATGCTTTTGCAAAAAGAGGACATTCGTCCGGAGATATTTTCCCTTTTAAGACGTCTCCGCAGCGGCACTTGCCGGAAGTTATCCTGTAATCCACGTTCATTCCGAATTTTTTCTCGGAATCAAATTTCTGAAATTCTTTTCTGAGCGACATTCCGCTTCCCGGAATATTCCCGATCCCGCGCCAGCAGGCGTCGCCAGGTTCAAGATATGTGTTTATGAATGCCCTGGCTTTCGGGTTCCCTTCATATTTGACAACCCTGGAGTAGTTGTTTTCAACCTTGAATTCGCCGTTTGAAATCTGAGCTGTTATCAACTTTATCCCGGAAAGGATGTCAAGCGGTTCGAAACCGGCAATCACACACGGTTTCCTGTATTTTGCGGAAAACGGCTCGTATGCTTTTGCGCCTATGACTGCGCTTACATGGGCCGGGCAGAGGAATGCATCAATGTTGAGTTCCCTGTCGGAGGAGAGAGCTTCCATTGCCGGAGGGATAAGCTTGAATGTCGTGAAGAGGCTCAGGTTTCCGATTTTCTCTTTTATGGCGGAATTGACAATGCTGACAACCGGTCCGACCGTAGTTTCGAAGCCGACTGCGAGAAAGACGACCTGCCTGTCCAGATACCTCCTTGCGATTTCAACCGCGTCCGCCGGGGAATAGCATGTTTCAACATGGGCTCCGGATGAACGTGCTTTTGACAGGCTGGAGGAAGTGCCCGGTACATTGATCATATCGCCGAATGTCACAATCACCCTCCCGCTTTCGGCGAGTTCGATTGCGGCGTCAATATATCCCTGGGGGGTCACGCACACCGGACAGCCAGGGCCGCTGACAAGCCTGATGTTTTCCGGAAGGAGGTTTCGGATTGCGAATTTCGCAATGGACATCGTATGCGTTCCGCAGACTTCCATGATTGTTATCTGACGGCTGATTTTGGAGGCGATCTCTTTTATCTGCCTGCTGATGGCAACGGCAGTTTCCGAATTTCTGAACCCATCAATGTATTTCATGATTTTGCCAGAGTTTCAAGTTTTATGTGTTGAGTTTCAGGCAAGAGGTTTTCCGAGAGGTTCCCTTAACCCTTGAAACTATTTTAAAATTACTTTGGTCGTGTTCAAATCTTGTGTCCGGATATAGTCTCTGCAAGTTCGCGAAACAGCTCAAGTTGCTTTTCCGCTTCCTCGGTGTTGAATTTTTCGATGGCGAAACCTGCATGGATGATCACATAGTCGCCTATCTGCGGCTTGTCGACGAGCGAGAGATTCACATCGCGTTCAATGCCGTCGTATTCGGCGCATCCCGTGCATCTGTCGGGCTTGACAGAGACTATTTTCATTGGTATTGCCAGACACATGTTGATTCGACGATTTTAGGGGTTTATGATTTTGAGACTTGCTATTGAAAAAACTGAACTGACATGGAAAAGCATGACATATGCCGTTCAAACAAAGAACCCGGACACCATGATTATAGCGTCCGGGTTCTGATTTTCAAGTCAATACGGTTTTTTGCCTATTCTTCCGGAATCCTCATGCAGTAGAATGAGCGGTAGACGAAGACGAGGGCTATGGTGAAAAACACCGCAGCTATTGCCGTCTTTATGCCGGTGTCTTTCATGGTCACGGCGATTTCAACGGCGAGAAGGCCGAAGAGGGTCGTGAACTTGATAACCGGGTTCATTGCAACGGAAGAAGTGTCCTTGAACGGATCGCCGACAGTGTCGCCGACAACACTCGCCTCGTGGAGCGGAGTGTTTTTCTGGCGGAGGTCGACTTCGACGATTTTCTTCGCATTGTCCCATGCGCCGCCCGCATTCGCCATAAATATCGCCTGATACAGCCCGAAGAAGGCGATACCGATAAGATATCCGACAAAGAAGAACGGATTGAAGAATGGAAGGGCGAGCGCGAAACAGAATATTGCGATGAATATGTTCCACATTCCCTTTTGAGCGTAGACGGTGCAGATCTTGACAACTTCCTTGCTGTCTTTTATTGAGGCTGTAGCCGCATCAAAGTTAATATTTTTCTTGATGTAGACCACGGCCCTGTAGGCGCCTGTCACAACAGCCTGTATTGATGCGCCGGTGAACCAGTAGATTACAGCGCCTCCCATGAGGATTCCAAGGATGATCTCAGGCTGAACAAGGCTCAGTTTCTCTATGACCTTGCCTACTGCGACTGTTTTGTCGAGAAGGAGGATAATGCCGAAAATCATCGTTGTCGCACCGACAACGGCCGTGCCGATAAGCACCGGCTTAGCCGTGGCTTTGAACGTGTTGCCCGCTCCATCGTTCTTTTCGAGATTGTGTTTGGCTGTCTCGAAGTTGGGTTCGAAGCCGAAATCCCTCTTGATTTCCTCTCTTATGTTAGGAACAGATTCTATTCGGCTGAGTTCGTAAACCGACTGCGCGTTGTCCGAAACAGGGCCGAAGCTGTCCACGGCGATTGTCACGGGGCCCATTCCAAGGAAGCCGAACGCGACAAGGCCGAATGCGAAGATTGGGCCTGCAAATTCCATTCCCATAGGGAAAATTGATCTGAGGTCGGGATTTTTGGAGATTAAATAACTGACAAACATCAGTACTAAAATAAGAAGCCCCTGCCAGAAGGCCGAGAAGTTGCCGGCCACAAGTCCGGAAAGGATATTGAGCGAAGCTCCGCCGTGTTTCGAGGAGTTGACAACTTCCTTGACATGCTTTGCATTGGTGCTCGTGAATATCTTGGTGAATTCCGGAATCAGCGCACCCGCAAGGGTTCCGCAGCTGATTATGGTGGAAAGCACCCACCATAGACTGTGATAAGTCTGCGGAGGAAGGAGCAGATAGCTGGCAACGTAGGTTACGGCAATCGAAACAAGCGAGGTCAACCAGACAAGCTGTGTCATCGGATGTTCCGCATCGAATTCTTTTGCATCCTTATATTTTGCAGTGCAAAGAGCATCGTTGGCGAAATAAGACACGATAGATGTGAGGATCATGAGGATTCTCATTGAGAAAATCCAGATGATGAGTTTTCCGCAAAGATCCGGATTTGTAGCGAGGGCGAGGGCGAGGAATGCGATAAGGGCTACGCCAGTCACTCCGTAAGTTTCAAATCCGTCGGCTGTTGGCCCGACGCT
The DNA here is from genome assembly GCA_041666985.1 of Victivallales bacterium. Taxonomy (GTDB): domain Bacteria; phylum Verrucomicrobiota; class Lentisphaeria; order Victivallales; family GWF2-50-93; genus GWF2-50-93. Next base: position 4,738 of record JBAYFV010000225.1, read on the forward strand.
GTCACCGGCATTGTCGCCGGTGCAGTCGGCTATTACGCCGGGGTTTTTCGGGTCGTCTTCGGGAAGTTTGAAGACAATCTTCATAAGGTCTGAACCGATGTCTGCGATTTTTGTGAATATTCCACCGCAGATTCTGAGTACGCTGGCGCCGAGAGATTCACCGATTGCGAATCCGATGAAGCATGCGCCTACAAGCTGTTCGGGAAGAAAGCTGAGTATGCAAATCATGAAGAAGAGCTCAACGCTCACCAGGAGAAGTCCGACGCTCATTCCGGATTTAAGGGGGATTGCGAGGGCGAGCCACGGAGTTCCGCGGAGGGCGGCGAAAGCCGAACGGGAATTGGCCCTTGTATTGATTCTTATGCCGAACCAGGCGACACCGTACGAACCGAGAATTCCAAGCACGGAGCATGCGAGAATCACGGCGACATTGGATACCGACATTTCGTTAAGGAATCCAAAATAATAGACCATGCAGAGACCGATCAGAAACCACAGGATTGCCAGAAATTTCCCCTGCTGGAAAAGATACGTCTTGCAGGTTTCCCATATTGTCTGCGATACATCGGCCATGGATTTGTGAACGGGAAGGTCTCTTGTCTGCTTGTACTGAACCCATCCGAAAACAAGGCCGATTGCGCATACGACAAGCCCGGCATACATCAGTGAAAGCCCTGGGACATTGCATCCGAGGATATTGAATGTGATCCGGCTCAGATCCGGAATTTTGATGTCTGCCTCGCCGGCAAGCACTGTTGAGGTTGAACACAAGGCTGCTGTAAGAAGCGCCGACCCTCCGAAGAGAAATCTTTTCATACTCATTTTTCAGATGACTCCGATTGTTAAAAAAGTTGATTATTGTCTTTAAAGGTTTCCGCCATTTTCATTTTGAAAAAATTGGCACAGCAAAATACAGGGGAAACCTGATTTTTCAAAAGGAAAAACAAGAATAATCAAAGATTTTTTCCGGACTGTAATGTTTTAAGCGCGGATCGGGGGTTGATTTATATGTGGAGCGGTTGTAGTATCACATTTCTGTGCGAAATAAAAAAACGGATGGGGTATTGTGAAATGAAAAAAGCTTGTCTTGCATGTCTTGTGCTTTGTCTTTCCGGTTTCAATGTTTCCGCCGCCGACAGGGAGGTGGAGACCGTCCTCCGGGAAAGGGAAGTGGCGGTTTCAAAGGCAAATGACGAGGCGGTAAAAAAACTGGATAAAATCATGGTGGCCCGGACGAAGAAGGGGGATATTGACGGAGCCATGTCTGTCAAAAAGACAATAGAGGGGATAAAAGGAGGAGATGTTCAGTGCGGTGAGAAGGCTGCGGAAAACGCCGGCAATGACATAGGCGGGCTTCCGGGTAATCCTGCAA
>JBAYFV010000226.1:0-6109 GCA_041666985.1 Victivallales bacterium
AGAGGCTCAGTTTGCTTGAAATTGACCTGCTGACAGGCAAGAAAAACCAGATCCGTGTCCATTTTTTTGAGAAGGGGCATACGGTCGTCAATGATGACAAATATACCAGGGATCGCAGGATCGAGGGACGCCTGGCCCTTCATTCACAATCCCTGACTTTTAACCATCCGCACAGCGGCAGAAGAATGACCTTTGAAGCAAAAATCCCGGATTATTTCAATGAGTTGATGGCAAGGGGATAGGGATTTTGAGTCGCCGGTAAGAACGGATCGGTGAAACGGCGGGTCGGGAGTTGGCGTTGGACCGCGGTGTTCGCAGTTTTGCAATCGGCTCTTGAGGGAACCTCTGAAAATTTGCATATGGCGCATGACATGCGAATTTTCAGAGGTTCCCTTGAGTTTTGTATTTCTTATAATTATAGTAAAGTGGAAATTGCAGACGCAGTCGGGGTTCTTCAGGAGACAGGAGAAAACCCGACCTTCTTTGTAAATTGAGTTTTGCAATCGGATGTATAATCCTAACAACAAACCGGGGTTCATATGAAACAGAAACTTCTGCTGGTGGCTGCATTGTTTTTCGGAGTGCTTGCGTTTATCCTCACCTATTACCAGATCAAGCTTGAGCGGGACAAGGCTCTCGGCGCAGCGCAGAAGGTGACGCTCATAAAAATGAAAGTCGCAAAAGTCGAAGACGACAAGATAAACATCAATGACATTGAGGCTGTTGAAACGAAAAGATTCATAATTGACTCGAAAAGGAATCCCGAAATCGAATGGAAGGACAGAAAAGACATAATCGGCAAGCCCGTTGATGTGACGGTGGAAAAAGGTGAAGTCCTCAAGTGGTATCAGATAAAAACCGATAAGCCCGGGAGGGGCGAAGGTCTTGCCGCAATCATCCAGAAACCCAGGGAGAACCGCTATTACAGGGCGGTTTCAATCGCCGTTGACACAACCTCATCCGTGACCAACCTCGTAAAGCCCGGTCATTATGTTGACATCATCGGGACTTTCCGCTTTCCTGAAATGAAAGGCGATAAAAGTCTTGACACTCTGACATTGACGATATTACAGTGTGTGCACGTCCTTGCCACCGGTACGCAGACGGCCAATTCCCCTGGGCCCGAAGCGAAAGGGGCGACCAGAAGCTACAGTACGGTGACATTGGAACTCACCCCCAAGGAGGCCGAAATGCTTATTTTCGCAAGTCAGAAGGGAAGGCTCACGCTGACACTCCGCAATTACGAGGATTCCACGATCATAAAGGATCTCCAGAGCATAAATTTCAAATATCTTGAAGATCATGTCGGGGATTATACGAGGGAAAGGGAGAATCTGCTCTTCGGCGTGGGCTCGTCGTCCAGGACTGGGAAGACCAAGTGAAGATTAAGATCTTGGATATCCGAAGTATTGAATTTAACAAGGAAATCAGAACGTGTTTTCAGTCGTAATAAAACAGCCGGACAAAGCGGATTCCAGGGCCAAGCTGGTGCCCGGAGTCTACAGGCTTGGGAGCAGTCCCGCCTCGCATATCCAGTTCAACCGCCCGGAAATATCGGCAAGACACGCGCTTATGACTGTGTCCGACGTTTCACTGAAAATAGCGGATGCCGGAAGCAGCAACGGAACCTTTATTGACGATCAGCGGATCGGGGCCGAGCCGGTTGAGGCTTCCGTAGGATCTGTCATAAAACTCGGGATGGTGGAAATATTTGTGGAGGAGAACATAACTCCGCTGTCTGAGAAAAAATCGGAAGCTTTAATCACAAGCAAAATTCTCGCGGATCCCGCCCGAATTGAAAAGCTTGAAAGCGAAATTGCGAAAACAGCGGAAAAACTGAAAGGCGCCGACGGCAGGGAGAAGATTCCCATCCTTAAAATTTCCGGTATTTCCGAGGAGGCCAGGCCCATAGTGCAGGCAATCAAGAAGCAGGCGCACGGCGAACTGATTAAAAGGCTCAATTTGAAACGCATGGCTATTTCGGGCGCATCCGAAGTTGAACTCGCGGGAAAGGCGAAATCCACAATTCACGATATCCTGTCCGAGCTGACTGTCAACCTCCCGTACGGGGTGACACTTGAAAAAATTGAATCCGAGCTTGTCAACGAGGCCATCGGGCTGGGTCCGCTTGAGGAACTTATTGTCATGAACGACATAACCGAAGTAATGGTGAACGGGCCGAACCATGTATATGTCGAGAGGGAAGGCGTCCTTTTCAGGACTGACACTGCGTTCGCGGACGACAACCAGGTGATGGCGGCAATCGAGAGGATCGTTTCCCCCCTGGGCAGGAGAATAGATGAAAGTTCGCCGATGGTGGATGCGAGATTGAAAGACGGGTCGCGTGTCAATGCAATCATCCCTCCGCTTTCCCTTGTCGGCCCCACGATAACAATCCGGAAATTTTCAAAGACCCCGTATACGGTGAATGATCTCATCAAGTTCGGCTCCATGACTCAGGACATGGCGAAATTCCTCGAAGTATGTGTTAAAATCAGGAAAAACATAATAATCTCCGGCGGTACCGGTTCCGGTAAGACAACGCTTCTCAACGTAGTCAGTTCATTTCTGCCGGTTCGCGAACGAATCGTGACAATTGAGGATGCGGCCGAACTGCAGTTGAAACAGGATCATGTGGTGAGACTTGAGGCAAGACCTCCCAACATTGAAGGCAAGGGTGAAATCTCAATCCGCGATCTGGTCAGGAACTCCTTGCGAATGCGTCCGGACAGGATAGTGGTGGGGGAGTGCCGAGGCGGCGAGGCTCTCGACATGCTCCAGGCGATGAACACGGGACACGACGGCTCTCTCACGACAATCCATTCCAACTCCCCGAGGGACGCTCTGGCCCGGCTTGAGACGCTTGTCATGATGGCCGGTTTCGATCTCCCTCTCAGGGCGATACGGGAGCAGATCGCCTCCGCGATCACCATTGTGGTTCAGGCCGACCGCCAGAAGGACGGATCCAGGAAAGTCAGCACCATCAGTGAAATCACAAAGATGGAGGGCGAAGTAATCACAATGCAGGATCTGTTTGTTTTCAAGCAGGAAGGCTGGTCAGCCTCGGAGAAAATAATAGGAAAGCATGTCGGTTGCGGAAACATTCCGTCGTTCATGGAGGAGATAAAGAGGGCCAAGCTTGACCTTGACATTTCGATCTTCGCCGATGGAAGGGGGGATTACAGGTGATGCTTGAATACGGACAGATGATTGCAAGTCTCTGTGCAGGTGTTTCAGTGACGTTCGCCACGCTTGTCATTGTGGAATTCGCCTCTTTTGTTTCGGCCAGATACAAGGAGAAATATCTGCGTGAGACTGCCGTGGAACTTGACGACGTGCTTCTCCAGATGCCTGCGGGGAGGATATTCGATCTGACAATCGCAATCAGCGGACTTTCTGCGTTTCTCTCCCTTATAGTTTTCGGGATGGCAAGCACGAACTGGTCCTGGCCGAAAGCCGCGTTTATTGCCGCACTTGCGGCAGTTGTCACATTTCCGGCGCCGAGGCTCTATCTCAAGTTTCTCGGAAAGCGCCGCATCGAAAAGTTCAATGAACAGCTTGAAGACGCATTGAACTCCATGAGCAGCGCACTCAAGGCGGGCTTCAGCATAAATCAGGCGGTCGAAGTCATAGCGGCGGAGAACAGGAACCCCATTTCCATCGAATTCAGGCTTCTCCTTCAGGAGATCAGACTTGGCATCCCGCTCGAACAGGCTCTCGAGAACATGGTCAAAAGGCTTGGAAGCGACGACTTTGAACTGGTGGCTACGGCAATTCTGACCGCACGCCAGACAGGCGGCGAACTGACAGTCATTTTCGAGAGGCTTGCCGGAATGATCCGGGAACGCATGAGGATATCGGGCAAGCTTCGCGCCCTTACGGCACAGGGCAGATTGCAGTCGTATGTTGTCGGGGCAATGCCGTTCCTTCTTATGATTGTCATGAATTACATAGCGCCCGACATGATGGGCGCCTTCTTCAATTCAATGGCGGGGATAATGCTGATACTCGGGGCGGTAATGCTTGTTGTGATGGGATTCCTCGTCATAAGGAAAATCACGAATATTGATATTTGAGGAAATCTTTTCCCGTGAGTTGCTCACGGAAAAAGATGAACATTGATAACAGAGACTGGGCAGGAAAAATATGTTTATTACTTTCATGACTGTGTCGGCATGTGTTTCCGCGGGGATTGCGGTTTTCTGTGTTTTCCTGTTCCTGTTCCGCCTGCTTGAGCAGCTTGAAATTGAAAAAAGGGAAACCTCCAGGCAGCTCCCGCTGATGTTCAAAATGATGATGCCGTTCACCGGCAATGTCGCGGGGATTGTCAAATCTCCGTTTTTTGATGTTTCAAGGAAAACGGCTGGCGAACAGATTCTGATGGCCGGATTTGACCAGCTGATAGATGAATATCAGTTTGTGGCAGTTCAGGTTCTTTTATTCATGACAGGAGTTTTCTTCGCCGTCGCCTTTTCCATCATGAAACAGCCCTTCCTGGGGATTTTTTTTCTGGCTATTCTCTATTTCTATCCGAAAATATGGATCAAGGGAGCTGTAAGAAAGCGTCATCTCGAAATTCAGAAAGCGCTTCCCAATGTTCTCGATCTTCTCACCCTCTCGGTCGAAGCGGGGAAGGATTTCCTCACCTCCCTGCGTGACATTCTTGCCAGGAGGAGAAGGGACGCCCTTGGCGAGGAGCTTGAAAGGACCTTCCGTGAGATACAGCTCGGAAAACAGCGCCGCGTCGCCCTCAAGGAGCTTTCCAGGCGTGTGCAGCAGCCGGATCTTTCGAATGTCCTCAACTCAATCGTCCAGGCCGACGAACTTGGTGTGAGCATCGGCCAGATTCTGAGGATTCAGGGAGACCAGCTCAGGGGTAAAAGATTCAACCGCGCCGAGAAACTTGCCAATGAGGCTCCTGTCAAAATTCTCTTCCCCCTTGTCCTTTTCATTCTGCCGTCGGTCATAATAATACTTATGGGGCCGCTAATTCTTAAAAGCTTCAATATCCTTTTCAAATGATTCACAACCTTACAAAAAAAACTGTTATCGCGAGAAAGTCATTTGTCGCAATGACATTCCATGACAGGGCGAGGGGGCTTATCGCAAGGAACTTTCAGGACTTCGACGCCATGGTTTTCAACAACTGCTCATCCATCCACACAATGTTCATGTCCATGAGCATTGATGTGCTTTTTGTTGACAGGGACAACAAAATCTGCGGACTTCGCAGAAATCTGAGTCCCTGGATTCCGTTTGTGAGGGTGCCGGACGCCATTTCCGTTATAGAGCTTCCGGTCGGAACTATTGAAAGATCAAATACCGAAAAAGACGATGTCATTGACCTTAACGCCGAACTTACGGAAAAAGCCATGCAGGTTCTTATCGGAAAAGAAATAGTCTCGCCGCAAATCGCAGCTTCATTCAAGGGAATCAAAAACCTGGATGCGGGGAAGTGAAAATATTTTAAGCGGACAAAGTCCGTCTTGCATTTCTTTGTCTTGATGTGGCGTTCGCCGTGTCGGCGAAGTTTTTTTTTAGGAGCCGTACAGAAATAACTTTTACATTTGCTGGCTGGAATTTTGGGGCAGGTTGTCATGATGTTTGCAAGGAGTCCCGACCCCGCAGGGAGTCGGGATGACGAACGAATAATGATATAAGCGGACGGAAGAACGCCAGCCCTTCGGGACGGGAATCCATACTCTTTGAATTTATTTCGTCATTCGGTTGTTCCCTCGGCTTGTTTGCTACTTCAATACTCAGTCTTGTCGGCAATGTTCACCTTGCATTCCGGATATGCGGAACAGCACTCGTAACGAGTGCTGAAAATATGGAAAGGAGGGCAGGCAGGGAAAAAACATCGGAAATTGCTGGCCGGAATGGTGAAAAAATCCATTTCAGGCTAGTTTTAAAATGAAGAATTAACAAAAAAGTGAAGGTCTAAAAGCCTTCACGGAATCAGGGTTAGACTGAGCCATTGCGACGGCAGTGAATAATTATGATGAATACATCTCTCTTCTTGAAAGTTCCAGAATGGATGATATTCCCTATGAAGTAACTTTTGAGCTTTTCCAAATACATTCTATGATTAAAGAAATTATTATTAAAA
>JBAYFV010000227.1:0-6109 GCA_041666985.1 Victivallales bacterium
CAGCCTTCCGGAACGTACAGTGTCAGGCGGCAGACTTCACCTTCCACGCATTTCGAGTTGCCGGAAAGGCAATTCGAAACAGCATCCCAACGCAGACCGCTCAGGTCGTAGGCGCCCTGGGTTATGTGTCTCGATGTCGAGATCACCTGCGGATGCGATGTCAGCGGGGTTATGCGCAGGACTGCGGAATCCATGGGGGAGATCGACACCTGAAGAGTATCACCGTGGATGCCCAGGAATTCGCCTTTCCAGAAATCGTAGACGGCGTAGCGTATGCCGCCGCGAATGTCAATATGCAGGTCGGATTCAAGGCTGAGATTCAACTCCAGCGGCTCGTCCTTTATGTTCATGAGTCCGACCACGTTCCAGTCTCCGAATTCCCTGCAGACCGCGAGATTGACAAGCACGTAGCCTTCGCCTCTGACCTTGTGCTGGAGATCCATCGGATGGATGTCGGCGACAGGGATTATCCGCTTGAGCATGTCAATTCGCGCCTCATCCAATTCCGGCAGGTTGTCTCCGATGGTCACCGGCAGGCCGGTAAGTCCATAGAAGGAGACACGAGAGCGAGCCTGTGCCAGGCTGTTGAACTCGCTGCGCAAAACCAGGTTGTCTCCATCTGCGTAGAACACGACGTTGTGCCAGGGATAGAAGCGGAAGACGCGTTCAATTGAATTCGCAATGAAGTCACTCCAGCCGAAGATGTCGCCGCCGATCCTGGCGGCGCTGAACTGGTCCATGGCAAAGGTGATGTCGCGTTCGGTTTCGCAAGCGCAATAGAGCATGTAGACATCAGTTCCGATGGTTTTCCTCGCGGCCTTGACCAAGTTCCGCATGGCCGCGTCGGTGGAGAGTGCCGGATTGTGGAACTTCGGATGGGAGGCGTCGCAGATGCTGAAGGTGGAGGGAAAGCAGTCCCACTTTATCGCCTTGTAACCCCAGGCAAGCACCTGCTTGAAGACAGCCGGGATATATTCTTTGACAACCTCCGGATGGCTGGGATCCACCCACCATTGCCCGCACCACAGCGGCTGGTTGGCGAGAATCCATTCGGGATGCGCCTTCAGCAGACGGTTCTGCTGTCCATCGTTGGTCGCGCCGATCCAGAGGGCCGGAATCAGGCCGAGTTTTTCTATCTCTTCCGCAACATGGGCCAATCCATTGGGATATGCTTCTTTCCTTGGGGTGAAGGTGTCTACGCCTTCCTGTCCGAGTCCGTCGAAGGCTTTGTGATTCCACTCCCAGTCAACCCAGAGACAGAGTTTCTCCGCGTGTTTCCCGAAGGTTGAGGAGAGCAGTTTTGCATTCTCAAGGACAATTTGCTCATCCGCCTTGAACTGGACGGCGTACCAGGACATCCAGCCGACTGGCGGAGTCTTGAAGCCATGGCGTTTGTCTATTGGCGCGTAGGGGATATTGAACTTGCGCCTGCAGAAGTCCTCGTGGATCTTGAAAGAGAAGTTGCGTCCGAAATCAAGCCCGCTCTCGAATCTGAAGCGATAGAGGGAGGTCTTCCAGTCGTAGCGTACTTTGAACCTGTCAGTCGCCTTGAATTCGAGCGCCATGTCTGAAAGCCTGTCGAAAAGTGCGTTGTCGTGAATTGAAAAAGCCGGGCCGCAGGCCGCGCGCAGGTTGTGATCCTCGGCGTTCATACGGACTCCGAAGGTGGAGTTTCCGGGATCGCCGCCCCATATAAGCACGCCTTCGACATGGACAATTGCACGGGCGAAGGTGCGTATATGCAGCGAAGTCGAATCCAGCGTAAAATGAAGTTCGAGAACCGGCGCGCCCCTGGGGCCGTCCGAATAAATTATGCTCAGCACGTGGCCGCCAGGACTGAGTTGCAGCTTGCTCTCGACCTTCTTGTAGTCCTTCGGGGAAATCAGTTCGCCCTGGTAGCTGCGAACGGACACCGCCGCGTCCTTCACGAAGGGCCGCTCCTCTTCTTTTTCATCCGGCCTGTAAAAGCATGAGAAGGCATGCGCCTTTTCATCGTAGTCAACAGAATAATTCTTGAAGTTGAAATACATTGGCATCCCCTGTTTTAGTCTCGTTTTGAATTTAAATGCGGGGAAGGGAAAACCTTCTAAGGAAAGGTTCTTCCCTTCCCCGCACCACAACCCTTTCCAACTCCCTTGAAACTCGCCTAAGAAGCATGTTGGACTTTCCTGTCCTGAGCTTGCCTGCGGTAAGCTTGTCGAACCTGTCGAAGGGAGCCCGACAATATGGCGGTCCAAAGAGCCGCCTTACTTAATCGGCAAAAGTTTCTTATTGATAAAACTGCGAACACCGCAGTTGGTCGCTGCCATCTGACTCTCGGATGCTCCCTATATTTTACACGGAGCAAGGGTCGTCTTCAACCTTGAATCTTCCCGGGCTTTCATTAGAGGTAATTTCAAGATTGCCGAATTCAAGGTAGGGACGGCTCGCCGAGCCGTCCGGTTTGAGGCGGCGGTTTCGGCGAAACCGCCCTGCCTTCGGTAATTTTGAAATCGGCTCATTATAAAGAATCTCCGGCCGGCCCGAAGGGCTGGGAGATTCTTTATCTTCGTGCGAAGTTCGCATAGTTCAGCGTCTCAAGGATCTCAAGCATCATGTCGGAGGCCTTGTCTATGGAATCCATCAGGTAACGGTTCGACTCGACTGATTCAAAGTCGCCGCCAAACACCGACTCAGCGCGTTTGAACAGATTTCCGGCGGCATAGCGCCCGGCCTCGCGGGCGATCTTCGTCCACATGTTCACTCGCACTACGCCGTCGTCGGGGAGGCTCAGCATCTGATCATTGTTGAGCGACGATGTTCCGTGAAGCACCAGCATCTTCCGCCCAAGCGTGGATGTAAGGCCCCTTGCGCGTTCCTTCAGATACTTTGCGCCGCCACTGCTGGAGGTTTGCTGCTCGGTTCCCAGATCGGCAACAAGGAAGTCCACGCCAGTGCACCTGACGTAGGCGGCGGCTTTTTCAAGATAGCCGTCGCCGCCGGAGTTTCCTGACTTGGCGTGCTTGTCAGCCACGGCAAGCTCCTCCATGATGCCCTCTATCATGATGTCCCTGCCATACTTGCCGACATAGTCGCGGGTCATTGACATATTCCTCTCGGAGGGGTAACGCTGGGCGTCAAACATCGCCGAGGCGAGATATTTCGTGCCTTCCGTGAGAGCCCACCCGTCACGTTCGGGGTCGGCGTGATCCAGATGTGGAAGGACAACGATATTCCTGTAGGGAGAGTCGGCGCTGTCGCAGAGCAGACGGAGGTGTTCCATGATGCTCTGGAATCCGATCCTGGCATTCCTGCTGTGCGTGATCCTCTGCGCCTGCGGCATGTGGGGATAGTTGAAGGTCATGGCAATCGCCAGCGGGACGCTCTCGACCTGGTATTTGTCGCAGAGTTTCTTAGCCGCAAGAAGAATGGCCTCGGTGTTCCAGTGGCTGGCAGTGCAGAAAATGGCCATCGCGGCATTGTTTTCAATAACTTTGTCCACCGCTTTCAGGGATTCTTTTCTTGCGGTCACTATAGGCATGAGGCCTGCTCCTGACCTGCTCTCAGGGCTTTTTTGATTTCATCCAGAGTCGGGCTGACCGGATCGAAGTCAAGATTGTCTATGTGGCGCGCAGCCTCGTAGAGCGCCGTGGCGAAGCTGCCGTAGGCGCAGGAGACGTGATGGATGTAGGGGCCGTAGATGAGCTTCTCCTCCCAGAGAGGCCAGTCGTTTACCTCAAGATATGTGTAGGTCCCCTGGTTGAAGGGGCCGGGAACGGTCTTGCCTTCGCCGCAGAAGAGGGAGTATTTGCCGTTGACTCCGTCGAAGCGGCTCACGGAGACGTGTCCGTCCTTCAACTTCCAGTTACAGACACCCTCCGCATGGCTCGGCAGGATGAAATGCCTGTTGATCCTGCGTCTGCCCTCGGCCAGCGACGCCGGGAACGGGCCGCAATGCCAGAGCAGTTCGGCGTTGTCGTTCTCCGGATGGCGTATGGTCAGGTCGGCGAAAAAAGTCGGTTGTTCGAAGTGGCCGCAGGCCTGCAGCAGCAGCGAACTCAACGCACCGTGGATGTCCGTCTCGCAGGCGACCGGCAAGCCGTCATCGGTAAGCTCGGCGTGGGCGAAACAGGAGCAGATCTTCAACTCCTCCTGGAGGGCGTCCCAGCACTGGAAGGCGACGGCTCCGAGATTTTCCGCATCGCTCCACTTTTTGATGGCCAGCTTCAGGGCGGCAATCTTTTTAGGAAGCTCCTTGTCCATTTCAGAGAAGTCGGCGGTCTTAATCATGGCGGCTGCGGTCTCATCGAGTTTTCCGGAAGGCGAAGACAGCGAGGACTTTGCCTCGGCGATGATTTTGCTGAGGTCGAGCGGAACAATCTGGACTCCGAACTTCTCCATCAGTTCGCCCTCGTTGACGATGACCGAATAAAAGTCGCGCGGCCGGGTCGAGACCTGCCCAATACGCGCACCTTTGAAGTGTTTTACCGCATTGGCCGCACGGAGGAAGTTCAGGAAGCCGTTCTCAAAGACCTTGGTGTCGAGACGTGAATTGGTGATGTAGGAGAACTTCACGCCGAAACGCTGCATGACTTTCGAAGTGGCGAAAAGACCGCACTGTGAGTCGCGGAGGCGTTCGCCGTCGGCACTTGGCGCCTCGTCGCGCGGACCCCAGAGCAGTACCGGCTTCCCGATCTTCTTCGCAGCCAAAGTTACGGCGTCCTCCGTACCGAAGTTGCAGTGCGGACAGAATACCGCGTCAACCTCTTTTTCAATGAAATGCCGGGCGACCTTCTGCCCCTCGTCGACATCGCGGAGAAGTCCTTCATCGTTCAGCCATTCAAGGCCGATGATCTCAATCTTTGGCGCAAGCTCCTTGATCTTATTGAGGATTAATTCCTTGTACTTAAGGGAGTCCTCCCGTGAAAAAAACCTTCTTCTCGTCGGCATGAATCCAAGACGTAACGGCGCATGCATAATCACCCCTGCAATTAAAATTATTTGCCACGTGTCAATTATATTGTAATGCCCATGTTTTCACTTGTCAACATGGGAAGGCGAAATAAACGGCGGGTACGTATTCAGTAAACTATGTCGTTTACTTAATCCGTACGTTCAGAGAGTGCCTGCATCCCCCCTTAATCTTAAGCTGATAGGATTTTTGCAATGAAACGGAAAATTTATGAGGCACTACGCTCTTTTCAAGGAAAAATCCATTCTTTATAACTGTTATTATCCGAATACATGTTGACAAGACCATAAAATTAAGATATAATATTTTTATAATAATTGACACGAGTCAAATAACAACATGTTGAAACCCGGGACGTGGAGTGTATTTTTACAATTATTAGGGAGTTACGCAAATGGCAGATTTATTGAAAAAACCGTTGAAGGGGGTAATCCCTCCTTTGATTACTCCGTTGAAAGACGAATACAATATTGACTATCCAGGTTTGGAACGGCTCATAGAACACGTTTTGACGGGGGGAGTACAAGGTCTTTTTCTTCTTGGCAGCACCGGAGAAGGTCCGAGTTTAAGTTTTGAACTTAAACGCGAAATGATTAAAAGCTCTTGCCGTCTGATTGCCATGAGAGTGCCAGTGCTGGTTGGAATCACCGACGCTTCTTTAGCGGAATCAGTCAAGTTAGCCGAATATGCTGCCGAACATGAGGCATCCGCAGTCGTCTTGGCTCCGCCATTCTATTTTCCGGCAGGTCAACCAGAATTCCTGGAATATCTGGAGCACCTGGCTCCCAAATTGCCTTTGCCCCTGTTTTTATACAATATGCCTTCGATGACAAAGATAAACATCGAAGTTGACACTTTGCGCAGAGCCTCAGATATAAACGGAATTATCGGCCTCAAAGACAGTTCCGGCAATATGATCAGATTTCATGAATACATGATTGCAATGCGGGATAAGCCCGATTTTACGCTTCTTATGGGGGCTGAAGAACTTATGGCCGAAGCCGTGATTTATGGTGGACATGGCGGAGTTGCCGGCGGAGCAAATATTCATCCACGGTTATTCGTTGATCTTTATGAGGCTGCGGCAAATAAGGATATGAAAAAAATATTGAAGCTACAACGGAATATTTTTGAGCTTCGAAGAATTTATTCATGCGG
>JBAYFV010000228.1:0-6092 GCA_041666985.1 Victivallales bacterium
AATAAAACAACTCGGTTCATATTATTTTTTTAATTCTGAATCCTGACTTCTGACTCCTGAATTCCAAACGTCCGGAAAAATTTGCATACGCTCAAGACATAGAACTTTAAAACAAAGACACTAGGCGGGCTTTGTCCGCCTTAAAATTATGGGATGTCATAAATTGCGAAGCCGCAGTCCAGGTCGCCGTTTTTCATTTCGATAAGCGCGGTTTCTTTCAGGGGAATGCTCTGCATCGGGGTGATGTTTGAGCATATGAAGGCGACCCGGCATCCGTGCATCCGGCTGAAGGCCGCCCCGAGTTTCCGGTAGAAATCAGAATCAACTTCAAGTCTCTCGTTGAATGGTGGGTTTGTAACCACAAAGCGTCGCGCCCCGTCCGCCTGTATGTCCTCGATGCGGGCTTCGCGGAAAGTTATTTTCAATCCGGCCCGTCTGGCGTTTGCCCTGGCTGTCTCCAGGACTTCCGGGTTGCAGTCGGAGGCGATTATTTTCGGCATATTGTTGTTTGCATTCCTGCGTCCCTCTCCGCGCATGAGGCGCATCGCCTCAGCGCATTTGACGTCGAAATTGGCCCAGCGTTCGAACCCGAACTTCTCCCGGAAAATTCCCGGGGGAATGTTCCGCGCCCAAAGTCCGGCCTCAATGGCGATTGTTCCGGAACCGCACATCGGATCCCACAATGGCGTCTTCCGATCCCATCCTGAATACATGAGCATTGCGGCGGCCAGGGTCTCTTTCAACGGCGCTTCCCCTTTTTCAAGACGATAGCCCCGCTGGAAAAGGGGCTTCCCGCTCATGTCCAGATAGATTGTGGCCTTGTTGTTGCCGATAAAAACGAATACCCGGACATCGGGATCGTCGCGATCAACATTTGGACGCGAACCGTGCGCTTCGCGCAACTGGTCAACGATGGCATCCTTGACTTTCAGCGCGATATATCCGGTATGCGTCAGATTGCCGGAATGACAGAAGGCGCTGACGGACAAAGTGTGATCGGGCGTGATATAAGGTGTCCAGTCAATACTTTTTGCACCTTCATACAGTTCATTCTCGCCGGGTGCGTTGAATCGCTTGAGAACCAGCTGTACCCGCTGCGCGATCCGGGAATGCAGACACGCGCGCCAGCCCTCTTCAATATCGCCCAGGAACGGAATTCCCCCGCTGTTCAGGCGGACGCTCTGGAATCCCAGTTCCAGGAGTTCCCCCTGTAAAGCTTTTTCAGTACCGCTGCTTGCCGTTGCAAAAAATTCCATTGACTTCCATTTCCTTAGAATGTTTTTAAGGCGCACAAATTAGGCGGACAGAGGCCGCGACCTGGTATCAGTGTTCAGGTTTCAGGATAGGGAAATCTTTCCCGACACCCGACCGCCTTGAAATTCCTCGGCTTTAAGTTATCCGAAGACCATGCATTTTCAATGATGGCACAGGCATTCGTCTCGTCAAATGACTGGAATACCGCCTGTGACTGTTTTTGGTGTAGTGTTCGCCGTGTCGGCGAAGTTTCTTCTCCAAATCATTCTTGCCCGGCACGGGCAACCCTACACCTGGAATAAGACAGAAGAGAAGGTTAAATCACAATCATTCTTGCCCGGCACGGGCGACCCTGCACCTGGAATAAGACAGGAGAGAAGGTTAAATCACAGGCAGGAATGCCTGTGCTGCTTTACTGGAAACTCCTCCAGGATTTCCGGTGTGACGGAAATGATTTCGCCGTCGCGGCGGAATGCCCGTTCAAGGCGTTCAAATATCCTGATGCGGGCCTGCCGTTTCAGGCATTCAAGATCCCCTACAATATGCATCTCCCTGCGACAACGCGTGTGTGCAACATTGATCCGGTTTGGATTGTCTATGAAGCCGATACCGGTATCCCTGTTGCTGCGAACATAGCAGATGATGACCACATCGCTTTCACCTCCCTGAAAACTGTCAACCGTAGAGATCCTTGTAAAGAGGAAATTCCGCCAGCGGTCCGGGGAAACAGTCTGTTCCAGACGTTCCGGTGACAATATTTCCCTCAGTAGCGAAACCTGTTTGCGGTATGGGGCGATAATGGAGATCTCCTCAAGCGGATACTTGGATGCGGCCTGATAGAAAATATTGGCGCATATTTGAGCCTCAGTATTGTTTGCAAGTCCCGGTTTGCTTCCCTCAAAACACAGTTTTTCGCTTTTCAGCATTTCCGACAGCCCGGAAGTGGAATACATTTGCATGCTGGATGAGGGGTATCGTATTTCCCGTTCGCGGTAAGCCAGCTTGTAATAGTCGGCGCTGTTGCTGGTTTTCACGCCAGCACCGTAGAAGAGCGTAGAGGCGAACCGCAGCAGCCTCGGGTTCTGGCAGCGGTAAGAATGTTGAAGCATGATTACAGGAATTCCCCGTTCCTGTGCCAGGTACTCAAGGGCGCTGCCGGATACTGCGGTGTCAAGGTGGCGGGGGACTGATTTGAATTGTTCTTTCAGTTTACTGTGCACGGTTTCCGGCATCGGAAAAGGAGGAAGCTGCTGGTGATCCCCGAACAGCACGACTTTGCGGCCGAAATTGGCGCATAACAGGAATTCCGGCAGGTTCAGCATGCCGGCCTCGTCAAAGACAATAACATCGTATTGACCGTTCCTCTTCATGTCATCTATGACGATCTGGTCCCGGAGCAGTCCGACATTTGTGCCCGCGTAAATTCCACCACGCATTTTCTTGCGGCCGGACACAAACCGGTCTACGGCTTCACGATTACCAACCCAGCGGTTAGCCACGTCGGGCGCAACACTGTTGAGATTGTTGCCGAAGCGCAATACGGGTAAATCGCTGAGACGGCGGCAGATATTGTCAATTGCCGTATTTGAAGGGGCTGCGGCCAGAACCCGTAAGCCCTGGATGCACAACTGCCTCAGCACCTGTTCAAGCACATATGTTTTTCCGGTTCCCGGAGGTCCCTGCACCAAAACCACCGGATTGTTCGGATTTACGGCGGCGCTCCATGCCCTGCGTTGCGATTGATCCAGACTCTCAGGGGCATTGTCCTGAACGGTTGAGATGAAAGTGAACGGGTTCAATCCGAGCGAAAATTCCAGTCCGTCGGATAATCTGCCATTGTCGGGGATCTGCACTGAACTGCTCAATATTTTCATGCCTGTGGCGATAAATTCGCTGGGACTCCTCGGCAAAAGCCCGTACATCTTGGGGAAATGGGAAACTGCATCTGCCCCGAAATCGCTGCGCAATCGTCCGAACACCACATCGCCGTCAAATATGTCTATCTTAAATGTGGCTGCCGGCGCCCTCTCCCCGCGCAATCTAACCTGAAGAATGTCGCCCTGTGTCAAGCTTGCATAAGGCGGAACGCTCAATTTAAGGGGAAGATCTGTTCCCGAAGCGGGTCCGACAACTTCCGCATCCTTAAATGTCAGCGCAAACGCTTTTTCACTTTCAGCTGTCAACACGCACGCCTTTTCAAGGAACTGAAGTTCCCGTGTTATAGTCCAACGGGTTTTGGCGGGAACATCCGTCGGCGGCTGTTGTGGCTCCACCTGTTCATCGTTGCCTGCGGCATAACTGCCATCCAGTCCAAGGCTGAGCTGATTGCTCAACTCATCGGCAGCCATATCGGCTGATGCCGATTTCAGGAGGTTTCTGATTTCCTGCAGGGGCAGCTGTTTCATTCTGCTTATAGTAAGCGGATTATGATGTTCGGCGATGGCTTCGAGGCCTGAGGCGAATTCCTTTTTTGTCAAACCGGGTATTTCACTGCGGGAATCGGTATTCCTCATATGGCTTATCAGGTCATAAATGATTTCGAGCTGTTCCCCCCGGCTCACAAACTCGTCGTCAAACAATTTTGCGGCTCGGGCGGTTGCATAAGGTTCTCCATTCCGGAAGCACAAAAGGAAAGTTTGTCCTGAACCTTGCGTCTCGACAACCAGGGAGGCGCAGCGGCCTGCGCTATCCCAAGTGAAGAATCCCGAGGCCAGACCGTTATCCGAAGGAAGTTTGCGCTTTTTCCCGGCCAGCTCGAAGTCGCCGCCTTTCAATAAGAACGGCATAGGCTTGCACTTCAATTCCCAGCGGGTATAGAGTGCATGTTCCAGATCACCGGCCGGCGAATTGAGTTTAAGCAACTTACCTTCTTCAAGATAATGTTTTATTTTATCGAATTCCGTATTCAAAATAAATGTCGTCCCATGGATTGTCGGTTTGATGGATTGTCAGACTGACGCGAAGGAACAGGAAATGTCCATTGCGCTCGGTAATAAAATGCCCGTGGAGATATTTTCAAATTAATCAGTGGCAAAATCCGGAATTCGGGCTATCTTCGGGGAAGTTCGAAAGTTCGGAAATGCGAGAGTTCGGAAGTTTATGGATTGAACTTAAAACTTAAAACTTAAAACAGTGAAACAAGACATGAGTAACGAGCTGACAGACAAGCTTAATGCAAAAATAGAGTATGCCGAAAACGCCCTTGAAAACGCCGCATCGGAAGCCGAGATTGAATCAGTACGTGTTGAAATGATCGGGCGCAATGGTTTTTTTCCGGCAATCGCCGCGGAAATGAAGAATATCCCGAACCAGGAGAAGCCTGAGTTTGGCAAAGCATTCAATGTCGCCAAGAACAAATTCGAATCGCTCCTTGAAGAAGCGAAGGGGAAGTTAAAGTCCGGTTCGGCGAAAAAGGCCGGTCAGGCTTTCGATGTGACACTGCCCGGAAGAAAATGGGCCATCGGCAAAAAACATCCGGTTTCGAAGGTGATTGACGACTGTGTCGCCATTTTCCGACGCATGGGGTTTATCGTCGCCGAAGGCCCCGAAATAGAAACCGTTTATCACAACTTCGACGCGCTGAACACTCCGCCCGACCATCCGTCGCGTGATCCGCAGGACACTTTTTATTTCGGGGACGGACGTCTTCTCAGGACTCAGACCTCGACCGTGCAGATAAGATACATGGAGAAGAACCAGCCGCCGGTCAGGATTGTTTCCCCGGGCAGGTGTTTCCGCCGCGACACTCCTGATGCCACCCATAGCATGAACTTCCATCAGATTGAAGGTTTGTACATTGACAAGAATGTTTCGATGGCAGACCTGAAAAGCACGCTGCTTTATTTCGGCAAGGAATTAATGGGTTCAGATACCGAGCTGAGGCTTCGTCCGCATTTCTTCCCGTTCACCGAACCGAGTGTCGAATGTGATTTCTCCTGCATCATGTGCGGCGGCAAAGGCTGCCGCGTATGCAAGTTTTCGGGCTGGCTCGAAATTGCCGGCGCCGGAATGGTGAATCCTTCTGTTCTGGGCAACGTCGGATATGATCCCGAAAAATGGAACGGATATGCCTTCGGCATGGGAATCGAGAGAATCGCGATGATCCGCTACAGGATTGGCGACATCAGGCTGCTCTATGAAAATGATGTGAGATTTTTAGGGCAGTTCTGATTTTCCGGTGGCCAGGTCTCCAGGTGACAGAGAGGCAAACACATAAAGTCCGGAAATATTCCCGGGTTCATTCTTGAAACTCGTCCATTCGGTCATTTTTACACTAATCTCGCTGCAATGGAAAAATCATTCTGTTTTTAGATAACTAACTGCTTGTTTTTATTGCAATAGATGTTAAAATAAGCGCCGCTACGTATAAAACACTCCGACATAGCTCAGCGGTAGAGTAGGTGGCTGTTAACCACTTGGTCGCAGGTTCGAATCCTGCTGTCGGAGCCAATTATCTTATGATCCACTGTCTTTATATCCTGAAAAAAACTGGAGGCCGAACTATATGTCGGACAAACCAATGATCTTGAGCGTAGGTTGTCCGAACATAACGATCCTGAGTTTCATGGTACTCTTTACACAAAACGTTTCGAGGGATTTTGGAAGTTGATATATTCATCAGCGTTCGTTGCGGGTGCTGATGAATATAGTCCGAAGAGCTGCCGAAAAATAAAATCATAATCGCAATCTTTGCCGACGCTTTATCGTTGACACGGCGCTAGTACTCTATAAAACTTAAAATTGCGTATAGATTGCGAAGATTTTGAGGTTTGGTTCGTATTCTGAGAGACCGCCGATACCGAGGTATCGAAGGTTCTCGAAGGGTACGAATCCAAATT
>JBAYFV010000229.1:0-6086 GCA_041666985.1 Victivallales bacterium
TGCGAGATCCGCAATTTCCGTCCGCTCATATTTCTCGACTTTCTGGTCAAGCGCCTGGCCGCGCGAACCGGCAGCTTTCACTTTCCTGTCGCTTTCCCCGAGTTTGAAATATTTGCGGTCAACCTTGATTTCCAGCCCGGTCTTCTTTATATAATCCTCAAGCGTGAAGTAACTGAGATATGCATTGTAGTATATCGGCCCCCTCCCCGTCTTCCTGATTTCTATCCTATGCTTTCCAGTGGATAAATTTTTTCCTTCGACAACAAGCTTGTTGTCGAAGGAAAAAATATCAAGAGGAGTTATTTTTTCGACTTTCGCCAGTTCACCGTCGATGCGAACCTCGACAATCATCTCCGGCTTGTCCTCTCCGCTTGCACGGATATAATCGGCCATCGCCTCTATGCAGAGCGCAGTGTCGCGTGTCGAATTCCAGTAAGTCGAATGCTTGCGGTTGTTCAGCAGGTATTTCACAAGACGCGAGGCTTTCCCGCTTTTCGGCTCGGTCGCCGCCAGAAGTTTCAGGTAATATGCGTGCGCCTCGAATTCGCTCCCGTACCAGCGCCACCAGTATCCCTCGTTTCCGAGTTTGAGGTATGCGGTCTGGTTTTCGTCGTCCTGTACGAGATACTGTTCGATGTTCCTCATTATCATCTGCAGCTTTTCCGAATCCTTCTGCTTCTGCAGGGCGATTCCGAACATCGCTTTCGCATAGACGCTGACCTTCGTCCGGTCACGGTAAAGCAGGAATTTCATGCCATCCCCGGCAATTCCCGCATCCGCAAGAACCATATGGACGAGCGCATCAATGTCGTCGGCATACATCCGCGTTCCGTCGGGATGCTTGTTTTTGCAGATCTCTCCTTCCTGATAACCGTGCATGCATGTCTTGGAAACCTGTTCCTTCTGATACCTGTCGAGCCACTCGATGCCGCGATTGAGCATCTGTCCGTCAACATTGACCCCGTTGTCCCTGGCGATCTGGAGTCCGTGGACAACTGTGGCCGTCATATGCGGACTCGAATGCTCGCCCCAGCCCGAGAACCAGCCCCAGCCGCCGTCCGACAACTGCATGAACGCAAGAGCCTTCAGTCCGTCGAAAACCATATCGTCCAGAAGTTCCCCGTCGAAAACCGGCTCGCGCCTGTAGCGTTTCCACTGTTTCGCGCGTTCCTTGTCGTCACCGGTTTCCTGGGCGTTAAGATTGGAGCGTTTCCCGCCGATATCTTTAAGGTTCAACCCCATGTTCTTCAGTATTTTCCGTGTAATCACCGTCGGCAGGAACCTGTTGAGCGTCTGCTCCGTGCATCCGTAGGGATATTCGCAGAGATAAGGCAATGCGTCAATCATCGCACATGCCAGGCTCGGGGAGAACCTGACTTCAAGACGGCTCTCTTCGACACGCCTTTCAGCGGGCACATCTACTTCGATTGTTTTCGATCCGGAAATCTCCTTCGCGGAAATGTTGCCGCTGAACGAGACCGTCTTCATCATGCCGTGGACATAGACCGGAAACTTCATTTCCATCGCGTCGCCGTCGCCGTCAGTGACAGCCTTCATCCTGACGACCGCCTCGCCCTCTTTCAGGACTGAAACGCGCCAGTCAACACGGACTTCGCCGCCGGACTCGATCTTGACATCCTTCAGCAGCTTGTCCTTCGAATCAGTCAGCGCCAGATTGCCACCATCAAGTTCAAGGACGACTTTTGCGGATTTCGCAGAAGGCATATAGTTATGGATGACTGCTGAAAGCGTGACCTCATCCTTCTCAACAAAGAATCTCGGCGCCTGCAATCTCACAATGAAATCCTTCGAAGTCATGACTTCCGTCTCGCCCTGCCCTACTTTTGTCCCGTGGGCCATGCTCCAGACTTTCACTTTCCACGTCGTGAGGTTTTCAGGCATGCTCAATTCTATTTCAGCCTCGCCATTCTCGTCGGGAGTCACCTTTGTCGTCCAGAGTGCGGTGTCGGCAAAATCCTTCCTGACAGCCACGGATGACATGTCTTCCCCTCCGCCCGGTTCGGCTTCGGACACCCCTTTTTCATTTTTATCAGCCTCCATTCCAAGGCTTTCGCCTTTCCCCTCCGCCATGGCGCTCATTGGCGCCGATGTCGGCATTGCCATTGATTTCATGACCATATCATTCCGCATCTTTCCCTTTCCTCCTGCCATATGACCACCACTTCCCCCTACGGCCTGAACAGCGCTATCGCCATCGGCATCAATATTCCCGAATACGCCGAGCGGATGCATTGGGATTTCCTTTTCCCTGAGAAGATTGTAGAAGAACCCGTCAAGATTGCTTTCCTGTTGCGAATTGTGGGAACGCCTCCATTTCCAGAAGAAACTTTTTATCTCCGGGATGTTTGAACCGCCGCTGATGTATTCGACGGATTTGTCGTAAACTGTCACGACGAACGAACCTGTCGTCAGAGGTTTCCCGAAGAAATCAGTAACCTTGATTTTAGCCTTGGCCTTCTCCCCCGGCTTATATTTTCCCTTCAGAGGGAAAATATCCACATTCAGGACTCTCTTCTCCGGCGGAACAACAATCTCCCTTACAGCCGTAAATATTTTCCCGTTGGAAACCGTCACAGCCTCCACAAAGAAATTAGGCATGTCTTTTTTGCTTATCTTGATTTCCTCGAATGCCGTCTTCCCCTTCATGTGAATGACTTTCGGGGCAAGGTAGATTCCGTTTGAAGGACGCAGGAAAAACAGGACGGTGCTGTCGGCCCGGTCGGTTTTAATGATGAATCTCGCATTCTCGCCATCCTGACACTCAATTTTCTCATTGACGATTTCAATGTCGTTGAACCTGAAGTCGTTGTCGGTTTCGCCCTGGGCGTGAACCGTAAAAATGTATCCTCCTTCAATGCTGTTCCCCTTTGCATCCCTGAGCGTGTACGACAATCTGAACTGGCCGTTTTCAGCAGCCTTTATCTGCTGGGTCGCAAGCCCCTCGTCGTTGGTGTCAAGCTTCCAGTCCTGTATGGCGGTTTCCTTCGGGCTGCCTTCAGCGTCATATTTTATCTTCAACAGTTTCAGTGTTCCCGTTCCCCTGACAGGTTTGCCGTCAACTGTCCGGGCTGCGAAATTCGCAGTCACGGCATCTCCTACATTATAGAAACCCCTGTTGCCCCATCCGTAAACGCTGAACGGTTTCCTTGCGGCGATGACGCTTCCCTTTCCGTAAATTGTGCGGCGTGACTGATCAACAGCCTCCGCCGTGATTTCGTAACGGTGATCCCTGTCTCCGTGAAGCGCCTTCGCAACAGAAGTGTCAATCTCGATTTTCACCGTTCCGTCTTCGCCGATTCCGACTTCATTTTCCATGACGAGTTCCGGCGGATCGTTGCGAACCGGGAACCACCACGGATGCGGAGATTTGCAACCCCAGCTTCTCCAGCCGGGATACCAGCTGTAATCTCCGGCAAACCACCAGTAGCCCGGGCCGTAGAACCAGTCCCAGTACATCGGCGGATACCAGTTGACCGTATGTGAATACCGCTGAACCTTGTATTTGACTTTCGCACTTGCCACAGGCGCGCCGAAATAATATTTCGCCTTGATTGTCGCGCTTATCTTGTCGCCGAGCTTGACAGGTTCCTTCGGCGCTTCGACAATCACCTCGTATTCGGGCTTCTTGTATTCCTCGACCCTGAAACTTCCGCCGCCGCCCAGGCTCTCTATGGATATATTGCAAACTCCAAGTGTGGCGCTCTTTGGAAGCTTTATCTTGTCTTCAAGACCGCCGAACCGATCGGCTGTCAGAGTCTTCTTGTAAATCTCCTCGCCCTTGGGATTGCGGATCGCAACCGTGAACGAATGATTGGCGAAATCAGACGTATCCTCCTGATCGTATTTCGCCCTGCGAACCCAGATTTTGAAATCAACCTCCTGCCCGGGACGATAGACCGGCCTGTCGGTTACCACAAAAACTTTTGTCTGGTTGTATTCCGCTTCGTAACGGTAGCCACCGTACCAGACTCCTGTGAAACCGAGATATGCATTTCGCCTGTCTTCGGCTGAAATTCCGGCAATCCACTGAAAATTCTGCGGAAGCGAATCCTTCCCCAGTATCGCCAGCCCTTCATCATTGGTCTCGACGGTCAGCGATTTTGTCTCTATGTTGAACTGCCTTCCGACAATCTTGTCCACAAGTTTCCTGTCAATGCCTTTCTGCGTGTAACCGAAGAAATCGAGTTTGATTTTAGAAAGAGGCTCTCCTGTGAACGCATCTGAAACAAAATAAATGGAGCCGTTGTCGCCCTGCTTTTTCAGAATCACAGTGTCGTTCAGCCAGACTATGATGCGGCTTATGTTCCCGTCTGCGAGTTTCGCAGTCACCAGATATGCGCCAGCCTCTTTCAGCGGAGTTTTGACATTCACGGTCTTGTTGAAATGATTTTCGCGGGGC
Organism: Victivallales bacterium; assembly: GCA_041666985.1. GTDB lineage: Bacteria > Verrucomicrobiota > Lentisphaeria > Victivallales > GWF2-50-93 > GWF2-50-93. The sequence continues at coordinate 4,421 of JBAYFV010000229.1, forward strand.
TGGAGTTTCAAATCCCATTGTGCGGCTTTTTCGCCGATATACCTGGTCTGCCTGTTCCAGACAATCCTCTGTCCTATGTCGTTTATGTTGATAAGATTCCAGTCAAGTTCCTTTGGATTTGACTTAAGGTACTCCTTCACATCACTGACAAGTTCCGGAACTTTTATTTTGAATGCCTCGAAGGAAACATCCTTCGCATTCCTGAAACGGAACTCAAGTTCTGCGGATTTGCCTGCGACAAGCGGCATGGAACCGACAAACTGCCCCCAGTTCCCGACAATCTGTTCAAGCTGATTCTTCTTGTAACTGTTCTGATCCCCGAACCGTTTTATACTTTCCTTCAGGTAATCGGCGGCCTTCACATACTGACGCCTGTCTGTGAATATCTGGACAAGCTGGTCAATCGCCAGGGAGCTGTAACCGCTGTTGTCGGCGAGGATTTTCCTATAGATCATCATATAGTTGAACTCATCCGGAAGCTTGAAACGCTTTATCCCGGTTGCGAGCTTCGCAATTGTCTCGTTTTCGGAAAGGGTGTGAACGGCGAACAGACCTGATTCCTCCTTGCCCTCGTCCCCCTCGACATTTTCGCCGTCGTCCTCACCGGAATAGAATCTTCCGTAATACGCCATGGTCTGAACCCCGAACTGATTGCGGAGGAAGTCGGCGTACTGCCGCAGGATGTCATTCTTGGATGACGGTTCCGATTTCATTGCCTCTTCGAGAAGCCAGCGCCAGCGCTCGCCGTCGCATTTCGCATCTGCGAAACTCGCAGGAACCTTGTAGAAAACCGGGTCTCCTTTTTCATCTACAGGCGCTCCTTTTGTTTCGCCCCTGTAGCCGTAATATCCTTCCTCATAATCCGGGAGCTGCGACAGGTCGGAGAGGAACTGCATCTGCCATGAATCGTTGTACCCCCTGCCCTGTAAAACCGCACGGGCAAAATCCTCGTAAAAATGATACTTGTTTCCGGAAGACTCCTTCTGGATAACCGACATCGCCTGATTGTAAAGCTGGAGCGCCCTGATCCTGTCGCGTTCCTGTGAATTAACGTATTTCCCCGAGCCTCGGTGTTCCCCGCGCTCAAATTTTCCGGAAATCATGAAACCATAATGGTTGGCATCCCTGAGTGATTGGCCCGCACTTTGCAGAAGCATCCAGTTCTGTGAACTTTTCGCAATGACCTTCTCCCTGAATTCGTCTATCTCGTTCTGCCTGTTGAGTCGAGACAGGCAGTCAATAGCCCTTGAAAAGTCCTCCGGAACCCGGCCCGGCGCTTTTTCCCCGCCAAGCGCAAGTTTTGAAAAAAGCTCGTACGCGTCCTTGTAGTTTCCCTGATTGAAAAGCTTTTGCGCATTGTTCCGCAGCGTGGCGCTTTCATCTGCGGCAGACAGTACTCCGGAAATCAAAAAGGATAGGATTACCGCAAACGAGATCATGGATTTTTTCATAAAACTCCCCCGTATATTGTCATTAGCAGGACAGGCTTTCCAGCCCGTCTCTTATTCTCCGATGTAGCGTTCACCGTCTCGGCGAAGATTCTTCCGTCTTTCAGTTTTCCAGGCCGTCATCTTAATTCACCAAGCGGGCGGGAAAGCCCGCCCTGCTTCAGCTTTCCACAATATAAAGACGAATCATCCGGTGATTTATTAGAATATAATGGTAA
>JBAYFV010000230.1:0-6057 GCA_041666985.1 Victivallales bacterium
AATTTTGAAATTGGCTCAAACTAATAAAAAAACAATATAAGAACATGCCTTGCGGCATTGACTACGAACAAATTAAGATTCGTTTTTGTTGGTAGTTAAGCCCGCAAGGGCTGTTCTTTTCTTGTTTGGAGCTTGGAATTTAGCCCTTGGACATTGGATATTCCGTATTGGATACTGGATATTCAGATTCCAAGCTTTAGAATCCCCTCAGCCTGATATCGGGGATTTTTCCGTATAGCTGGATGTAAAGCAGGCGGGTGTTGGAGGATACGGGATCGGCGAAGACAGCCGCCTTGACAAGACGTGCCGCCTGATCAAGATTGCCGGCATCAAGAAATTTTCTGGCGTCCATGGTCCATTTCACGGCGTTTTTCGCATCCTCGGGTGAAATCACTTTGAAGACAATGAATTTCCTGCTGACGAATTTCAGCTCCGGAGGCGGTTCAATTTCGTAGAAACACCTCAGCTTCTCTCGTTCCTGCGGCATGAACATCCGGTTGACCGGTGAATCTTTTTCAATCTTTAAGGCGGCCGCGCAATACCGTGAAGAGTATATCCCCATGTCACCGGCATGCCCCCTGTCGAAAACATAATATCGCGCCCCGTTGTCGGCACAGAACTTGCTGAAGCCCCTTTCATTCCCATGGAAGATTTCATTGATGTATTTTTCGACTTTACCGCGCGTCTGTCCAAGTTCGAATTTGGGCTGGAGTATTATTGCGCCGCCGCAGTAAGCCTTTAAAAGCGGGGAGACGGTGAAGTCGGTCAGGAAAACTTCGTTTTCAACACCTTCGGCCCTGAACCACTGTATCAGGCCGGCTGTTTCGGGAAGATAATACCCGTCGTAATTTCTAGCCATGGACATGGACTGTGAAAACTCGGTGAAAAGTATCAGCCCGAGAAATGCGAATATCGCAGCTTTTTCAAGTTTCACCCCGGAAGACGCGGAAAAATATTTTCTGGCAACGAAAACAGACAATGCGCCGCCGGCAATGAAAATTCCCGGAAGCACCACAAACAAAGTGACGAACCTGCTTGAAACATTGAAATTCCCCCTGAAAAATAAAACCGAAAGAAGAGAGAGCGCAACCATGGTTATAAATCCGCCCCACATGAAAGTGAATTGAAGCCTGTGGTTTTTTAAATTGCGCATCCAGTCATGAAAAAGAAGGGGCAGCAGAATGCCGAGAAAAAGTATTGCAAAGGTGTGATACCTCACGACAAAAACAAATGCCACGAAGTAGAAGGCCGTCATGAATAACGGGAAGTACAGTCTCGGCATGCCTGTGCTGAAAAAGCGTTTTCTGTTTCTCACGGAAAACAGGGACAGGATCATGAGCAGGGGGACAGCGTAAATCGCAAACGGGAAAAACTCCCTCAGAATCAGCCTGTCCGCCGAGTGCATCGCCGGAGTCCACAGGATTCTCGAATCAAAATCGAGAAGAAGCGGATTCGCGGGCTTCACATTCAGATAATGCAGTTTTGCCAGAAGAAGTCTTCCGAAGTGTCCGTAGCTGTCCGAGAAACTGCTTACGCGGCTGATTGTCCACCACAGGGCAACTGTCAATACAAGTGAGACCGCCATCACGACAAGTCTCTTCCTGTATGAGCTTCTGAACCTCGGAAGTGAAGCGAAAACAATCATGGGGATTATGCACAGGACAAGCGGGGAAAAGACAAGCCTGTGCACCCTGTGGTACGGGATTAGGACGGCCGCGAGAATGACCGCTGCAAAAACAACCGTCCAGAGCTTAATTCTTTTCCGGTTTGTTTTCCCCCCGCAGGCTATCCGTATGATTTCCGAGAGACCCCATATCCCGAAGCATATCTGGCACATGTCCCATGTCGCCATCGCAAAAAAAGCTGTGACCCCCAGAAGGACAAGTTTCCTGTTTGAGGGTCTGCCCAGATACCAGTATCCTATTACAAAAACCGAAATGAGAATCGGCATGCAGAACTCGCCCCTGACAATGTCCTGCCCCGTATACCGCGCAATCGCGGCCGGCGCGACAACAGTCAGAATTCCTCCGGCAAAGGCAATGCCCCATGGACATCTCATCACTATGAGGAAAAGGAAAATCAGGGCTGGAACCGTGCTCGCCCAAAACCGTATCTGCAGTCGCGCCCAGTTTGTAAAATAGGGGTTATCCTCGTAAATCTGAACGTCCAGCCTGAGTTTTGGAGACGGGAACACCAGATTTTTCAGCCTGTATCCATAACCGAGGAAATATTCCAGTCCGACGGTATCCTGCTCGCACACCCTTACCTTTCCGCTTGCGGGGAGACGCCTGTCATATTTAGGAATCCCCTTGCCGGACGCCACGTCACTTGCGTAGGAATACATAATCGCACTTTCAATGAAGAAAGGCATGAACGGTCCTGTTTTCGGCTGGGGCATGTCCTTGTAGCAGGCGGCGATTCTCGCCTCCTCCCTGTCGAAGATATAAGTCCTCATTGAAAATGAAAAAATGAAAATGCAAAGGAAAAGCAGAAAAATAAAAAAATTCCCCGATGTGTCTATGAAAGGCAGTCTTATGTTTTTCATTTTCCCCTATCCCATGAACGTGTTTCTTTCTCCACGAATCCGCCGAGGGACGAATATTCCGCATAAAGCTCTGCGTATTTCGCAGAATTCACCCTGTCCGGAACGTACTCCGACTCGAAACCGCTTCCCATCGCATCCTGAGCCCTCTCCACGGATTTATGAATTCCCGAGGCTACAGATGCGAACATCGCAGCACCAAGGGCGCATGCCTGTTCGGAACGCGCAACTTTTATTTTCATGCCAAGGACATCTGAAACAGTCTGCATTATGAAAGGCGACTTCTTGGCGACCCCGCCGAGCGCAATCACTCCCTTGATTTCTATTCCCCTGTCCGCGAAACGATCAACTATTTTTCTGGAACCGAAAGCCGTGGCTTCAACAAGTGCGCGGAAAATCCCCGGGGCGTCGCTTCCCATATTCAGCCCGGAAATCGCGCCTTTCAGCGCCTGGTTCGCATCCGGTGTGCGTCTGCCGTTGATCCAGTCCAAGGCGACAATTCCGGATTCGCCGATCGGGATTCCTGCAGCCGCTTTTGAGAGTTCTGGAATGATACTGTGATGAACGGAATCAATAATCTTTTCTCTTGCACTTTCAGATTTTATTTCAGAGGCAAGCGCATTTTTCAGAGGCCACATGAGAACATTCCTGTACCAGGCGTAGAGATCGCCGAAAGCCGATTGTCCGGCCTCCATTCCAAGCATGCCCGGCACAATCGAACCGTCAACCTGCCCGCATATCCCTCGGATAAGTTTTTTGCCTACCTTCTCCATCGGGGCGATAAGCATGTCGCATGTCGAAGTCCCCATGACCTTGCTCATTATGTACGGCTTGATCTGACCGCCCACCGCACCCATGTGGGCGTCAATTGCCCCTACTCCGACAACAACATCCTCACCGAGACCGAGCTTCTTCGCCCATGGCGGGGAAAGTGTTCCGGCAACACAGTCGGAAGTGTAGGCATTGCGGTATAAACGGTTGCGCAGTCCTTTCAGGGAGGAATCGAGTTTTGTGAGAAATTCATCCGACGGAAGCCCGCCGAACGACTCGTGCCACATTGCCTTGTGCCCTGCGGAGCATCTGCCGCGCTTGAGTGTCAGGGGATTTGTGTCGCCTGTGAGAACAGCGGGAAGCCAGTCGCAGTGTTCAACCCAGGAAAATGCGGCCGACCGGACTTTTTTATCGGCTCTCAAAGTGTGGAGCACCTTCGCCCAGAACCATTCGGAAGAGTAGATTCCGCCGCAGAATTTTGTGTAGTCTTCGAATTTTCCGCTATGGGCGAGAGCATTGATCTCCTCCGCCTCTTTTATCGCCGTATGGTCTTTCCAGAGGATGAACATGGCATTCGGGTTATTTTTAAATTCGTCGAGAAACGCAAGCGCTGTGCCGTCCCTGTCAACGGCGATCGGAGTCGAACCGGTGGTGTCCACGGAAATTCCCCTGATGTTTTTTGCGACATTCGCACCGGCCTTTCCGAGGGCTTCCCTGACCGTTGATTCAAGTCCTTCAATGTAGTCCAGGGGATGCTGTCTGAACTGGTTCTCGACAGGCACGCAGAACTTGCCTTCCTGCCAGCGGCGGTAGTTGTGGACTGCGCTGGTGATCTCTTCTCCGCTTTCCGCATCAACTATCAGGCATCTTACGGAATCAGTTCCGTAATCCAGGCCGATTACATATTTCTCATTTGACATATCCGTCCCCTTGTCAGTTATCAGTGACCAGCGGTCTACTGTGGTAGCCGCAGTTTTATCAATAAGAAACTTTTGCAAATATACTAGCGCGGTTCTTTAGACCGCGAAGATTCTCGGGCTAAAGCCACGAGCTACTTCAAACACAAGTTTCAAAGGAGTCATCAGCGATAAATGCCCAGTCATTCATTCAGAAGAATAAGACAAAGTGATTTCATTCTGATACTGATAACCGATCACCGCTCGCCGATTTTACAGGGTTGCTAATGTAAACCGCTCCCATAAACTTTGCCAGAGTGGTATAAGGGAACCTCTTAAAGAAGTTTGGCATGGAAAACGCCGGGAATTCCCCGCAAATTAATGAAACCGCTTGTTTTTTTATTATAATACACTAAATATACTCCTTATTAAATCTGAGGGATAATCTAATGGGCGGAACGCGCTTTGCGGAGCTTAAAATCGACGGTAAAACTTTCAAGTTTCCGATAGTGGTCGGAACTGAGGGCGAGAAAGCCATTGATATTTCAAGTCTCAGAAAAGAGACCGGATACGTGACCCTTGATCCGAGTTCCGCCAATACCGGAGTATGCTGCAGCGAAATAACTTACATAGACGGTGACCGCGGAATACTAAGATACCGCGGAATCCCCATAGAAGATCTCGCCGGGAAAAAGCTTTTCATTGAAGTCGCATATCTCCTGCTGCACGGGGATTTGCCCACGGAAGATCAGTACAAACAGTTTTCTGTCCTTCTGAACGATCATTCGCTTCTGCATGAGGACATGAGGCACTTTTTCGACGGATTCCCGAGGGGTTCCCATCCGATGCACATCATGGCCACGATGATCAATTCAATGGCGACATTCTATCCCAATGTCGACACTCTTTCCCTCAGCGAGGATATTGACATCACCGCCACAAAGCTGATTTCAACATTCAGGACCATGGCGGCCTTCGCATACAAGAAGTCAATAGGGGAGCCGCCTGTATATCCGAGATCGGATCTTTCATATTGCGCCAATTTCCTGAACATGATGTTCGATTCTCCTGTCAAGCCCTACAACATAGACCCGGAAACAGTTGACATAATGAACCTGCTTCTGATAATCCATGCCGATCATGAACAGAACTGTTCGACTACCACCGTACGCACAATAGGCAGCGCGCAGGTAAATCTCTATGCGACGATTTCGGCCGGGGTAAGCGCATTGTCCGGCCCTCTGCATGGAGGGGCAAACCAGGCCGTCATAGAAATGCTTTCGAAAATCCGCTCCGGCGGATACTCGGCGTCTCAGTTCATCGAGATGGCGAAAAACAAGAACAATCCCTTGAAGCTGATGGGCTTCGGACACAGGGTCTATAAGAGCTATGACCCCAGGGCCAAGATAATCAAGGAAGCCACAGGCAGAGCCCTGAAACGCCTCAAGGTAAAGGACAATCTTCTCGACATAGCCATGGAACTCGAGGAAAAAGCCCTTTCCGACAGCTATTTCATCGAGAAAAAACTTTATCCGAACGTGGACTTCTACAGCGGCATATTATACAGGGCCCTCGGATTCCCGACCAATATGTTCACAGTGCTTTTCGCCCTCGGAAGACTGCCAGGCTGGATTGCCCACTGGAAGGAAATGGTCAGCGACAAAAACAGCAAAATCGTCCGCCCGCGCCAGATATACACCGGCAGAACCCTGACTCATCTGGAATGAAGACAACCGCACTTCCTTCCATCTATGAGGTAATTTCAAAACTAGGAATTCAGTAGTCAGAATTCAGGAGACAGAATTGAATTTGAACTCAAATTCGGTTTTATTCTGAATCCTGACTACT
>JBAYFV010000231.1:0-6038 GCA_041666985.1 Victivallales bacterium
ACCGGATTTGATACCTGGAACGGCGACTGCATCCAGCTGGATCTGGACCTGGATCCGCGGAAGATCGTGCTTGCAAGCGGAAATCTCCTTCTCGACAACGACAGCAGTTCCAAGCGGCGGCATACGGAGATCGATCTGGCTCTGACGAAGAACGGTTCTGAGGCATATCGCACCCGGACATTTGACCCGGACAAGCTTCCCATCGCATTGCTCCAGTCCGATAAAATCAAGCTGGACGTTGTCAAGACAGGAGACGGGAAGTTGATTTACGAGGCGGCCATTCCCTGGGACACCCTCGGTCTGACGGGCAAGCCCAAGGCGGGCGACGCTATCGGGATTGCCGCCGCCATTAACGACCGGGATGAGGTCAGCCCCAAACAGGCCGACGTGACGGCCATCGGCCTCTTCGACGGGATGGCGGGAGCGAACAAGAATCCAGAGAAGTTCGGATATGTCGTACTGGGGGAATAAACCTGTTTGTCCGGAGGAGGTAATTAAATCGTATAGTAAATTGTATTTTCGTGTCTTAGGTAGGGACGCCTCGCCGAGGCGTCCGCGGCGGTCTCGGCGAGACCGCCCTACCTTCAGATTCCCTGACCCGTGGAAAATGATGTTGTGGCATTTTCAAGTTTTATTTTTCAAGGTGGGGCGGTGGCGAGCATCCTGTAGACCATCTTCAGTTTCGTACCCGGATAGATGAACTCCGTTTCATTCAAGTTGATCAGCATTGCCTCGGCCATACGGTTCAAGCGCGGTTCGGCCAGCGGATGCAGGAGGACATGCAGTTCTCCGCGCACCGCATCCGGACGCAGATCCGCGCTTGTGTTGAACAGGGCCTTTACCATTGAGCGGGCCTCGTCCGGGCTCGACAACTCCGCACGTGCCAGTACCGCAAGTGCGGTCTCCGCGCGGTAGGCGATCATGCGCACTGTGTCGAGCACGAGCTTCCGGGTTGGAGCCAGCCGTTCGAACCTGTGTTCCTGTGGCAGCTTGTCGAATGGAATGTGGCTGGGGGTGTTTTTCCGCTGGATCCTGGTTGCGGCAAGCTTTGTCCTTATGTCTGCAAACTCGTCCAGGAACATCGATTTGGCATCCATCCACTCTTCCATCCGCCCAGGTTCCAGATCCTCCATTTTCAGGACATAATCGGACATCCGCCCTTTTATCCTGTCCATTTTTCCTCGTAGCGATCTGCACTCCGAGTCGAGTTTCCTCCACTCTGGATTGACCACCGGGATGCTACATGGAAAAACCTCGGTCGAATACTCCGGCATCAGATCCAGTCCGAACTCGATAATCATGTATCGGAAGAAGTTTTCCTGTCCCCACCGGGCGAACATTGCCGGAACGCCCTTGTCAACCGCGCATCCGTAGTCGGTGCCGGTGATTGCCGTCTGGTGGTTCCCGTGCCTGCCCCTGCGCAGGCGGCGGAACTGGCGATCCCATATTCCATCATTTCCGCTGCCGAAGAACATGCCGCGCTCGGCCAGTTCCATTTCCTCGGTCTGCCCGTTCGCCAGCGTGACCGTGTACTTGCGGAACTCCGATTCCGGCCAGTCGTCTCCGGGATTTTTCAGATATGTCATGCAGGCTATGCGGTGTTTCCTCCACATTTCCGAGACGAACTTCGGGCTGCATCCGGCCCTGTCGAAGATGATGCGGAACCTGTACAGATACTTGTCGGCATCCAGTTCGGCATCCGAGGGCTGGCTGGGCACGTCCCGGAGCAGCCTCGGAATGATCTCGGAACGCATTACGGCCAGAAGACCGTCGTCCACCGGACGGTCGATGTAGAAGAAAGGCTTGCCTTCCCGGTCGTTCACCCAGTAGTCCGTCACTCCGCGCAGGCAGAGTCGATGGCTTGCGACATAGCGGCGTGACAGCTCGGTCCTGCTCCCGTGATAGACACGGACATGTCCGTCGATGTAAAGGGTGCCGGCCATGTCAGGATCAGCCGTCATCCAGGCTTTCGAAAGGGAGTTCGCCCAGATTGCGACAGCATCCGGATCCGATGCAATACCCCCGAGGTTCCCACGCAGGCAGCGCACTTCCGGGATCCGGTCCAGCCCGAGAAGCTTCCCAAACTCACCGGGCGCGCCGCGGCGCAGGGCTTCGACGGTCCTGACCCTCAGCATCGCCATGAGCGCCAGCAGTATGAACACATGTGTCAGACTGTAGTAAAAACTTCCCCTCCGGGGCGGTTCAAGCAGGGACAGATGATCGAAAAGACCGTTGGCCGCCAACGAAGGCAGGGCGCAAAGCACACCTCCACGCTCGACATCCAGGCATTCCTCGAAACGGGTCTCCGCACCGGACAGGAGGCCGCATGCAGCCATCGCCCTTTCCTCCACCCGGACGCAGGCCATGCCCATGTCCGAGGCGGCGTCCACCACCATTCTTTCCGACCGGGTGGAGGATTTTCCGGGAGGCGTGGGACGTCTCGACGGCGGAAGCATCCCCTTCTGGATGGCCTTGTCAATATTGCACTTCTTGACGCCTGCGGCAACCGCCACCTCCGCCCGGGACTTCCCTTCAAGAAGCAAACGCCTGCACTCCTCCATTACATGGGGAGTCATCACAGAAGAACCGCGGACCACCGTTGGAGCATAGAACCCGCCATCACCTTTTTCACGATACAGCCTGACTGCCGCGCGGACAGTGTTCTCATGCACCCGGCAGGCTGCCGCTATCCGGGACTGCTCCAGTCCTCCATGCACATGCAGAAAACTCATCATCGCACGCTGTGCCGCATGATCCGAGACCGGATGCACCCGCATCGGATGACTTCCCTGGAACCATGTCACTTCCGCTCCGTCACTGAAAACACTGTGAAATCCGTCTATGTCGCTTGCGCCTGCCGGAATTAGCGGCAATATTCCTTGCTTCATGGGATGTTCCTTTCCGCCGTCGCCACGGCATTGTTACCCAAGAGAAAGGTACATCCCCTTTTTCCACCCGCAAATTCTCTTCGATTATGACAAGAAGGAATTAACAGCTTGGATTAGAGATGGTTGCGAATAATCAAGAAGAAGTGCGGATCAAGAAGTCTGAAATTTTACGGATCATGCAACTCGGCTTTCTATCCCTCTTTTGCAATTGCTTTTCATCTGATTACGGCGGACTCCACGTCATTCCTAGATTGAAATGGAAACGTAACTTGCTGCTTTCCCCATCCTGATTGTTGAGTATGGGATATGCCAGATCAAGCTTGACGGGAGCATTGAAATAGGGAAGTTTTATTCTCAATCCATAACCTGCACCTATGTTGAAATCATTCATGCTGAAATTCCAGGCATTTTCCTTTACCTGTCCGATGTCGCAGAATATTGCACCACGTATGAATTCATAGATGGGATGTGTGACTTCAACGTTGGCAAGAAGCATAGACTCACCGCCATAGGCCTTGTTGTCGCTGTCTACGGGGGAGATCCTGCGATATGAGAAACCCCTTACCGAATCTCCGCCACCAAGGAAATATCGTTCATAAATAGGGGCCAGATCCCCGTGGTTGCTGAATGTATCTACCTGCCCCATTTTCATTCCGGTATGCAGTACAAACCAGTCGTTTATAAACGAGTAGTAGTTGCTCGCCAGAGCCTCGAACTTATAATAGTTGGTTGTCCCTCCGAACGCTTTAGAGTTCAATTCTCCCAATGCGCTTACAAGATATCCGTTAGTTGGGTCGGTAATATTGTTCCTCGTATCCCTGGCAAGAGTAAGAGACCATTTGCTTACTATGCTGTTCCCTTTTGAATCCTGGAAAATCTGGGACAGATCGTTATCCATATGATAGACTTTGACCTGCTCAATAGTGTAGCCCAGCTTTACGCTGTTCCTGTCGTCATCGGGATTAATCAACCACGGGAAATACGGAAGTGAAAAAGGCTTTGTAAGGCTGAATTTGCCTCCAATGTATCTTTCATCCCAGTATTCATAAGTCCTTTCAGTGTAGAATCCCGACATGTCAAGACTCAGGGGTATGTCAAAGAGCCAGGGGTCGGTGAATTGCAGGTAGAAATTGCTCAGATCCACACCATATTCAGCATGAAGCTTGAGCCTCTGCCCTCCCCCGACGAAATAATTCCACGGATCCAGGAGATCAAAATTTGACTGTGAAAGTTCGACTATTCCAGACACGTTGTCAGAATCCGAATAGGCGCCTCCGATGGAAAATTTTCCAGTATCTTTCTCTTCGACATTTATATCAACATCCTTTTTCCCTGGCTCATCGGAATTTACAGATACTATGTTGACTTTCTCGAAATAGTCCATGCCCATAAGGCGTGACTTGCTGGCATCCAGCCTGTTGTTGTCTACAGGATCCCCCGGTTGTATGGCAAGTTCGCGGCGGATGACCTTGTCCTTTGTGTTGTGGTTCCCGGAAATGTGCACGTTCTTGACAGTATACGGCTCTCCCTCTGTTATCCTGTATTCAATGTTCACAGTATGGGTTTTGAAGTCAGGAATCCTCACCGGCCTGCACTGGAAATCGGCATATCCGAGCGGATAATATTTGTCTCCTATTGATTCAATATCCTTTTTCTCTATGCGGTTGTCGAATACATCGTCGGTTTTAAGGTGGAGAAAGGGGATGAGTTCGTCGTTTGAGAACAATTTATTCCCGGTCACTGAAACTTCAGCGATCCTATATGGCTCTCCCTCTTCCAGATTGAAGGTTATGTCCACATATTCCGGATTTGAATCCTCCTTGACGTCGACACTGGTGGCCTTGCAGTCAAGATAACCGAGATTCCAGTAGAGGTCCTTGATCCTGTCCTTGTCTACCTCTATCTCGTTTTTTTCATATAGTCCCATGTTCAGGAGCCAGCTGAGATAGGAATGCTGCGTGGCGATGCTGTTTTTAAGCTTCCATGATGAATATGCCGTGTTGCCTGTGAATAGGACATCATTAACCTTCAGTCTCAGGTTTTCGGTTATATTTATCGTAAGTTTAACAAATCCATCTCCGTCATCCTCCGTACTATGGCTTATTATTACGGAGTTATAACCCTTGTCGATGTAGTATTTCCTAATGTTGGAAAGAGTTTTCTGGAGTTCCTGATCGTTCAAGGCCTCATTGAGTTTCACGGTGACCTTGTCCTTGAATTCCTCATCTGTGAATTTCTTGTTCCCCTTAAAAACAATGGCCTTGACTTTAGGCTTTGAAACAAGTTTCATGGTGATATTGACTTTTCCATCGGCAGTTTCAGAGGTTTCCGCCAGGACGTCAAGGAAGTTTCCAGTGGAATAAAGCCGTTTGATGTCTTCATCCAGGATTTTCTGGTCGAATGCCTCCCCCTTTTTGCACTGCATGTTGTACTTGAGCATTTCGTCAGGGAAGGCATAGCCTTTCTGCTCGAATTTGACATCGTTGATTTCAGCAGATATCAGACTGAGCGAGAAAATAAAGAACGCAATTATTGTGTATAACGCTTTGACAGTAAACGACATGTTCTTGAAAACCCCTGAGAGTTGAATAAAGTCGAAAAGCAATAAGATATTCTATATCCCGCTAATTTCAAAAAAGTTGCGTAAAAAAGGATGATTATGAATCTCGGGCAGGCAGGTCATCTTTCAGGGACATCTTCGTCGCCATATCGTGAACGTGATCCAAACGAGGCGGTAAGGGGGAAGAAGGAAAGTGGTATTCTTCCAGGTTCGCCGTTCCTATTCTTCTCAATTATGAACTCAGCTTCGAGGCCTTTGAGCTTTTCTTCTTCGGAGGCATCCTTCTGCTTTTCAGTATCCCTGTGTATGAATCCTACAATATCGGCATCCTGTTCGATGGATCCGGACTCCCTGAGATTACTCAACTTGGGTATTCCGCTCTTTTGCATTTCGGTTGCTCGGTTCAACTGTGCGAGGACAAGTATTGGAAGACTGAGTTCCTTTGCAAGTGATTTTATCCCGGCTGAAATAAGGGAGACTTCCTGCTGGCGGTTGTCATTTTTCCTATCGACATCGGCTCTCATCAGCTGCAGATAGTCTATGACAATCAGGTCGATTTTGTTCTGTGACTTCAATCTTCTCGCCCTTGC
>JBAYFV010000232.1:0-5954 GCA_041666985.1 Victivallales bacterium
GGGACAAAGGTCGCTCGCGACAGTGACATCTGGGCTCATGATTCGTTCGAAATATTTCTTTGCACCGAACAGGAGGGATTTCGCGAGGCGGGAGTGGATCAACGGACACAATATCACCAGTTTATTATTGACCCGGACGGCTCTATTTGGGACTCACACAAAGGAGATGCCGGGGTCAATTTCAATATTGACTACAGAACCCGAATTCTGAAATCACCGACGCGATTCTGGTTTGAGATGTCCATACCCTTCAGCGAGCTGAAATGTATTCCGCCGGGCAAAGGTTCAGAATGGTACGCGAACTTCTACTGGAATCATCCGCGCAATGGAGCGCATGTGGGTTATACCTGGGCAGGATCCGGCGGGTACAGCAACACCTCGCGATTCGGCTTGATTGAATTTGAAGATAAATAGAAGACGGTGTCGGCTGCGGAGCAGCATGCACTATTTTTTCCCTCAATTTAAGAAAGAACCACAAAATGAAGGAACTGAAAATGGGAAACAGAGTTTCTACCTGCAGAGGACAACAACATGCGTAGAAGAAAAAAAAACGTTCTTCGATATCTCGGTGCCAGTGGGCTGTTGCTTGGTATTTGCGCTTGGTTGCAGACAGGCATTATTGTCGCTGCCGAGCCGAAAAAAACGGATACCCTTAAAGAAAGCATGGCCATCGACGGGGAGGTGGAGCATTTGGTGAATTGTGAGGATGCGTCTTCGTGGGAAGGCATGGTCAAAGTCAACACAGAAATAAAGCGTTCCGGACAATTCAGCTTTGAACTGTATGGCAAATATCGTACCGAGATAATTTCTTTGCGGATGATTCCTGTCGATATGCAAAAAACATATCTTCTGTCGGCATATTTCCGGTCGCTGGACGGGCAGCTTCCCGCAAGCGCTTTTTTCGGATTACGCATGTACGATGAAAATAAAAATCCCATCACTTTACAGAACGTTTGTGTTTTTGATAATACGGAAACGACTCTGGCCTCTGATGCCGCGAAGGGATCGAAAGAATTGCGGATTACCGGCAACAAAAACTGGTTGAATGTCACCCATGCAGCCATTGCATTTAACGTGAAAAGCAATTTTTGTGATCTTCCAAATTATGATCTTTCACCTCAAATAGGAAAGGTAATCAATGACGGGGCAACGTGCAGGGTCGTCTTGAAAGGGGCATTGGTAAAAACGTATCCGCGAGGGACATCGGTTCGTCTGCATACCCCGGAACGTGAGCCATTTTACTGGGTGGCGAGTGGTTGGATGCCGACAGAATGGGAAAAATTCTCCACCACCATGAGCGGAGAAGCACAAAGCGGCATTCCAAGCGACAAATTCTGGCCTGGGACGAAATATGTCCGTGTTTTCGTCCGGTTCGCGAACTATGACAAAATTCCACAAGAGGGCGCCCGCCTGCTTGTGGATGATATTACGTTCATCTGCGGGGATAAGAATATTATTGAGCAACAAGCTCTTTCCGCAATATTTTGTAATCCCAAAATTTTGCAGGAACAAAATAAACAGTGGCGTTTTCAGACTGACACGAAGGATGAAGGGCTTTCGGCTGGCTGGATGAATACGGATTTTATCGACGAGGGCTGGCCTCTCATTGACACTGATCACTGGTGGCAGGACCAGGGGTATCCGGAGTATCACGGTGTTGCCTGGTACCGCAAGACAATCTCTCCGGTCATGATTGAAATCGGGCAGAAATATTTTATCTATTTCGGGGCGGTTGACGGCGATGCTTCTGTCTTTGTGAACGGTCGGAAGATCGGTGAGCACAATCTGCTTCCTGACGGGGGTGGTGGGTGGTTTAGTCCGTTTTATTTCGATATTACAGATTATCTCGTCATCGGCAGATCAAATGCAATTGCGGTGCGCGTAAAAAAAGATGCCTATAAGAGCGGAATATATAAAGGGGTGAAAATCATCGGCGCAGACAGAGTCATTGGGGAAAAGCAGTCATGAACCCGCTTGTCATTGCAATGGTTGCGTTTGAGGCACAGAAACATGTAACAAGTGTTGCGGGATTTATGACGGGAGGGAGACTTGACACTGAAATGAACAGGCGAACGAAAAACATATAAGAAACACATAGGGGCAAGTATGGAGCAAATTAAGAACATCATTATTACCGGCGGCTCTGGAAAAATTGGGCGCAACCTGATCCCTCGGCTTTTATCCGCAGGATACAAATTGCGCGTATTGGAGTTTGAACCCGAAAATCCCCCTTATGACACCGGCAAAGTCGAAGTCGTTCATGGCGAATTGGGCACTCCGGGTCTAGCTGCAAAACTGCTTGAGGATATGGATGCGGTAATCCACTTGGCCAATGTCAAAGAGCGCAAAGATCTCTTTATGAAAGCCAATATCCAAGGCACTTTTGATCTGCTCGACGCCACCTTAGCCGCAGGCAGGCAAATCAAACAATTTATCCAAGCGGGCTCCGATGCAAGGGCGGGAATATACTACAATCCGAGGCCATATCCGATTGACGAAAATTTCCCGCATTCCGCTTATCCAGGATACTATGCGTTTTCCAAAGTTCTAGAAGAAACAATGTGTGAACAGTACCGTTATCAGTATGGAATACCCATTACCGTTCTTCGTTTCAGCTGGGTAATGGCCGAAGATGATATCCTGGCCCATGCCACCACTGCCGAACCAAACTTCGGAGTGCCGGTCTGGAGTGAATTGGCGGCTTCCGGCTATCAGAAATCGTATTTTCAAGGAGGTCGCAATGCCGCCTGCTGCATGGTTCATCCCGATGGTAAGCCCTGCATGCGGCACATCGTAGCGATTGAAGATGTAATTCACGGTTGTATGCAGGCAGTAGCAAATCCCGCCGCTATTGGACACGCTTTTGCCATTGCCGGGCCATCTGCTTTTACTTACGACGTTTTAAGTAAGCGCATCGGTGAAAAACTGGGGATTCCGGTGGTTAAATTCATCAATCCGGAGTATCACGATTTCCAGCATAGCCTGGGTAAATCCCGGTCGATCCTGGGATACAACCCCAGTTACGACATCATCAGGATTGTTGACAGCGCGGTGGAATATCGCCAAAAAGGTGTGCACCGCTCACTATGCAAATATCCAGGATAATGAAACATGAAAAGATTAAAGTATGGTATAATCGGCATCGGTTTTTTCGGGGAAAAACATGCTGAAGTTCTTTCGGGCATGCCCGAAGCGGAGTTGATTGCCGTCAGCACCAGGCGGCCCGACCGACTGAACAGTGTGGCGGATAAATTCAATATCCCAAAACGATACACTGATTATCTGGATTTTCTCAATGATCCCGAAATTGAAGCGGTGTCGATTGTGACGCACGTTGATCAGCATGCGGATATGGCAGTGGCTGCGCTCAATGCCGGGAAACATGTCTTTCTGGAAAAACCGATGGCCGACAGCGTCGAAAACTGCAAACGCATCGTAGAGGCCGCAAAAAAGGCCAGCGGCAAATTCATGACAGGGCACATCTGCCGTTTCGACTCCCGCATGACCGAGGTGAAAAAAGCTGTCGATTCGGGTAAAATCGGCAGGATTGTCTCCATTCACGCCACCAGGAATCTGCCGGTAAATATCGGGGCGGAAGTGTTGGACAAAATCTCCCCCATCGCCGGCGACGGCGTTCATGACACCGATTTAATGCTCTGGCTCACACAAAGCCGGATCAGTTCGGTTTATGCTCTGAGCAGGAATATCCACAACCACAGGAATCCAGATTTGGGCTGGGTGATGTACGAGTTCAAATCGGAAGCAATAGGGGTGCTGGAAAGCATTTGGATGTTACCGGAAAACACCCCCTTCAAAATTGATGCCAGGATGGAAATCATCGGCACTGCCGGGGCGATTTACGTCAATGCGGGCAACAGCGGAGTGCAGATCAATGACAGTGCTGGATTCTGCCAGCCCGACACCATGTATTGGCCCGAAGTTTACGGCAGGAGACTGGGGGCGTTGTACACCGAATTATCCTATTTTGTCAATTGTGTACGCAATGATTTGCCTATTACCGTAATCACGCCCGCCGAATCTTTGGCTGCGGTTGAAGCAGTGATTACTGCCGAAAAATCGTGTGATACGGGCAATAAGATAATATTCTAGACCGAATGTTTCGGGGCAATTAAATTTGAACAGGAGGTTATTATGAGTTACAAGGCAGTTATTCTTGGGTGTGGTCCTCGGGCGGCATTTCACTTAGATGCCTACAGGGAAAATCTACCGGAAATCGAATTGGTGGCCGCTTGCGACGCTGATGAAGCCAGAAGATTGGATTATGGTAAAAAATACTCTATTCCTCGACTCTACTCCGATTTTGAAGAGATGCTGAAAACCGAGAAGCCCGATATTCTCCATGTCGTCACCCCGCCCTCATTCAGGGAGCAAGCTCTGGAAATGGCTGGGAAATACGGAGTAAAGGCGGTTCTCATGGAAAAACCCCTGGCGCTAACCGTCACCCAAGCTGCAAAAGTTAAAGAAGCAGCCGAAAAATATAACCTCAAAGTTGCAATCAACATGCAACGCCGCTATTTCAGTCATTGCCGGGAACTGCGCAATCTGGTGCGCTCAAATCAACTGGGGGAAATCCACTTCCTCCGCTGCGTCACCAGAGGCAATATCCTCTCGATGGGGCCACACATGATCGACTTGCTATTATTCCTGCTCGACAATCCCGTGGTCGAAAAAATCTGGGCTGCCGGGTATGCGATGAACGGACACGAATATGGACACGCAGCCCCAGCCCATATCCTCGCCCGCCTGTCCCTGGAAAAGAAGATTACCGTCTATCTGGAAGATGCCGATGATGCGGTAGGTGTTTTCGGTGAAACCGGCGGTTACTGGCAGCATTTGGAAATAGATATCTGGGGAAACAGAGGGCGAGCCTGGTGGAGGCAAAACTCCAACTGGGGCTATCAAACTGAAGGTATGGCCGAATCCAGAAGTTTCCCGATTGGATGGTTCAAGAGCGACGAGCTGGGACAAAGGGAATTTACACGTGCGATGGCGCACTGGCTTGACAATGACAAGTGTGAACACGACAACTCATTACGCTTTTCACTCCAGGGATATCATTTGCTGATGTCTGTTTTCCAATCTTCATTGGATAATGAAATTAAAAAATGTCCCGTAGCAATTGACCCAAAAGTAGTCGAAAAATTATCAGAACGCTTAGAAAAACAAGGGCGCATAGCCGCTCGGGAGGAATAATATATGGAAAAGTCACTTAATTTGGCGGTTTTCGGTTTGGACGGGCACGGCATGGTTTTTACGCACGAAGTCAACACCCGCATGACCAATGCCAGAGTGCTCAAGGCAATGCCTTATCCAACGGAGATGATTGACGAGAAACAATTGGCGGCGAACATCGAATCCACCCGTAATGACGGCATCGAAATCGTGGAAGATATTGTGCGGTTGACAAAGGATGTTGATGGAGTTCTGGTGTTGCAGGATGACGGTAGCCAGCATCTGGAAATGGCCAGACAACTGGTCTCATGTGGCAAGCCGGTTTATGTTGATAAACCGATTGAGGTAACGGCAGCTAAGGCGCAGGAATTGGTTGAACTGTACCAGAAGCACAATTGCCCATTGTTTTCGGGTTCGGCATTGCGTTACACGCCTGAAATAAAAGCGGTCAAGGCCGATACCGAATCCGGGGCGATTTTGGGCGCTATGACTTGGTCTCCATTTATGCAAAATCCAAGAATGCCGGGGTGGATATATTACGCCATTCACGCAGTCGAACCCCTTTTCGAATTTCTGGGGCCGGGGTGTGTGCATGTTCAATGTGTTCCTGGGCAATATGGTCCGACGGCAATCGGTCGGTGGGCGGACGGTCGGACTGGAATTGCGAGAGCAACAGCAGGAGGCGTTCATGGATACGGTTTCACTGTCTGGCGCGAAAAAAAAACGGTCACCGCGACGGTGGCGATGGAAACTATCTATCA
>JBAYFV010000233.1:0-5949 GCA_041666985.1 Victivallales bacterium
CGAATTACCCGGTTTCCAGAATAAGTTCGTTCCTTGAAAAGGAATTCCAGTTTTACAAGATTTACGAGGCCAATTACTCGGGCGTATATCTCTGCCTTATGTCCTCAAACCCCTTTAATTCAAAACCGCTGTCGTTTTGAAGGATGATCCGCCTTCCCGGAAAAGCTCCGGCGCGACAAGATGGATGCCTGGGTTTGGCGGTAACGCAGATATTTAATGCCATTTCTGGCATATTTCCCGATAGGGCCTATCTTAAACGCTTGTACAAACACCTTATAATTATTTGAGGCTTCGTGATGACAACAACAAGGGTTGACCTGCTCGGATTCACCATCGCCTACATTAAATCAATGAGGCTCTACTATGCGTTTATAACCGGAATCGCAGGATGGATCGGCGTTTCGTTTTACTATTATTGCAGACCCGAATGTTTCAGTTATTCAAAATGCGCTTTCATCCTGATTATGCTCTTCCTCAGCTGGGGCATAAACCAGATTGTAAATGATTATCTGGGATTGCCTGAAGACAGGATCAACGCCCCTAACAGACCCATGGTTACCGGAGAACTCAATCCCGAAATTTCAATTGCCGTCACAGCATTCTTCCTGATACTTGTAACGATTCTCTCCTGGAATTTAAACCACTGGTCCGTCCTGCCGCTTTTGTTGGGGGTGGGGTTGAATGTGCTTTACGAATATGCGAAATCGTGGTCACTGGCGGGAAATGCCGTGTTCGGTCTCTCGATAGCGATGTGTACGGCATACGGTTTTCTTGCCGCAGGCCCGCTTCCCGATCCCGTCTTCACCGGCAACAGGGTGTGTGTTTTCATTCTTGTGGCCGTCCTGAACGGGCTGATGACATATTATACGTATTTTAAAGACTATAAAGGCGACAAAACCGCAGGCAAAAGAACTTTCATAGTCAAGTACGGCCTGGATGTTGCCAGATATGTGGGTGTTGCAGGAGCACTGCTTCCCACTTTCCTCCTTCTTGCATTTATTTTCCTCAAATGGTTCCCGGCAAGTGATATTCTGTTTTTAAGGGATTTCATATTTTGCGGCATTATTACGCTTTTCCTGCAGCTTTGGACAGCAATCCTTTTTTTCAGACACCCATTCGGAGAAAGAACATATTTCAGCCTTGTCACAAATATCAGAGCTTGTGTTGCAGGGCAGATAACACTTATCGCAATATTTAACGGGACATTGGCTCTTTATCTCCTGTGTGCAAGCTATGTTTTCATCGGTTTCCTCTTTGATCTGTACAAGGACGCAAAATCATGAAAACAATACAGTCCGAAGCGGGAATCCGGAAGTGGATTTTGTATATAAGGATATCGCTGCATGTCGCAATATATTATGCGGCAAGGATAAGGGAACTTAAATGGAGCGTAGCCGATTATCTTGTGTTTTTGCGGCGCGCAACACTTCTTCTCCTCAACTTCAGGCACAACAAGGCGGTCAGGGTATCAACCGGATATAAAATTGATCTTTATGTCCCGGCATATCCGTCAAAAGCCTTTTTCCATATACTCGACAGCAAGCTCGTCATGAATCCTCCCGGCCCGACCACTGTTGTTTTTTCAATCACCAAGGCCTGCAGATATAAATGCGTTCATTGCTACCAGAGGAGGGATCGGGGGAAAGACATGGAAGAAAAGCTGATGGCCGACACTGCAAAACAAATGCAGGAGTCCGGAGTGGCTTTTTTTAATATTGAGGGCGGAGAACCTCTGATTCAGTTCAACCGTCTGGAATCACTGCTCCGGGCAATTGATGACCGGGCTGAAGTATGGGTGAATACGACAGGAGACGGACTTACCCCCGAGATCATAAACAGGCTTAAGTCGCTGCGAATGCTCGGTGTCATGGTTTCCATTCATTCAGCCGATCCTGACACGCATGACAATTTCACCGGCATACCCGGCTCATTTAAAAAAGCCGCCGCCTCCCTTAAAATGTTTAAATCGCATGGCTTCGCCACCGCAGTTAACAGCGTCCTTGCCGAAAAGGAGCTGCTTGAGGGAGGACTTGCCGGATTAATGAATCTCGCCCGGGAACTGGGATGCGATTATGTTCAGCTGATTCACCCGAAACCTGCGGGCATATGGATGAACCATACCGAGCAAATGCAGAATGACCT
Organism: Victivallales bacterium; assembly: GCA_041666985.1. GTDB lineage: Bacteria > Verrucomicrobiota > Lentisphaeria > Victivallales > GWF2-50-93 > GWF2-50-93. Next base: position 2,143 of record JBAYFV010000233.1, read on the forward strand.
GAAAATCATCCGACATCTGGAAAAAGAACACCTCCGTTACAATTCATCACGGAAAAAGGATTACCCCTGTCTTTCCGTTCAGGTTTTTGAGGAATCTGAAAAAGTTCTCGGATGCACATCGGGAGCCGTGGACAGATTTTACATAAATGCCAACGGCGAAGTCCAACCCTGCGAATTCCTCAATATCTCGTTCGGCAATGTAAACAAGGAGCCGTTTGACAAGATACTCGGCAGGATGCGTTCATATTTCAGGATCCCATGCTGTGACTGGCTCTGCTGTTCACAGTCTCCCGCAATTTATGAACTTATCCGCAAATACGACATTAAAGATACCCCCCTGCCGTGGAAATACACCGAAGAACTTGTCAAAAACTGGAACCGCGGCAACCCCACACCCGTTTATCAGCGGCTTGGAATCTATAAATGAAAATGCTTCTTATATTAAATCCCGGCTCAAGGGCGGGGAAATCTAAAAAGATGTGGGAAGTATGGGAAACTGGTCTTGAGAAAGCCGGGGTTGACTTCACCCGCGTTGTAACATTAAAGCCCGGTCATGCATTGGAGATTGCATCATCTCCAGGGAATTATGATATTCTCATAGCCGCAGGTGGCGACGGCACGATCAATGAAGTCATTGACGGTGCAGTTCAGTCCGGCAAAGAAAATATTTCCGTTGGAATCCTTTATTCCGGAACCAGCCCTGATTTCTGCCGTTTTCACAGAATACCGATTGAACCGGACAAAGCTCTTGCAGCTCTCTTGACAGGAAGAAAAAAGAAAATAGATGTCGCGAGGATCTCATATATGAACTATGGGAGGCAAAGACAAGTATCACACTTCGCATGCGGCTGTAATATCGGAATAGGCGCTTCGGTGGCGGAGCGTTCAAACAGGATGAGAAAATATACGGGGGATAAAACAGGAACATTTATTGCCCTCCTGCGGGCATTCATGAAAAATCCCCGCTTCAATATGGAATTGTCAATTGACGGTTCCGATTATCTTCTTGAGGAGGTCAACAATGTTTCCGTCCTGAAAAATTCCCATATCGCATCCGGCCTTAAATTGAACCTGGATATTAAAGCTTTTGACGGAAGGCTTTCCGTCATGGCGGTGACAAACAGGGGCAGACTTGGTCTGCTGAAGATTCTTCCCGGCCTTTACACCGGCAATATTGTCAATGCCAAAGATATGTTTCTCAAATCCTGTTCAACCGTCAAAATCAGTTCCAACCCTGAATGCGAGGTGGAATTTGACGGGGATCCGAAAGGTTTTACTCCAGCCCACATTGAGATTCTTCCTGAGAAACTGAACATGATCGGAGGGGAATATGACTGAATACGAGTTAATAAGGAGTATAGCTTCGAAGTTCCGCCGTTCCAAGCTGCAGAAAAACGGCGTGTTTGAAAGTGACGCTGAAATAATTGAAATCGGCGGAAAGCTATGGGGGCTGACGATGGATGACTTCAGCCCGGAAGAGGATTTATTTACTTCAAATGACCCTTATACGCTCGGCTCCAATCTTGCAACAGCGACAATAAGCGACTTGCTGTCATCGGGTGTCAAGCCCGAATTCTTCATGCATGCGATTTCCCTGCCTGAAATGTGCGACTTGAAATTCATCAATGCCGTCACGGACGGGATAAAAGATGTCCTTGAAAAATCAGGTTGCTTCCTTTGCGGCGGCGATATTGGTCGTTCAGTCACCTGGCGTTACTGCGGATTCGCAATGGGACCCGTCATATCTGAAAAACCGATATCCCGCATTCTTCCCGACAGGAACCAGACATTGTGGGTCACCGGAACTTTAGGCGATGCCAACCTTGCAGCCTTCAGTAGTTCTGCGACTCCAAAGTTCGAGTTAAGGCTTCCTGAAGCCGCATTCATAAGAAAATATGCTTCCGGATGTGTTGACACAAGCGGAGGTTTTCTCGATGCGTTATGGATTCTTGAAGAGCTGAATCCTTCAATGAAAATTGAAATCCATGCTGGAAAACTGCCTTATTGCACTGGGTTGGCAAGTTTATCCCGGTTAAAAAATATCCCGATTGAAGCCGGGCTGACAGGCGGGGCGGGTGAATATGAATTGCTCTTCTCCACTGACGCTGAACTTCCGGCTCCGGCACTGGAGGAAATCAAAACACTGCATGTGTCACAGATTGGAACAGTTCATGCGGCCAACGGCAATAATACAGGAATTTATTTTTCGAAGAAAGACTCATTAACAGTAAAACTTGAGGAGCCTCCCCCTTCTCCGAGAAATTTTAGCACTTTAAACGAATATGTCAACGAAGTCATAAGGCTTTCATATAAAATCACCGGCTCAGGCAAACAATGAATCCCGAGAATCTAAAAGCTTTGATATTCTCTCCTCTCATATTGCGTAATATTACCTTGAAAAACCGCATTCTCAGATCCGCCACATATGAGGGACTCGCCGATTCGGACGGATACCCGCAGCCTGGGTTGGAGAAAATCTACAAGGCGCTTGCCGATGGCGGGGTTGGGACAATCATAACCGGATTCTGCTTTGTTTCAAGGGACGGGAGGGCCATGCAACCGCGCCAGTGCGGGATGGAGTCCGATTCAAAAATACCAGGCTGGCGGAAAATAGTTTCCAATGTCAAAAAAACATCCGGCGGAGTGTCCGTATTCATGCAGATTGCACATTCCGGACGGCAGACAAGGCATGAATCAACCGGAATGCCCGTGCTTGGCGTGTCATCCCGGAAGTGCAGCTATTTCAAACAGGAGGTTCACGTTCTCGACAACGGTACGATACTGAGGCTCGCAGATGATTTCGCGTCTGCGGCCTTTCGTGCGAAAGAGGCCGGATTTGACGGAGTCCAAATTCACGCAGCCCATGGTTACCTTATCCATCAGTTCCTCTCCCCATGGACGAATACGAGGAAAGACCGCTGGGCCGATAAAACCCTTTTCCTTGACAGCGTCATTTGCGAAATCCGCAGGAAGTGCGGAGATTCCTACCCCATACTTGTGAAACTGAGTTCTGCGGAAGATACGGATCCGGGGATAAACCTTGAAAGCACAATACGGATTGTAAGGAAACTGGAGGAACGCAAAATAGATGCCGTTGAAATAAGCTATGGCACAATGGAATATGCGCTGAATATAATACGGGGTGATTGTCCGGTGAACACTGTCCTGCAAAAAAATCCTCTTTTTAACAGATTTCATCCGCTGATCCTTAAAGCATGGAAATTATTATTTCTAAAAAAATATTTAACACGTTTAATTAAATACGAAGACTGTTACAATATAAAGGCCGCTGAAGCTGTCAGGAAAGAGACTTCTCTTCCCGTTATTGCAGTTGGAGGCATACGTTCCCTGTCAAACATGGATAAATGCCTCAACTCCGGCGGTCTTGACGGTATTGGTCTATGCAGACCCCTAATATGCGAACCTGATTTTACGGAAAAAATACGCAATGGGGCTTCTGAATGTTCTTTGTGCATTAACTGCAATCTGTGCACGGTCCATTCCGACACAACAAATCCTGTGCATTGTTATCAAAATAAAGGAATATGAAATGAGTCCGGAAAGCAATGAGAGCTTGAAAACTGTAAGGCGTTTCGAAGATTTCATCCCTGGAGACGGCGGAAGGGATTTATTTGACAAGGTCACTGAGCTTGATTCATATCTCAGAGAATCGAAAGAATCTTATCTCGACGGACTCGGTTTGCAAACTCTGGGGCCTGCGGATCATGAGATCGAAATAGTCGAAAAAAACAACTTCAGGCATAAAGTCATAATGCTGGGCTCAAATTCCTATCTTTCCCTTACAAC
>JBAYFV010000234.1:0-5947 GCA_041666985.1 Victivallales bacterium
CTTCAGGAAATGAATTTTTGATTCCTGCGGCTGTGTCTTGGAGGCTTGTTTAGCCTCAACAATTGGCGGAGAGGGGGGGATTCGAACCCCCGGTACGGTGTAACCCGTACGACGGTTTAGCAAACCGTTACATTAGACCACTCTGCCACCTCTCCGATATTTCTGATAATGAAGCAGTTACAGTTGAGAAGCGCGCCAACGCTTCAGCTGTTTTGTATTAGTAAAAGCTAGATATTATAAATTGAAAATTGAAAATTACGAATAAAAAAAGTTTTATTTCAGCGAAAGAGTGTAGTTGTACATGATTTTATCGGGGTCATATGAAAGTTTAGCCTTTTTCAGGCCTGGCAGTCCGATGTCCTGTTCCCTGTTTATGTACTTACACCTGCCGAGAAGGGATTTTGCTGTTTCCCAGTTGATTGCCTGGGCTGATCCCTTCAAGTCCTTGTCGTATTTCTCGAAATGCACAACTGCGGCGTCGCTGCTCTGGAAAGTGAAAACCGAGAATGCGGCGATTTTCCCTTCGACAAAGATGCATGTCCCTTCGATACCAAGATCTTTGTAATTTGCGAAAGCCTCCCGTATCGCCTCTTCTTCCTGGGCAAGTGTGACAGGTTCGCTCGTGGTGCTCAGCCTCCATTTTTCCGTGAGTTCAAGACATTCCCCGAGATCCGCCTCCCGGAGCGGGGTGCATGTGTATCCGGGATTGCCTCTGGCGAACTGGGAGAGCAGATTCTTCTTTTTTGCGAGTTTCGCACCCCTGAGCAGGTAAAGCTTTTCCGTCGAGTAGATATAGTCCGCGAATTTATCGTCGAGTTCGGTTTCAAAAATATTGCTGACCGACGGATTCTGCCTCATGTAATTCTCCGGCACCTGGGTGATTGATGCATCCTCTTCGGAGGGGAATGTCGAACAGAGCAGATCCTTGAGTTCCTCCGGGGTGAAAACGTTTCCTATTGGCATCAGGAGGGTCTTGTCAAGACCGGAATGTATCAGTATGGCATTCCTGAATTTCATCCATCTGACATCGTAGATGTTCCGCCATACGAAAAGATTTGTAAATACGTATTCACACGGCAGGAGTTCGAATTTGAAAAAAACATCCTGAAGATAATCCTTGTCCGACATTTCGACGGGTTTGAAATCATCTGATTTTATTAAGCCCATGAAACAGGAACGCCTTTCGTTTGAGAATCAGGACACCAGTTTCTGCCAGTTGTCCGGATCGTGGAAATTGGATTTGGGCAAGGCCGCGCTTGCTGAATGTTCGACCGTGGTTCCTTTTTTCCGGGTGTAATTGTATCTGCAAATGCAGAATTCCCCCAGAGTTTCATTTTGGAGTCCAAGACCGATTCTGCCGGCTGGAATTTTCATAAGCCCCCACCACCCCTTCACACCCTTTTTATTGAAAAGCCCCGTCTCACACGACATGCCGGAATCAAAGAACATGTTTTCAAACACGCATTTGCCTGAACTGAAGCTTTCAATGTCGGGTATTGACAGTTCAAGCGTTGCGAGATTCGGAGCCAAGTGAAGCTCGAAATAATTCCTGCACCTGTCCGGCCGGAGGAAAAATTCCATCACGTCCCCCTTGATCCATGTCCTGTCATTTTTCCCGGCGGCGTCAGAGAAGACATCGGAATCCTCCATCAGGGCGAAAACATTTAGGGAATCTCCTTTAATCCAGACCGTTGCAATGCATTTTTCAACAGGAGCGGAATTGTCGTCCCAGTATCTTCTCAACCAAAGGAAGTCCGATACTTCTGCGGCGGAGCCTGCACATTTGAAAGATGAGGGTATATCGTCCTGTATTTCAGCCCCGGTGAATTCGGAGACGGCTTTTTCAAGAATAATCTTGTTCATTTGTTTTGCCTTTGTTGCAATGTGTATTTATAATTTGCCGAATTGAATCAATTGGAAATGGAAAAATAGACCATGGAGGATGAAATGGCAATAAAATGTGAAAGATTTTCCTGCAACAAGGTGAAATGCAACTGTACGTACGAACCCTGCGAAAGAAAAGGCAACTGCTGCGCATGTCTGGAATATCATCTTTCCGGCAATGAGCTTCCGGCATGTGCATTCCCTGACGATATAGAGGTGGCTTGGGACAGATCATTCGGGAAGTTTATAGAGGTTCACGGGAAGAAATAGGGGAACATCCGGGAATTCGCATACGGATATTTGAAAAATCTGAATTCCGTTATATAGATATGCGTTGTTTTTTTAATGCGTCCTCATCGTCTAGAGGCCTAGGACACCAGGTTCTCATCCTGGTAACACCGGTTCGAATCCGGTTGGGGATGCCATCCTGACAATCAAAGACTTAGATCATATTCAAATGGAGGAGTTTATGGGTCTCAACAAGAAAACAGTCCGCGACATCGAACTGAAAGGCAAGCGGGTAGTGATGCGCGTTGACTTCAATGTTCCTGTAAAGGAAGGGAAAATCAAAGACGATACGAGAATCCAGGCTGCGCTGCCGACAATCAAGTATGTCCTGGGTAAGGGAGCTTCACTTGTTCTCCTCAGTCATCTGGGGCGTCCCGACGGTGAAGTCAAACCTGAATTCAGCCTGAAGCCTACGGCCGACGCCCTTGCAAAACTTCTTGGCAGGGAAGTCAAATTCGCACCCGACTGCATCGGTGAAAATATCGTGGCTGCGGCGAAATCCCTGAAACCTGGCGAAGTCATGGTTTGCGAAAACACCCGGTTCCACAAGGAAGAGGATATGAAGGCGAAAACCGATGAGGACAAAAAGAAGATGGAGGGATTTGCCGCGGAACTCGCAAAACTCGGCGATATTTTTGTCAACGACGCATTCGGGACAGCCCACCGTGCACACGGGTCAACAGCGTTAATCTGTAAGTTCATCCCTGTTTCGGTGGCCGGATTCCTTATGGAAAAAGAAATCCAATATCTCGGACAGACCGTTGAAAAGCCCAAACGTCCGTTCGTGGCGATCATAGGCGGGGCGAAGATCTCCGGAAAACTTGAAGTCCTCACAGCCCTTATTTCAAAATGCGACGCGATTCTTATCGGGGGCGGAATGGCGTATACGTTCCTCAAGGCGCAGGGACACAATATCGGGAAGTCCCTGTGCGAGGACGAACTTATTGACACGGCAAAAAAGATTCTTGCCGAAGCAAAAATGAAAAACGTGACCTTCCTTCTTCCGGTTGACAACCTTGCAGCAGACAAGTTTGACAATGCCGCACAGGTAAAAACTGTCGGCAACGAGATCCCCGAAGGCTGGATGGCGCTTGATATCGGACCGAAGACGGTTGCGGCTTACACTGCGGAGATAGTCAAGGCCAGGACAATTGTCTGGAACGGACCCATGGGCTGTTTTGAAATGCCCAACTTTGCAAAAGGCACAATGTCCATATGCAAAGCGGTCGCCGATGCCAGCGACAAGGGCGCAATCAGCGTGATCGGCGGCGGAGATTCGGTGTCGGCGGTAAACCAGAGCGGACTTGCAGGAAAGATGTCGCACATCTCTACGGGTGGAGGCGCATCACTGGAATTCCTTGAAGGGAAAAAACTTCCCGGGGTTTTCGCTCTCAACGACATATGATTATAATTTTTCCGCGAAAAATTATTACCCAGTACCGGCCTGCTTGAAAACATAATTATGCATGATATAATTATGGCATTATGCATAGGAGGACAATATGACACGTACAACCATAGTGCTGCCGGAGGATATAAAAAGCCTTGCGGTCAAGAATGCCCATGACGAAGGGATATCGTTTGGAGAATTCGTGCGCCGTTCCCTCGATATGTCAATCAGAAAAAGCACCTGCGAAAACAAGAGCTACTCCAGAGGGCATGATTCTCTTTTTTCCGGAATGAGAAAACTGAGACTCAGGACAAAACCAGGAGTCCGGGATGGAGCACTGAACCACGATGAATACCTGTACGGGAGCAAACATGATCAAAGGCATTGCAAGGAAAAAGGAACATGAGGCTCTCCAGCGGAATATTCATAGACACCGGCGCTTTCCTGGCAATGCTAATTCCGGACGACCAGTTTTCAAGTTCGGCTGATGAAGCATGGAAAGACCTTGAGAAGGAACGGCTCCAACTGTTCTCATCCGAACCTGTCCTTATTGAGACAGCTAATTTTCTAATAAGACAGCAAAGTCCCGACATAGCCGCAGAATGGGTCAGGAATTCACTGGAGTCAAACGAGATCCGCTGGCTGCAGCCATCAAGGGATGACTTGGGAAATGCAAGTGATTTCATAGTGAAATTTTCAGACCAGGGCATAAGCATGACCGACGCCATTTCCTTTTCGCTCATGAAGCACCACAATATCCAGCATGCCTTCTCCTTCGACAGGCACTTTTCCATTGCCGGATTCAAATTGTGGCAGCATGTCTGAACATAAAAAGGCCTCGCTCCCCGGCCTGAAGCCTTTTTATTTTTCAGATATTTCCAGATTCTTTAGACAAATTTTCCAGCCAAGACCGTCTTTCCTACAGAAAAAGAGCCAGACGGTGCTCGAAGACTGGGTAACGCAGACATTCCTGTCTGCGATTGAAAATGAAATTTGAACCTACAGACAGGAATGTCTGTGTTACTTCTGAGACAAATTTCATTTGGGAATTACCTTTTCGAGCAGGATCGAGCCAGGGAGCCAGATGCCGGACGACATGGAAATTGCGCGGATTATCCAGAAGAAATTCCAGGATGATGATCCTTCCGCCTTGGAACTGGCCTACGAACATTTCGGGAGACGTTTATACGGATATCTCGTGTCCATGGTCAAATCGCATTCGGACGCGGATGAGGTTTTAAGCGAGCTGTTCATGACGGTCGCCCGCAAACGCGAACAGATTGGAAGGGCATCGAATTTGAGGACATATCTGTTTGCCATCGCACGTAACCTGGCATTTGAGATGTTCAGGAAGAGGACGAGCCAGAAGGAGACTCTCTCGGAATATGCGCAATATCTCGAGGCAGACGAGGACGGCGGAGGCAAATGGGGTGCAGACGAGCTTGATGCTGTCAGAAAGGCGGTTGACGGTCTTCCGGAAGAGCAGCGTGAGGTCGTGGTGCTGAAGATTTTCGAGGGGATGACGTTCGAGGAAATATCCCAGCTGATGCGGATTTCGCAGAACACTGCGGCAAGCCGATACCGTTACGCCATTGAGAAGCTGCGGGAGCAATTGAAAGGATTCGGATATGAATAAGGACATCGAGACCAGACTGAAGACGTTAAGGCTGACGCCCCCACCGCCAGAGCTGAAGTCGAAGGTTCTTTCAAATGCCCGCTCCGCCTGGAGCAAGGAAAATGATGGAACCGTATTGCATATGCAGTTCCGGCACGTGTTCGCACTGGCGGCCTCGTTCATCCTGTTCATAGGCGTTATCGCATTCTTAAACCGGATGGAGGAAAGGGATACTCGCCAGGCGCTTAATTCCTCTTGGGAGAAAACCCGGACGTCTTCCGAAAATGCCGAATTCCTCAAGGAACTGGGATTCAGTCCGGAATATTGTTCGCTAATCGCTGAAATGCGGGATTCTCCGCAGCTGGAATTGAAGTCATTTTCCAACAGGTTTGAAGAAGAACTTAAACTGTAATAACTGGAGCCTACTCGAAAAGCTAATCTCAAAATGAAATTTGTCTTAAAAAGTAGCACAGACATTCCTGTCTGTGGGGTCAAATTTCATTTTCAGTCACAGACAAGAATGTCTGTGCTACCTCTTTTCGAGCAACGTCTAACTGGAGCGGACTGATTGCAGCTGCAATCAGATGAAATAGCAAACAGGTTTGGAAAGGGTTGGGGTACGGGGAAGGGAAGAACCTTTCCTTAAAAGGTTTTCACTTTCCTCATTTTAATTTAAGGTATAGGAATTTCAAAGTTTATGAATATCCAATGGTAATTCAAATTCCAATTTCCAAATTCCAAAGCACAAACAAGCTCCAGATTTCAAATGA
>JBAYFV010000235.1:0-5936 GCA_041666985.1 Victivallales bacterium
CGAATCTCAATCATAATTAAAGACTATGTTTTGTTAACCATAGGATACAATATGTTTTTTTTGCGGATTATCAAGGGAAATTATTAAGTATTGCTAGATTCCGTCCTTTTAGCATATAGCAATCAGCGGAAAAGAATCAGCAAATAAAAAACGCATTTTGAATTTCGGCGGTGTCTGGATTAAAAGATCAAGGGACGCAGAAGCGCAAGCGCGTTGTGCCTTCATGATTTTCTGATTTATTTGCGACGGGGGATATGACTGGTCAACTTCGGAACGGCCTGCTCATGCCGAACTGAATCTGATCTGGATTTTTCCGAGGGATTCCGGACTTGTCGCAAGCTCGGAGAAGTGCTGGCTCCTGAACGATTCGGCGAGACGTTTGACGAAATTTTTGATTGTGCGGAAATTCTCCAATGTGGTTTCCGCCACCGACGCCAGAAATAATTTGACCTGTCCCGGCAATTTGCCGAACTCCCTGGAAATAAATTTCCTCTGGAGTTTTGGAAACAGGTCGCTCCTCACCATCAGCTGGTTGAGCATGTGCGCCACCTGCAGCAGATAGTAATAGTTTTTCATGGCGAATCCGACTGTCCCGAAGTTGTGTTCCAGCTCATACCCCCCGTTTTTCTGGATATTGAACATTTCCTCAACCACCCATCGGCATCGTGCCTCCTTCACTAATTGCACCACGTTATTTTCATTCGGCCTGGCATCCGTCAACCAGACAAACTTCCTCCTTTCAATTCCGTCCTTGGCGACACTCGTCTCCTCGCAGAACAGAACATGGAACTGATTACCTTCATGCTTCATGTTCAGAGCCCATGAGATGTGTCGATAAACGCCTTTTTCCGGACTGTGATCGGTTGACTGCCCCGGAGACCTTTCGATTTGCCGGGCAGCCGCCTGATATAGGGACGGGATAGAGCCGTCTTTCAGAGTGATGAAATATCCCCAGCCGTTACTTTCACATATGCGCAGCACGCTCTGATTCGCGTAAAGGCTGTCGAGCAATATGCACATCATCAGCCTGGGGAAGCGTTTCTTCAGGATTTTTTCCAATCGATAAAAGGCATTGAGTTCGCAGTCCTCCTTGTTGTACTCCTTTTTTGTCTCGATGAAGACAGTCGCCAGGGAAAGCCCCATCCCGTCCCCGGTGACAAGCTTTGCCTCAAGTGCGTAGTAGTAGCTGCAACGTTCGCCGTCTACGGTCTTGCACACGGAATTGGGACGGACGCCTTTGCGTGTGAAAAGATGGACTCCGTCCATCGCGATCATGAACTCACCGCTCGAATTGCGGTATCTGTCCAGGGCGCGTGCTCGAATCAGGCTGTCAACCATTTCGCCGGGGATAAGTTCCATGCCTCCGGACGGATCCATGTTTTCCATGAGGTAGTTCATGGCTTCGGTGCTGGCGACACACTCCTCGTCCGTACCGCTCAGCACCATTAGATTGCGATGGAAGGCAGGAGCCCTCCTTTCGTTCTCCATCTGGTTGCGGCTGCCGCAATGGAACAGAAACATGGACAGGCCAAGAAAGAACAAATGCTCCTTGGAATAGACAACCCGTTCCGGCAGACGCGGCTCCGGCAGATTTCCCAGACGTTCTTTGAAATCCGGGAAGAAATGGTCGAGCGTTATTTTCAGGAGGTCTGCGGCAACCGGTTCAGGCGCTTTAAGTTTTTGCTTGCGGCCCGCCTTGCTCTTACGTGTTGTTTGATTATTCTCTCGCCCATACGGTCGATTTCCTTGAGCAGTCTCCTTATCTTCCTGTACTCTTCCACCCATCTTGACACCTCCTCTTGCATGTCCACTGGCACATATACGGCTTTAGTTTTCCCTTTCACCTTGCTGGTCAGCAGGCAGCAGGGATGCTTCCTGCCTCCGCTTGCGCATCGGCAGGAAGGGTTCCCGCATTTGCGTCCGGTCCGGACGAATGAACCGGACATGAAAATCCCGCTCTCGCCCAGCTTCCTGATCCTCGCGCCGATGCGCTGCTTCAGCATCTCCGTCGAAATTCTGTCCCTCATGCCCAAATCCTCCTCTGTTTTTGGAATTCAAACGACGATTCCATATTGATTAGTATATATACATATCATATTTTGTCAAATAAAAATCGCCGCGAAAAAGAAAATAATTAAAAAAATAATCAGGAGCAAACTTCAGGGAGAATTAGTGCGAAGAAAATCTGATTCTTTGTTGCTGCTGGTATCCGGTATCTGGCATCCAGACCATGTTGCCACCCGGTGTTATTCCAGGAAAACCTTGTTGGCTATCCTTCGCGGTATGATGTGAACCCACGATCCTGCATACATGTCCGGCAAAGTTTCCGTTTATGAATCAGTTATTCAAGGTTTTTCCTGGGTATCCCAGGCAGCGGATGTATAATATAAGGCGTTTTTAAAGCCCTGTTTATGATACTGGAATAAATTACCGGACAAGTTATGGACAAGAGAACTTCAAGAGTTGCCATGTCAGCCATTCTGCTGGCCTTGGTATTATTGTGCTCCTATCTTTTCCTGCTGGACAAGAAAAAAGGGGGGGCTTCAGGTGCCATACCGGTCAGTTCCACTTTGCCGGACAATGAAAGACACAAAGTGATTCCATCTGAAGAAGTGAACCTGGAAGAAAACTTTGAACCGCCTTCCTCCGAAGGCGTAGACCTCTTCCTGGACAATCCAGCTGCGGCATCGTGTACAAGTGAATCGGCGACGAGAATGAGGACGGCCCAGTTAAACAGGGACGGCATCGATGGTTTAACGCCGGGCGATATCTTGAAATTGAATCTCTTCGATGATTTTTCCTGTGATGCCAGGATTAACGCCAGTTATAGCGACGAGAACGGCGCGAAGGTTGTGACGGGTGTGATCGGTTCTGAAAAACAGGAGGGTTTCGTGTATATGTCCACAGCCGATGGGAAGACGGTCTCTTTTGTCGAGATCCCATCGGAAGACAAGAGCTTTTCGGCCGGCACTGGAAATGGATTGGACTATTCGATATTTGAGAATGACAGGAACAAGATGGACATCTTGAAAAATGGCGAAGATCTCGTGTCGACAATCAATATCAGGCTTCCAGACGGCAACCCAATGCCTGAATATCCAGTCTTCCAGCCTCTTGCGCCCAGCGATTTCTATTTGGAAAGCGATGCTTCCGACACCAGGATTGATGTAATGTTCGTTTATACGCGGCAGGCCCGGCTCTGGGCGGAGGGCAGCTACCAGGGGCCGATGGCCAACATCCTGGCCATTGCAGTGGCCAGGGCGAATACGGCACTTGCAAACAGCAAGGTCAAGGCGCGATTCAGGATTGTGCGTTCACAGGAAATCCCATATAATGCTGCGGCGGAGAACAAGGGAAGCACCACGACAGACTTATACAGTATAACTTTCAACAATAGCATTAAGGAGCTGCGGGACGCTTATGGAGCCGACATCGTTACTCTGGTCACCGCAAGCGACGACATCGGAGGGCTCGGATGGCTTTTCAACGGCAATCCGGACTTGGCCTTCAATGTGTGCAGAGTCAAGCAGCTTGCCAATTCCTACACATTTGCCCATGAATGCGGACACAATCTCGGATGCGGACATTCGGCGGCGCAGGCGGGGAGCCTCAGGGGATATTTCCCCTATTCATCCGGTTGGCAATGGAAAGGTGCCGACGGGAAAGGCTATCATTCAGTGATGACCTATGGAAACAGTTCTTATCCTATCGATGTCCCCTACTTTTCCAATCCGTCAATTAGCTATATGGGCAGGTCGACCGGAGATGCGAAGGAGGCCAACAACGCACTTACGATCATGAGATTGAAGGATAAGGTTTCAACTTTCCGTCCATCGGTTGTCAGTCCGGAATGATCCATGTGTCAATGTTGCGTCAGCCTTTCAAAATCACCTTCCAACGAGAGCTTGAGTTCTTTTTCATCCAGGAAGAAGACATATATGGAATAATTGACGTGGTCATCGGGTTTGCGATGCCGGAGATATGATGCAAGCCTCGCGAAACGGTATAAGTCGTAGATGACGAGGGTGCCCATCCAGTATTGATCTTCCTGATTCGCCGCAGCTGCAGGACAATTCTTTTTCATCCAGTCCTGGAGAAGCGACGGATTCCCAGCGGAACCCGCATTCTCGGAAATGCCGTAGAAGGCTTCGGCATTTCTCCGCAATTCCTGATAATCATCTTCATAGGCCTTGGACCACCATCCAATAAATTTCATCTCTGAATAATCAATTTTAAACCGTGAATAATAAAGCGGCTGCAGCATTGTGGCGGAAAGAAGGTAGGCGCCAGGCTTGAGCCTTCCTCGGTAGGTGCACGCTTGAGGGACAATCATGATAGGATCTAAAAAGCCTGGCAGCCGTGAAGTGATTATGCCCTCAGCCTCTGGGGAACCTGAACCGAAATAACTGAAATAGACAGTTTGACTGCTTAATTCCTTTTGATTGACGTCCATCCATTTTTTTAAAGCAGGAAGTTCCTGTCCCCATTCCAGCGAGCTGTCAACCAGCATCTTATAACCCCCGGACGGTCCTCCTAGAACAGGGGAAATATAAGAGAGGTGGTTGGGGTGGTTCGAGATTGCAGCTGTAAAACCGGCGGCCAGCAGGAATCCCATGGCGATCTTAGGCCAGACGGCTTTAAGGTTGAAAATAAAAACCAGACCGCCAAGGAGAATGTATATGAATGGATATATTGGAAGGATGTGGCGATGCCCTATGTTGATTTCACTGGTGATCATAATGGACATATAGACTCCGGCAAAAGTCAGAATCGGCAGGCAGTCGTATGATTTCCATGGAATTGTTTTCCCATCACCGCCCTTGGTCGTGCCCCACGTCCAGAGGCAGGCGCCAACAGCCAGGATAAGCGCCAGCAGCATTGGCAGGCCTGTCTTAGCGATGAACGTAAAGGGGAAATATATCATCCGTCCATTCCTGCTGGTTTCACCCAGAAGGAACGAGGGGCGTGATTCTACAAGACCGCCTAGGCTGGCGTAGTCCAGGAGAAATGCCTCCGGCAGCAAATGATGGTCCTTTGCGAAAACAAGCACGGGTTGCCTGCCCATGAGATTCTGCAAGTCAGGAGTTGCTCCTGTAGCTGTTGGAGGCGTGGAAGAATAGCGGAAGCCGTAGGCGGCCCATATCGTAATGAATACTATGACTGCGGCAATGGAAATTCCACCGGCAAGAACTGCCAATGAATTCTTTCGTGATATTACTTCTCTGGCGTTGGCGCTGTTCCATCCGACTTTAAGAGGACGGTCTGCGGCCAGACGTATCAGAAGCAGAATCAATGCGACCGGACCGAAAACCAAACCGGATAATTTTGTTATAAGAAGAAGCCCGGCTGAAATTCCGAAAATTAATACAGTCAGCGGGGTGACACGGTGAAGAAGCGTCCAATATGACCAGACGAGGATGACGAGGAGTGCTGTTGCCGCGATATCCGCACCTATGATGCCGCTAAGAGAAATAAAGACCGGGCAGCTTGCCAGGAAGCAGAGCGAAATCAGCCCTCCGCCCGCGCCGAAAAGTTTTTTAGACCAGAAAAATACCAGCAGAGCAGTTGCCAGTCCGCATAGAATCATCATCAGCCTTCCCCGGAGCAATATATTGTGTGAGTCATTTCCGGAATTGTTCAGGAATGCCATACCAAGCGTGAATGATTCCACTCCTGAAAGGTGTTTGCGGTCCAGGGTCCGTCTGATTGTTTCCGGAGCTGGCGGCCTTATATCGGAGGATAGCAGCGGTAGTGCGGCAAGCTTCTGTCCAAGTATCATGTTGGCGGTAGACAGCCTGTAGTCATCGTATTTGAGCATGAAGTAGCCGGACATGATATGCGCAGTCTCATCGAAATGGACTGATTTCTTTCTTGCAGTGTCGATGGCAAGAAACAGGTAGAATCCTATGATTATGGCTGCGCTCAGGCCAATAACC
>JBAYFV010000236.1:0-5935 GCA_041666985.1 Victivallales bacterium
CAAATGTTTCCCAACACGGTGATAATTTTTAAAAATGTTTTCCTACTTAAAAGATAATATTTTCAATCGCTTCAAGCGGCGCGAGCTTGAGAAGAAAGGGCTGCTTCAGACAAGAAAAAGGATGAAGCAGGGTGAAACGCTGGGGACTGTCTTTGAAAAATCCAAAACCGTCTGGATTTTTATCCTGCTTGCAGTGTGGGTTGTATGTGTCGGCGTAATGCTTTTCCCGGACAGCGAGGACCTTTCAATCTCATTTGTGGAAAACCAGCAGGCAACCTCGACTGTCTTCTCTGAATTCGACTTCTCATATATAGACGCTGAAAAAACAAGAATCAGACGTGAAAATGCTGTCAGCGAAGAACCTGTGATTTACAGGATTGACACGCAACTGACCGAATCCCTGTTGAATCTCACTTCCGAATTCTTCGAGGAATTGGCAAAAAGGGCATCAATTAAGGACGGGGAATCCTATACGCTGAACCCCGACAGCAAGGCGTCAACGGTGGTATCTTCTCTCTCAAACGAGATGACAAATTCCCTTTCGCTTGTCCTTCAGACACCGGAAAAGCGAAAATCGTTCATGAATGAGATAGAGGCTGTTCTGGGCAGGGGAATCATAGCTCGGAAGGAAATCGAATATAAACAGCTTTTTTTTCTCCGCATTGTTGATGAGAAGGGGAGACTGAGAAAGAAACCTGTCAAATCTTCTGATATTTTGCTGCCGCCCGACGCCGTATCTGAAGTTGCAAAAAATACTTCAAAGTATTATTCCCCTGAAAACAGGAAATCATTTGAACAGGCAATCAAAGCCGCCGTCTCGAAAATAATCAGTGTAAATCTTAAATATGACGCCGAACTTACCGATCAGATGCGGAAAAATGCCGGAGAGTCTGTCTCTCCCCTCAAAATTGAGGTCAAAAGAGGGGATGTAATCATTGAGAAGGGGAAAATTGTAGACGGGGAGAGCATTCAGCGGTTCTTAGCCTACAGGGGAGAAAGCGAAAACAGGAAAGGCTTCATTAGTTTATGGAAGAATTTAATACAATCGGCGTCAATATGCCTGCTTCTAATGATTTTAAGCGGGGCTTATCTGTATCACATCCATCCTGAAGTTGTAAAAAGCAATCAGAAAATCGCACTGATTGGAACCGTTGTCGCAGTCAATCTCATTTTAAACACCTTGGCGTTAAAACTTTTCCATATCATCGGATCGGCGTTCAATCTTTCTCCGGTTCTGGTCTCATCTTTGCTCCCCTTGGCAATTACATCAATAATCCTCTCAGTGATGATAGGACTTCGCACAGGGCTGTACGCCGGTCTTTTCGTGTCACTTGTCACCGCATTCCAGATGAACGGCTCATTCCATATTCTGCTGAGCGGCATGATTGTAAGCATAATTGCCGGAGTGGCCGTAAGGCGTTCCTCAAATTACAGGAGTTTTTTTCTCAGGGGGGCCCTGTCCGTGTCACTTATTCTTCCATTTATTGAAATGGCGTATTTCCTGAATCTTGGGGGACAGGGGGATCTTGTGGTGTTTTCTTTTTTCTTCAGCGTGGCCAACGGAACAATTGTGGCCGCCATATCAATGTTTCTTATTTTCATTCTCGAACCGATATTTCAGATAAGCACCGACATGAGCCTTCTTATCCTGTGTGATTATAACCATCCGCTACTTAAAAGACTTCAGCTTGAGGCGCCGGGCACATATCACCACAGCCTGGTGGTATCGACTCTTGCAGAACATGCCGCCCAGGATATTGGAGCCAACCCCATCGAGGCGAGAGTTTGCTCCCTGTTCCACGACATAGGCAAACTTACAACCCCGGAATATTTCATTGAAAACAATATCGGTGAAGACAGCAAACACGATGATCTTAATCCGAGGATGAGCAGCATAGTGATACTTAATCATGTAAAAGACGGGGTCGATATCGCAATCAAATATAAACTCAGGAAAATAATCAGGGATGCGATAGAGCAGCATCATGGAACCGACCTGGTAATGTATTTCTACCAGCGCGCAGTTGACGAGGGGCGCGCTTCAGATTCCGATGTCGCTGAAATAGACTACAAATATCCCGGCCCCCTGCCCCGGGAAAAAGAAGTCGTCATTGTCAGCCTAGCTGATTCCTGTGAAGCCGCTTCAAGAACCCTTCAAAAGCCTTCACCGGCCAAAATAGACGCACTTGTGTGGGAAATATTCAGAAAAAGAATAAGGGACGGACAGTTAAATGATGCAGAACTCACATTTGGGGAACTGGCAAAGATCCGTCAGTCGTTCGTAAAAACACTCACCACCATGATGCATGGGCGCGTGACATATCCTAAAGATGATGAAAGAGAAGAAGATTATGAAGGTGATCTTTTCAAGGCAGCAAAGACGGCTTCCTCCTCCGTCAAGGAAGTTAATGAATAGGATGATTGAAAAGGCCTGCCATATCTGCGGCCTTCTCGACAACAATCCTGATTTCAGCATAGCCGTCAATTTTGTTGATACAGAGACAATCTGCCGGATTAACAGGGAATTTGTCGGACATGAAGGAACGACTGACGTTATTTCCTTCAATTACACAATCAAGGGGAATCCCTGTCCGGACGATATTAATGCTGAACTGTTTATATGCACGGACACTGCTGAACTGGCCGCAAAAAACCTGAAAAAGAAGCTTTCTGATGAAATCGCCCTGTATATAGTTCATGGAATCCTTCATGTCTCCGGAGAGGACGATTTAACTCCTCCTGACAGGAAAAAAATGAGGCGGCTGGAAAAAAAAGTTCTTTCAGAGCTCCGCAATACCTTTGATTTCGGGGTTATATTCCCCGAGGAACTGCAATAAAATACGTTCAGGGTTTGCACCTCGAACCCAAATTCCCGTATCTCCCTCCAAATAAGCAGTTTATTTTGTTCCGGTTTCTGAGCACAGAAAATCGAATATAGAATAGAACAAAACTTGAATGATACGCATCTCATTACCATATTAACGCAGACATTTTCACTGACAGAGGTAAGAAGTTCATGTATGATAAATTTAGAAATTCAGTAATGCCTGTGATACAGAACAGGATAATTGCCGGTATTTTCATTGTTATTCCCATGGCTGTGACGATATGGCTTGTAGTAATATTTTTCAATCTCATCACCAAGTGGTCTGAACCGATAATGAGTCAATTACATCTCTCCGGCCTGGAAGGGAAGTACTGGTTTGAACTCTCAATACGCGGAATTTCAATTATTGTCACTCTTATTTTCCTTTTCATTGTAGGACAAATTGCCAAGTGGACGATTGGAAAAAGACTGATGGATACCGTTGAAAAATGGATTCTTGAAATTCCGATCTTAAGCACGGTCTATTCCACCGCCAAGCAGGTTGTTGATGCCATCAAGGGTGGAAACGGCATGTTCAGACAGGTCGTCCTTGTTGAATTTCCAAAGAAGGGATTGTATACGATAGGATTTCTTACAAATGAAAATAAGGGCAGAAATGAATTCTCGGAAAAGACCGGGAAAAACCTGATATCCGTGTTTATGCCATTTGCCCCCCCTACATCAGGATATATTATTTTCATACCGAGGGAAGACTGCATATTCCTTGAAATGAGTGTCAGCGATGGGATGAAACTGATTATAAGCGGAGGCGTGGCCGCCCCTGAATATCCGTATGTTAAACATAAAATTGAAAATCCAGACAAACAGTAATTTCCACTTAACAGACAGAAAGTGAAAAATGAACATACCAGGACTCAAACTTGAGAAGCCCATTATCTTTTTCGACTTGGAGACCACGGGCATCAACATAAAAAATGACAGGATAGTCGAGATTTCGGCCGCCAAGATAATGCCGGACGGAAGCATGGAGGTTAAAACCCGGAGAATAAATCCGGAAAGGCCAATTCCAGCGGAGGCGACCGCAATTCACGGAATCAAGGACTCCGATGTTGCAAATGAAGCTAAATTCAAGGCGATTTCATCTTCGCTTCTGCTTTTCTTCGAGAACTGCGATTTATCCGGGTACAATATTCAAAACTTTGATATTCCTGTTCTCGCGGAGGAATTCCGCAGGTCAGGCCTTACATTCTCCATAGAAGGCAGAAAAATTATTGATGTCCAGACGATATTCCATAAACGCGAACCTCGCAATCTCGGTGCGGCATATAAATTTTTCTGCGGGAAAGACCTGGTAAACGCACACAGTGCCGAGGCTGACGTGCTTGCGACAATCGAGATATTCGAGGGGGAGTTTAAAAAATACCAGGATCTCCCGAAAACCGTTGACGAACTTCACGAATTCTGCAACAACCGAAAACCTGAATGGTTAGACAACACCGGCAAATTCAAATGGCAGGGCGACAAGGTGGTGGTTGGATTCGGGAAAAATGAAGGGACACCCCTAAAGGAAATCACCGTCAACAATCCCGATTTCCTCAGATGGATGATTAACGCTTCGTTCCCTTCAGACGCCACTGATATTGCAAAAAAGGCCCTTGCCGGCAAATTTCCCGAAAAAACAATAAAATAAACCAGATTCCAAAATGAAAAACAATAAACTTAAATCTCTTGTGAAACTGCTTGAAGACGAAGATTCCCAGACCGTCACCCAGGCGATGGCCGAACTTCTTTCAATGGACAAGAAAATAAATTCCGTGATGTCTGTTCTCCAGGAAAGCAGCACCGGAAAAATACGCAAACACGTCCATCAGATGCAGGCTGTGAAAAAATACAGGGACAAGAGAACTTCTTTTGCCGCCAAACTGAAGAACATCGACACCGATCTCCTTGAGGGATTCGCAGAGATTCACCTGCAGTGGTTTGATCAGGATGATATTGGGGAGATCTACAAAAACTGGGGACAGTTCCTTACTTCAACATCCGAATGGCAGCCTGATTCCCTGAAAAAAATAAGCAAGATGATGAAGGAAATGGGCTATAAAGTACCCGATGCCGAAGATTTTTTCCCGGAAAATTTCTGCATCGGCGCCGTAATTGACGAAGCCATGGGATCGGATTTCATGCTCTGTTCAATTGCGAAACTCGCAGGTGAATTCCATGGATTCAAGGGCAAAATCGTCAGCACCCCTCTCGGATTCGGTCTTTGCGACAGCGAGGGACAGATGCTGTTCCCTTCAAAAGACTGGATGACCTGTATTGTTAAAAACCATTCCAATTTTGAAACGTGGACAAACAGCATGATTTTAAGGCACACGGCCTCGATGATATTTCTCTCTTCAATGGCAATGCAAAACTTCCGTTACGCCTATTCCATAGGCAAATGTCTGATTGGCTCCGAAAATGATGATATTGCAAAAATTCTTCCCTATCCCTTCGGAGAGAAGTAGGAATTTCATTCCCTGATTTCTCATCCTTACAAAAAAATAACGGAGCCGATAAACGGCTCCGTTAAAAGGGTAACAAACTCAGGCTTATGCAGAAAGGTGCTTGCTTACAAGCTTGGTCATTTCAAACATTGTAACCTGTGCTTTCTTGAAGATAGGCTTAAGCTTGTCATCAGCGTTGATGCAGCGTTTGTCCTTCTTGTCCTGAAGATTGTTCTTCTTGATGTAGGCCCAGAGTTTCTTGGTGACTTCAGTTCTCGGAAGCGGTTTTGCCCCTACGATCGCTGCCAGTGCTTCACTCGGATTCACAGGTGCCATGAATTTCGAGTTTGCTGCTTTTTTCGCCATCTTTCGTCCTCCTTAGTTTAAAATTTACGGCTTGAACTTATTCAAATTAGCAATTAAAAATGAAAATGCAAAGGAATATTCCTTTTTTTCATAGGTAAAATTTAAAAATATCCTCCCAGCCATGGTTTGGGCAATCGGAAAAGAAAGCTTTTCACCGGCGAATTCAGCCGTGCAGGGCTATCTTGTTTCGCTCCGCACTTCAAATAAAAATGGTACCCGGGATAGGAGTCGAACCTACGACCAACAGTTTAGGAAA
>JBAYFV010000237.1:0-5861 GCA_041666985.1 Victivallales bacterium
CTGAATTCTGACTACTGAATTCCTAGTTTTGAAATTACCTCGCCTGTATTTCCCGTCAAATGCCCAAGTTATTTTTTAGCGGACCCTAAGCGGAGTACAACCTTCAGTTTGGATAACCATGGAACCGTTCAAGATATTTTTCAAATTTTTGTTGCTTTTCTCACATGGCAGTCTACATTAATCGGCTTTTTATATAAGGGGTTCTCTTGCAGGCTGAGGATCCGGTTTTAAAACATTAAATTTTAACAAAAAAACAGAAAACAATGTCAACAAACGAACAAAACAACGTAGCAAGCTTCATCGATCTCGAAAACATGCCTTCCTCAATGGAAGAACTCCTGAAACAGGAAATGAAAACCGATTTCATCCAGGGTTCCATTCTCAAAGGACGTGTAATTGAAAAACGCGACAATGGCGTACTGGTGGACATCCAGTACAAATCGGAAGGATTCATCTCCTCGGAAGAATTCAAGAACTGGAAGGACATCAACCCCGGCGACATCATTGATGTCTATCTTGAACAGATCGAAGACGAAAACCACATGCCCAAACTCAGCGTATCCAAGGCTTCCTTCCAGAGGTCGTGGGACAAGCTTTGCTCCGAATACAAGGAAGGCCAGGTCATCAAGGGCCTCATGAAACACCGTGTCAAAGGCGGAATCATTGTCGACCTGTTCGGCATTGAGGCGTTTCTCCCCGGTTCACAGCTTGACATTGCCCCCGTTCGCAACATGGACGACTTCATCGGGAAAGAATACGATCTCAAAATACTTAAAATCAATATCGACAGGAAGAACATCGTTGTTTCCCGCAGGGAACTTCTCGAAGCCGACCGCGCCGACAAGCGCAGTACGCTTCTTAAAGACATGGAGAAAGGCAGCATCAGAACCGGTGTCGTCAAGAACATCACCGACTTCGGCGCATTCATCGACCTCGGAGGGCTCGACGGACTTCTCCATATCACCGACATGTCCTGGAAACGCATATCCCATCCTTCCGAAATGCTCGAAATCGGGCAGAAAATTGAAGCCGTCATCCTCGACATTGACAATGTCAAGGAGCGCGTCTCCCTCGGTCTCAAACAGAAAACCGAGAATCCGTGGATCAAGATTGACGAGAAATATCCGGTCGGATCCACTATCAAGGGCCGCGTAGTAAATATCATGCCCTACGGCGCATTTGTTGAAATATCAGAAGGCGTCGAGGGACTCATCCATGTTTCGGAAATGTCCTGGACCAAGCGCGTCACCAAGGCCGGCGAAATACTCAGCGTCGGAGAGGAAGTCGAAGCCGTCGTCCTTGACATCCAGAAGGATCAGAAGAAAATTTCTCTCGGCCTGCGTCAGACAACGCAAAACCCGTGGGAAGTCCTCGCACAGAAATATCCCGCCGGCAGCAAGATCAAAGGCAAAGTCAGGAACATGACAAGCTATGGCGCATTTGTTGAAATTGAAAACGACATTGACGGAATGATCCATGTTTCGGACATGTCATGGACAAGGAAAATCAACAATCCCAACGAACTTCTCAAGGTCGGACAGGAAGTCGAAGCCGTCATACTTGACATTGATCCCGCACAGCAGCGGATATCTCTCGGCCTAAAACAGCTTGAAAATGATCCTTGGATCAACATTGACAGCCTGTATAAGATCGGAGACCTTGTCAAGGGCAAGATCACGAAGATCACCGCCTTCGGCGCGTTTATCGAACTCTCCAACAAGATCGACGGACTTATTCATATTTCCCAGATCAGCGAAGAGCATGTCAAACGCGTGAAGGACATCCTCGCCCTCGGAGATGAAGTCGAGGCGAGAGTCATTAAGATTGACAAGGAGGAACGCCGTATCGGGCTCAGTGTAAAAGCCGCCAAGGAGAACTATTCCGAGGAAGCCCTGAAGGCCGCAGGCGAAGAAGTGACTGCCGCACTCGGAAATGTCAAAGTCGGCGAAATGCTCGACGAAGACTCGCTCTCGGCTCTTGACAATATTCAAATCAACATCAGAAAAGAAGATGCTGAAAGGGAAGGCAAGAAGTAGTTTTCCCCATATTTTACGTATCACTAAAAGCTCCGGGCAAAAACCCGGAGCTTTTTTATTTCAGGCTCCATTTAGCCTCACCCGTAGAAATTATTCCTGTCGAAACATTGATTTTCCCACGATGAACTGTTATAATCTTTTCTCCCGCTTTTTATTACATCAACCAATTATGAGGCTAAAATGAATAAATATATAAATCAGCTCCTTCAGATGCAGGATCTTGAGATAGCGTTGCACGAACATGCGGCGCTCAAAGGAGAGGAACAGGAGGCCCGCCGTTCCGAGTTGAAGAAAAACATCAACGGCCTTAAAAAACTCCTTCCGCCCGAAGTCTCGGTCATCTACGAGAGGATATCCAAGAAATATAACATTTACGTATCCCCCATGGTGAACAGCGCATGTACAAGCTGTTTCATGAAAATCCCCGTAGGTGTCGCAAATTCCGTGCTCTCAACAAGCCACTGCATATCATGTCCGAACTGCGGACGCTTCCTCTATTTTGACGAGGGGCATTTCGACAGGCCAAGCGATGAATTCCACCAGTACAAAGGGGTGGCCAGATTCTCGTCACTTGACCTGATGCTCCCTCAAATCGAGGCCAATACAAAAGAGGAGGTCATAGGAATAATCGGGAAACACTGCGCTGAAAAGGGATTTGTGGAAAACGATGACACCTTTGTAAAAGCCCTTTTAAAGCGCGAAGCCCTCATATCAACCGCAGTAGGCTCGGGAATAGCATTCCCCCATGCCAGGGGCTTTAAAGCCTGCGGCCTCACCCTTGCCGTGGGGACAGTCAAGCCGGGAATAATAAAAGAGAACGGAGACAGCCTTTCAATCTTCTTTGTATCGGCTGTTCCGACACAGACAAGCTTCTTCTATATTGAACTGATTTCCAAGCTCGCAAATTATTTTGCAAAGGACGAGAACAGGAAGAAATTCCTAGCCTGCGCCAAGCCCGAGGACATGTGGAAAATACTGGTTCAGATCGGGAAGTAGGCGCGCAATCCGGTCCTATGGCTTTTCATTCAGAGAATTCAAAGAATTTAGCTGTCTTGTATTTTAATGGTTGACAATTATACTTATTATTAATTGACAATAGGTTGACAATGGATATAAAAAAGCAGATAATTGACAAGCTGAATGAGTCTGAATTGCTGACCGGCCAGGAGCTTTGTAAAGTTTTCAGTATTTCAAGACAGGCCTTGAATAAGCATATCAAAGTCCTTGTTGAGACGGGGAAGATAGTCAAGAATGGCAGAACAAGAGGATCCGTTTACCAGATTGGCACAAGGCCAAAAAAAAATACTGTTGACAAATTTTGCAGGATCATAAGTCTATCCGGTGCACATGAAGATCGGGTGTTTGACGATTTCAATGCAATCTTAAACACAAAGAAAAAGCTGGACAAAAACATTTATGACATCCTTTATTATTCATTCACCAAAATGCTCAACAACGCCATAGACCATTCCGACTCTGAAAAATGCAGTATTTCCATCTCGCTTGACATGTACAAGGTTAGATTCGCTGTCAGGGATAATGGAATCGGCTTATTCAGTTCCATACACAGGAAGTTCGGGCTCCAGGATGAAAATTCAGCCGTTGGAGAGCTGATAAAGGGCAAGACTACAACTATGAAAGAGCGCCACAGCGGCGAGGGAATATTTTTCACATCCAAGCTGGGCGATGTTGTTTCTTTCAGATCTCATGGTTTGGAAATAGTATTCGACAATATAAGGAAGGATGTGTTCATCCAGAAAAAAAGGTTCATTCAGGGCACCAAGGTTGATTTTGAAATAAGCAGGCATTCAAGGAGGAAAATATCCGAATGCTTCCATCAGTTCGCCCCTGAAGAATTTGACTGCAAATTCGATAGGACCAACATTCTTGTCAAACTTTTCCAGAAAGATTATATATCCAGATCGGAGGCGAAAAGGATTGTCTCCGGACTTGACAAGTTCAAGGAGGTAATCCTTGATTTCAAGGATGTGGATTCAATTGTCCAGGGATTCGCAGATGAGTTGTTCAGGGTCTTCATGTCAGGTCATCCGGAAATCAAAGTGCATGTCAGGAATGCCGGAGATCCGGTCAAAATCATACTCAGTCATGTGGTTGACAATAATATCAAGGATAGATTGACAATAGGTTGACAATAAATTCGAAAAGGAATTTATTTCTTGGACAATGTCATTAAATGGGAATATGTTAATGGTTTCATTAACTCAACTTCTTAAGAAAGGCCTCATATAATGACGATGAAATTGGCGGCGGTATTTTCGGACAACATGGTGCTTCAGCATGGCATAAAAATCCCTGTCTGGGGATGGTCGGTCCCGGGCGACAGGATAACTGTGGGATTCTCAGGTCAGAAAAAATCAGCTGTCGTCCAAAAAGACGGCAAGTGGTTTTTAATCCTTAATCCCCTGAAAATCTCTAGCACCCCCAAGACCATGACCGTCTCCTCGGAAAACTCCAAATCATCCAATCTCCAAATCAAAAACATCCTGCTCGGCGATGTCTGGGTCTGTTCGGGACAGTCGAACATGCAATGGCAGCTGATGAACTCTCGAGACTCCGCACAGGAAACAGTTGCGGCTAACTATCCGAACGTCCGCCTCTTCACGGTTTCCAGAACTGCGGATATCAGTCCAAAGCAGGATATTGATGGTTCGTGGTGCTGTTGCTCCCCCGATACGGCCGGAGGATTCTCGGCGGTAGCCTATTTCTTCGGTCGCGAAATCCATCGCAAAACGGGAATCCCCGTAGGACTGATTAATGCGTCGTGGGGAGGCACCATTGCCGAAGCCTGGACCAGCCGGGAGGCGATGGCGGCAGATCCTTTCTTCAGGAAAGTTCTCAGGGAATATGAGAATGAGCTGAGCAATCCGGATGACGCAGTGAAAGGAATTAGTGCGAAGCAAAAGGAATGGTCGGAAAAATACGACAATAAGGATACAAAAAACGAAGGGGAGGTAAAAGGCTGGCACAAAGCGGATGCGAACATCGCAAACTGGAAGGAAATGAGTCTTCCTACAAGCTGGCAGGCCGCCGGACATGTACACAGCGGGATATTCTGGTTCCGCCGCGAGGTGGACGTTCCCGCAAACTGGGCCGGACAGGATCTGACTCTGGGCATTGGTCCAACCGACAAATCAGACGTGACTTATTTCAACGGAGTCCAGGTCGGAAGCATCACCATGGAACAACGCCCCGACGCATGGAACACTCCGCGAATCTACACCGTACCGGGAAATCTTGTGAAGGCAGGCCGCAACATCATCGCAGTCCGGGTCTTCAGCAATATCTACGCAGGAGGATTCATCGGAACCCCAAACCAGATGCTCCTGATTCCGGTTGCCTGCAAGGATGAAACTCCAATTCCTCTCTCAGGCGTATGGAAGTACGAACTCGAGGCCAATTTCGGACTTGTTCCACCTCCTCCCCCGCCTCCGCGCGGACAGGGGAATCCAAATTCGCCATACATTCTTTTCAACAACATGATAAAGCCTCTTCTGCCATTCGGGATCAGGGGCGCAATCTGGTACCAGGGCTGTTCCAATGCCGACAAGGCGAAGCAATACCGCAGACTTTTCCCTCTGACGATAAACAGTTGGAGGAAAGCCTGGAAGCAATCCTTCCCGTTCTATTTCGTGCAGCTGGCCAACTTCAATCCTGTCAAACATGATCCTGATGAAAGCGCCTGGGCGGAACTCCGTGAGGCTCAGACAATGACACTCTCGCTTCCGAATACCGGAATGGCGGTCACCATTGATATTGGAGAAGCCAACGACATACATCCCCGCAACAAGCAGGATGTCGGGTTGC
>JBAYFV010000238.1:0-5861 GCA_041666985.1 Victivallales bacterium
CAAATTCAATTCTGTCTCCTGAATTCTGACTACTGAATTCCTAGTTTTGAAATTACCTCAATTTATTAAGTCTGTGGCAAATGTCCAAAACAGAAGGACAAAACGAGGCAATGAGGATTGCGGCTGCGAAACTCGCAGATGCGGATCTCCCTGCACGGGCGGAAAACCTGGGATTCAGTTTCCTGGACAAGGATACAATCCTGATCCGGGCCTTTGGTTCAGATTGCACCGTTGACTTGAAAAGCTATGAGGTTGGAAACCGAAAGACAGGACAGCCTGTCAAACCCGACCTGAAGATCATAATCCTCCATTATCTCCTTTGCGAAGATAAATTTTCAGAGACCGGGGAGTCCATAGATTTCAGGGAATTTCCGGGAGGTCAATTCTACTTGGCGCCATATGTGTCGAGAAGCGTAAACATCCTGATTTCGAGAATAAAAAACGACATTGAGCTTCTGAAAAAGAACCTTGACCGGTTTGAATGGAAGAAAACCGAACCGGGTGATGTCGGGGCGAAAATCCATGCAATCGGGAGTATTTATGTGACCCTTGTCTATTGCAAAGGAGACGAGGAAATGTCGCCCTCCGCAAATATCCTGTATGATTCCTCAATCAAAAAAGTCTTCAATACTGAAGATGTTACCGTGATTGCCTCCCTTTTGTGCAGAGGTCTGCTGTAGTGTCTTTTTCCATTTCTTAAAGACAAAATTCGGGAACTTGCCGGGAAGCAAAGGAGTTCATAAGGGTAGCGGAGGCAATATGGTCCTTATCAGGAAATCGGCTCAGTTCAAGAATCTGCGGACTTCCTCGCGGTCGTCAAAAGGATGTTTTATCCCGTTGATTTCCTGATAGTCCTCGTGTCCTTTTCCCGCGATGAGGACTATGTCTCCGGGTTGGGCTTCATTTATCGCCTTTTTGATGGCCTCGCGCCTGTCCGGTATTACCGCGAAATCGGCGGTTTTCGGGATTCCGTACTTGATTTCCCCTATGATGTTTAAAGGATCTTCCGTGCGGGGATTATCGCTTGTAATGATTGTCCTGTCTGCGAATTTCGCGGAAATTGCGCCCATCCTGGGGCGTTTTGTCCTGTCCCTGTCCCCGCCGCATCCGAACACGCAGATAATTCGCCTCTCCTTGAGCTTGTTCAGAGCTTCAAGCACTCTCAGGAGGGCATCGTCGGTATGGGCGTAGTCAACAAAAACACTTACACCGTTGCCGGCATGAAAGGCTTCAAGCCTGCCTGGTATGTTTACCGGCTGTTCGAGAGCCGACTGGATGATTTCCGGTGAAATTCCAAGGCTATAGGCCAGAAGGGCGACCCCTGAAATGTTATAGGCGTTATGTTCTCCGATCAGCGGAGATGAGATTCTGAAACAGCAGTCCTTCAGTTTAAGCTTAAAGACTGTTCCGTGTGCGGATATTTTGATTATTTCCATTACGCCGTTGCCGCTGCCGTTTTTCCCGAATGTAATGCAGTTTACGCTTTTTAAGCATCCCGCAAGTCTTAGTCCATAGGGATCGTCAATGTTTATCACTGCAGTGCCGTCAGGATTCAGGTGATTTTCAAAGAGCGCCTTTTTGGCCTTGAAATAAGACTCCATGTCATTGTGGTAGTCGAGATGATCTCCGGTAAGGTTTGTAAAAATTGCGGCTGAGAATTTCGCGGTTCCGGTGCGGTTTTGGTGAAGGGCGTGGCTTGAAGCCTCCATGATGACGTGGCGACAGCCGTTTTCCAGCATGTCCGAAAAGAGTTTTTGGATTTCAGCGGCTTCGGGAGTTGTTCTCGTAGCCGCCCTGGAATATCCCGGCCAATCATAACACACAGTTGTTATCATTCCGCATTTAAGTCCCGCTGCGCCGAGAACAGAATTCAAAAGATAAACACTGCTTGTTTTGCCGTTTGTGCCGGTGACCCCGATAATTTTCAACTTTCTTGCCGGAAAATCATAATAGCATTCGACCAGTCTTGCGTACGCCGAGTATGTATCCGAAACTTTTATATAGTTTACTCCGTTGCGGAAAGAGGGGAGATCCCTGCTGTGGATTACGGCCTTCGCCCCGGAATCTATTGCCGACTCGATGAAGTCGTGCCCGTCTTTCCCGCTCCCGCGTATGGCCGCAAAAATTGAAAAGGGGGACGCGTTTTTCGAATTGTTGGTTACTGAACTCACGGAAAAATCGCATGCGGGCCTGGAGGATACGACAAGCTCCTCCAATGAGTCAATATATTTTGAAAAATTTTTATTGTCAGAGGTCATCCTCCTCCTCGTCCTCGGGAATTTCATATTCGGGAGGAACATTTAAAAACCTCAGTGTTTTTTTTGCGATGTGACTGAAAGCCGGTGCTGCGACAAGTCCGCCGTAATGGATCGGTTGCGGATTGTCGGCGGTGACAAGCAGGACAAAGGCGGGTTTGTCCGCCGGGACAAAACCTATGAATGAAGCGAAATTCTGACTGTCCGAATATACTCCGTTGATAAGTTTTTGTGCGGTTCCTGTTTTGCCGGCGGTTTCATAACCCTTGACTGCGGCTCTTTCCGCAGTCCCACCTTTTTTAGTCACCAGTTTCATCATGTCCACTATTTTCCTGCGAGTGTCCTTGCTTTTGAAAACATTATCCGGTTTTGGGATTATTTCCATTTTTATTTCTTCGCCTGTTGCAGGGTTCTTCTGGCGGTCGATCAGGCGCAGATCGACGAGTTTCCCCCCGTTTGCGAGGACGCAGTATGCCCTGACCATTTGAAGAGGTGTCACAGTGAAAGTCTGTCCGATCGGATATCTGGATACTGTAAGGCCGTCCCATTTATCCGGTTTTTTCATGATACCCAAAGCTTCAGGTTTAAGCGGGATTCCGGTTTTCTGTCCAAACCCGAAATTCCTGATGGTTCCATAAACCCTGTCTTTCCCCATCATCACTCCGATTTTTGCCGTGCCGATATTGCTGGATTTCTGGATGATTTCGGTGACACTGATGATTTTGTGTCCGTGTCCGGCTGCTTCGCCGAGGACTTTCCCGCAGAAAAGCCAATGTCCGCTCTCGCAGTCGATCTTCGTGTCGGGAGTTACGAGTCCCATGTCGAGAGCAGCTGCGACAATTGTTGATTTCATTATGGAGCCGGGTTCAAATGTGTCTTCGGTAATTCTGTTTCGCCAGGATTTGGGATCCATGCTGGTCCTGTCATTAGGATCAAAGGAGGGACGCTGGGCCATTGCCATGATGTTGCCTGTGTACGGATCGACCATCACGGCGTAGGCCGCATCGGGATTGAACTTCTGCATGAGTTTGTCAAGTTCGTCTTCGACGATCATCTGGATGGGTTCCGAAATAGTGAGGAATACGCTGTTCCCGTCCTGAACGGCCTTCATTTTATCCTCTTCCCCGGAAAGCCGGACCCCTTTCCTGGTGCGTTCAATAGATGAAACCGTTTCAGTGGGAGATATGTTCGAGTTGACGAGTTTTTCTATGCCTCCTTCCGGAACAACCGTGTTTCCTGCGACATTTATGAAGCCGAGAATGTTTGCGAGAAGTTTGTTTTTCGGGTAGAATCTTTTTGTTTTGTTCTCAAATATCAACCCCTTGAATTTCCGGCCTTTCACTTCTTTTTTGATTTTTTCCGCAGTTTCGAGATCAACGCCCTTTTTGATTATCACATATCTGATTTTCTTGTCGGAGCCTTCAACTGCCTTAGTGGAAAGACGCCTGTAGATGTCATCGAAGTTCAATTGAAGCGATTTTGAGAAGTAATCGGCAATCTGCATGCATCTGGTTTTGTCGCCCACCGCTTCAGGATCGGCGGCAATGTTCACGCACGGTTTGTTCCCGACAAGGAGGTTTCCCCTTATGTCGTATATTTCGCCCCGTTTGCCTTCCTGTTTCACAGTTGAGGTGTAGGTGTTTTTCGCCTTGGCAAACAGTTCCTCGTGCCTTTCAATCTGGATATTGTACATTCTGAGGATGACTGCTATCAGTGCAAGCAGGAAAAACACGGAAATGAAAATTATCCTGGCTACAAAATATTTACGCCCCATTTTCTTCCCTTAACGGTAATATTTTGATGCGCTTTCCGGATTCCTGACTCCGTTTCCCTGGGTTACCATTATCGGTTTTGGATTTGAAGGCTGTTTCACAGCGGTTTCAACTTTTTTAATCTTGCTCATACATTCAAGTTTCCTGATCTGTCCGGGATGCGGATAGTGCAGATCAAGATTGTATCTTTTCACCTGGGCAAGGATGTTTTTCCCGCTCTGCTGTTCAATCATGATGTTAAGATTGTCGGTTTCCCGTTCGATGTCGCTGATTCTGTTTTCAAGGGATATGGTTTCCTTGTTGAGGGTTTCAGACTGGCTGGTCCACATCACCCTTACAATTGCCGCTGCAAAAAGGATGCAGAACGGTATTGAGATTTTAAGCGTTGTGGCGAAAAGCTTCAGCCTGTTTTCTTCCGTGGCCCGTCCCTTCCTCTTTCTGGGGCCGCTGTAATTGTAGCTGGAAACACTGATGCTCATTTTGTCATTCCTTTGTTCATATTTTTTCCGCAACCCTGAGTTTCGCCGAGGACGCCCTGCGGTTCACGCCTGTCTCATCTTCGCCGGCGACCAGAGGCCTTCTGGTTATTATTTTCAAGCTCGGCCTGTGTCCGCATACGCAAACCGGAAGCCCGGGCGGACAGAGGCATGAGCTCGCCATTTTCTTGAAATACTGTTTCACTATCCTGTCTTCGAGGGAATGGAAGCTTATCACCGCGATCCTGCCTCCCTTTGCCAGAAGCCTGACACCATCCTCAAGCGCCCTCTTCAATTCTTCAAGCTCCTTGTTGACTTCTATTCTCAAAGCCTGAAAACAGAGGGACGGGGCAGGGGGGCCTCCCCTCCGTGAAACGCCGGGAATGGAATTGCAGAGTTCCGCAAGTTCCGAAGTGTACATCCACGGTGTTTTCTCCCTTCTCACCACTATCTCCTCCGCCAGTTTCCTGCTTTTGATGATTTCCCCGTATTCACGGAAAATCCTTTCAAGCCCGTCATACGGATAAGTATTGAGAATGCGGGAGGCGGTTTCGCGGGACTGTCCGTCCATGCGCATATCCAGTGGTCCGTTCAGCCTGTAGGAAAATCCTCTTTTAGGATTGTCTATCTGGGGAGATGAAACTCCCAAATCAAGAAGCAGGGCGTCAACCGAGTGCCACCCCAGTCCGGCCGCGCATGCCCCCAGATTGCTGAAACTGTCTTTTACAAGATGGATACGCGCTCCAGCAAAGCTTAAAACTTTTTCCGCCGATGCCAACGCTTCACTGTCGCGGTCAATACCCAGCAAGACCGCCTCCGCATTTTTTTTCAATATCAATGAACTGTGCCCGCCGTAACCGACCGTTCCGTCGATGATTTTCAGCGGACCCGTTTTCACAGTCAGCAGGTCCAAGACCTCCTGCCGGAGAACCGGTATATGTTCGAATTCCGCATTTTCAGATATGTGTTTTTCATTCAATTTCTTATTTAAGTCCTTTCAGTATGTCCGCAAGATCATCGGGACGTTCGCCGATTTTCTGGATTACATCGAGAACGTCATTCTGATCCGACTTCTGGAACAGGCTCCAATTGTCTTTTGACCATATCTGGATGGTTGTTACGGCCCCCACCATCACCACCTGGTTTTTCAGTCCCGACTGTTCGATGAGTTTCTGGGGGATCTGAATTCTTCCCTGTTTGTCGCATTCGCATTCCTGTCCTCTTGCTCCGAGCCTGGCGAACGCCAATGATGCGGCGGGATCGGCAAATGAAATTTTCTTGAATTTCATGAGGAGTTCCCTGAAGGTGCCGAACGGGATCAGCTGGAGGGCGTTGTGCCTTCCGGGAAGCAGGAAGAA
>JBAYFV010000239.1:0-5849 GCA_041666985.1 Victivallales bacterium
CCCGCATCGCGAGCGCAGTCAGACTGACAATTGACAAAACCTGTGGTGAAAAGACGGTGAATGTTTTCGCTGCCGAACCGCTGTGACAAGTCCACTGATTTCTTTTTCTTGTTTTTGTTCCCGGCCTATTGCTTTCCTGAAAAATGAAGATATAATTTTATTCATTAGAGAATCAACATTGTTCAATAGAGAATAAAATGAAAAAAGAGAATACTATTCCGATACTGGAAAAGGCTATATCCCTGCTGACGTTTCTCGGCGCGACTGATAATGGCGCTTCGCAATCCGGGATAATGAAACAGACTGGAATATCCGGCGCCACCTGCTACAGGATGATTCAAACGCTGACAAGATACGGCTGGCTGAAAAGAAACGGTGACGGGCATTACGACCTTTCATACGGGTTATTGTCTGCCGGGAAAAAACTGATTAAGGGCGCAGAATGCTTTGAGTTAATGCAGAAACACCTTGATTCGTTAAGCGAAAGAACCTCTCTCTCCTCGAAATTATCCGTAAGGAGGGGTTTTTCCGAGTATGTGACAATGCTAAGGGCGGAACCGTCCGTACCCGTGTCTGTTTCAGGGAAGACAGGTGCTGTCTTTCCTGTTATTGAAGGAAGCGTGGCCGGTGCGCTGCTCTGCAACGTTGAAAAGGATGAACTTGTCCGGCTTATTAAAGCCGCACCTGATGATATCTTCGAGAAAAAAGAGCCTGATCTTCTCTATGGCCGCATCGCCGAATGCATTAAAAAAGGTTATTGTTTCAGCGGCAAGGTGAACCGGCGGAACATTGAAGTCATCTCAATGCCTGTTTTTCTGAAAGGGGAGGTTTTTGCAGCCATATCCCTCCTGGGATTTCCCGGCGATATTGAAGGCCGCCGGAAATTCATGGTGGCTGAATTGAATAGAACGGTCAGGGAGTGTGAAAGAAATCTGAAGGATGAAAATAATTTTAAACTATAAAATGCAGGAAAAGCGGATTATGAAATCAAAAAATAAATTTGATCCTGGAAGTTTGAAAATCACAGACATGCGTTTTGCCGATATCGACGGAGCTCCGAAGCGTTGCACCCTGATAAAAATATATACCAATCAGGACATAATCGGGTACGGGGAAGTCAGGGATGCGTCAAGCAGAACTTATGCCGCCATGCTTAAAAGCCGGATAATCGGTGAGAATCCGTGCAATGTCGAAAGAATATTCAGGAGAATAAAACAATTCGGCGGACATTCCCGTCAGGCCGGCGGCGTCAGCGGAATAGAAGTCGCACTCTGGGATCTTGCGGGAAAAGCCTGGGGAGTTCCTGTCTGGCAGCTTCTGGGCGGTAAGTTTCGCGATGAGATAAGGATATACTGCGACACTGATTCCGAGGGCGGCGGAAGGGACATGGGGAGGGCGCTGAAGGAACGGATGGCGCAGGGATTCACGTTCCTGAAGATGGATCTTGGAATTGAACTGCTGATGAACAGGCCCGGCTGTCTCAGCGCACCGCTCGGCTTTCTTGAAAAGATGAAAGAATACAGGAAAACTGTCTTCAGCACGCCTCACGGCTCGATTGATCCCCGCGCAATGAGGGGGGAGGCTTATGAGCTGTTCAGTACGGCACATCCTTTCACCGGAATTCACATAACAGAAACGGGACTTGATTTCCTGGAGCAATACATGGCGGATGTCCGTGCAGAGATCGGATACGAAATTCCGCTTGCCATAGATCACATCGGGCATGTGCCGCTGGAAGACTGCATAAAACTGGCAAGACGCCTTGAAAAATTCAATCTTGCATGGATGGAGGATCCTGTTCCGTGGCAGATGACTGAACAGTATGGACGTCTGGCAGGCTCGACAACCACGCCTGTCGGGACCGGAGAGGATATTTACCTCAAGGAGAATTTTCAGCCCCTCCTGAAGTCCGGCAGCCTTGCGATAGTGCATCCTGACGTACTTTCGTCCGGCGGCATTCTGGAGACAAAGAAGATCGGAGACATGGCGGAAGATTACGGTGTGGCGATGGCCATACACATGGCCGAGAGCCCGATTGCCTGCATGGCCGCCGTCCATGTTGCCGCGGCTACGCGTAATTTCACGGCGTTGGAAGTTCATTCTGTTGATGTGCCATGGTGGGAGGATCTCGTTTTCGGGTTGCCGAAACCGCTGGTAAATAAAGGCTATATTCAAGTACCCGACACCCCGGGGCTTGGCATTGAATCACTCAATGAAGAATTGATCACTGAAAAACTTCATGCGGATTTTCCTGTTGCCTGGGAGGCCACTGATGGATGGGACAAGGAATGGGCCAATGATCGCCAGTGGAGTTGAAACAAATCGTCTGAGCCGATTTTGAAATCGGCTCAAAACAATAGTCAAAGGAGATAAAATCATGCCTAAGGGAGGATTGCAGAAAGAAGCGGCGTTGATGAAGCTGGATGACCTGATCAGGACTCGTGAGCGTATTCCTGACAATGAATTGGCGATACCGATAAAAGAATTGTGCGAACGATACGAACGGCTCTATACCGGAGCGATCAACGATGTCCTTCGTGAACGCTGCATGCTTGATCAGAATCTGCCGTCGGATATCATGCCGCTCCGTGATGAAATGACCGCCTGCGGAATCGCATTCACTGTCAAAAGCGCACCCAATGTGATGATTCAGGGGGAAATGACATTCCGCGTCAAAATGCTGGACGAAATGAAACCGGAAGGCATTGTCGTATGGGATGCCAGCAATGACACGGAAGGTTCCCTCTGGGGCGGTGTAATGACCGCCACCGCACTCCAGAAAGGACTGCGCGGCGCAGTTATTGCCGGCGGCATCCGTGATACAAAACAGATTCTTGAACAGAAATTTCCAGTGTTTTACAAGTACCGCACCAGCAACGGTTCGCTTGGACGCTGTCTGATAACCCATTACCAGGTTCCCGTTAAAATCGGCAAGGTCACGGTTCGTCCGGGCGATGTGATTTTCGGAGATATTGACGGGGTGCTCTGCATTCCGCGTGAAATTGCATGTGACGTGCTTGTAAGGGCCGAACAGATAGAGGATAATGAAAATGAAATTTTCAAATGGGTCCGCAGCGGCGAGACTATTCAGCAGATAACAGAAAAAGGCGGGTATTTTTAAAAAAAAGCAGACCTGTAAAAGAAAGGAAAATATGAAAAAAAGCAATTTGCCGATGAATGCAACTGCAAAAGCGATTCTGAAAAACCTGGTTAATGAAGATCCTGAAATCAATTTCAAGATTCAGGCCGGCATAGAAAAAAACCGCAAGGGATTCGGAACAATAAAATTGTCCCATGGGGACGGCAAGCCTGTCAAAAAGGCGGAAATCAGGCTGACCCAGACTGCGCATGAATTCCGTTTCGGATGCAATTCCTTTATGCTGGGGCAGTTTCCAGAGTCCGGGCAAAACGCCCTGTACGAGGAGAAATTCCGTGAATTATTCAACCTTGCCGTTGTTCCTTTTTACTGGTCTGATCTGGAACCTGAAGACGGCAAGCCCCGCTTTGGTCGGGACAGCGCTCCCGTTTATCGCAGACCGCCGCCGGACATGGTGCTCGATTTTTGCGAAAAATACGGCATTACCCCCAAGGGGCATCTGTTGTGCTGGCATTCATTTGTCCCCCAGTGGCTGTCCAGGGAAAAAGGCAGGAGTGCGGAACGGCTGGAGCGTCGCATAAGGGAACTGGCGGAACGTTATGCTGAAAGAATTAAAGTCTGGGATGTCGCCAACGAGGCTCTGCAATGGGATCCGGAATATTCAGAGCCCATGCCGGAACGGCACGTGGAAACCGCATTTGAAATGGCCGGGAAATATTTTCCGGAATCCACTGAGCTGCTTTACAATGAAGGGCCGTTTGTCAGCTGGGCAAATTATCATGGGGACTACACGCCCCTGTACATGCTTGCAAAAAGCCTGTTGAATGACGGACTGCCCATGAAAGGTCTCGGCCTGCAATACCACATGTTTGCAGGTCTTGAAAACATGACCGACTGGTCTTTCAACTTTACAAACCAGCGTTATCTTTACGCCATCATGGATCAGTACGCCAAACTCGGCGTACCCTTCAATGTGTCGGAGATCACTGTCACCGCGCGGAGGGATCTTGGCGACGGTGATGAGTTTCAGCGGCTTGCAACAGAAAAACTTTACCGTCTATGGTTCAGTCATCCCGCATCCAACGGCATTGTCTGGTGGAACCTGGTTGACGGTACCGCCGCTTATTCCCCGATGGGGAGCGAGGAGGGGGAAAATCAATACCGGGGAGGGCTGCTGAATTTTGACTTCTCTGAAAAACCGGCCTACAAGGCCGTCTCCAATCTGTTGAAAAAGGAATGGAATACCCGTCTCAATGTGGAATACGAAGATGGAGCCGAAAACAAGTTCCACGGTTTTTACGGCGATTACGATGCTGTTGTCAAGACGGATAACGGGACATTCAGAAAGAAACTGAAACTGGCTAAGGACGGTGTGAACAAATTCAACCTGGAGACAGAGTATACTTTATAGAGTATGAAATGACAGGGATTGCGAGGAGTCTGAAATGAAAAACAACCCATTTGATCTTAGCGGACGCAGAGCCCTTGTGACCGGTTCAAGCAGAGGAATAGGACGGGCTGTCGCCCTGATGCTTGCCGACTTTGGCGCCGAAGTTGTCGTCCATGGCTCTTGCCACGGGGAAAAACTCAGGCAGACTGTCGGCGATATTCAGAAATCCGGAGGTGTTTCCACCGGTGTCGCGGCTGACATTTCATCGGCAGAGGGGTTGCAGACCCTGATAAAAGCCTGCGGCAGTGTTGATATTATTGTGCTTAACGCGTCTGTGCAGTCTTATCAGAGTGTGGAAGATTTCACATCTGAGGAGTTTTTACGGCAGTATGACATAAACGTGCGCTCCTCCTTCGAACTTGTAAAGGCGATGCTTCCAGGCATGAAAAACCGCAAGTGGGGAAGGATTCTCTCAATCGGCAGCGTGAACCAGTACAAGCCTTCACCGCGACTGGCAATTTACGCCTCGACAAAGGCGGCATTGATGAATCTGATACTCAACCTCGCCAGGCAATATGCACAATACGGGATTACAGCCAACAATATTGCGCCGGGCGTAATACTGACCGATAGGAACGAGGAAATACTCAAGGACGAAAATGCCAGGGGAAAATTATTGCAGATGATCCCGTCCGGACGTTTTGGGACTGGCGATGACTGTACGGCGCTGGCCCTTTTATTGTGTTCCAATGCAGGCAGCTATATAACCGGCGCTGACATAGCTGTCGCTGGCGGAATGGACTTATAATAGGGGGGCCCCAGCCCGGCGTAGCCGGAACCAAAGTGTCAATGATTAAACCCAATTTGGGATAAATCCATCCATCCGTCATCCTGTGGGATGACTCCGGAATATTTCCATTCTTTTTCTGTTGCTGATATTGACAGACGTAAAATTGTATGATACAATTAAGGCAGTTGCAAAAGGAATCAGGGGACGGAGGGGAGAAGCAAGAAGTGCGGCCTGCGGTGACCTGTGCTGAGCTTGTCGAATCCGAAATGCGAAAGTCCGAAAGTATTTGGGCTTAAATCCTGAAAATCCTTCTATCCTGTCAAGCTGTGTTGGTGTTGTCTTTGTTTTAAAGTTCTATGTCTTGAGCGTATGCAAATTTTTCCGGACGTTTGGAATTCAGGAGTCAGAAGTCAGGATTAAAAAAATAATATGAACCGAGTTGTTTTATGCTGACTACTGTCTTCTCCTTTGAAACTTGTGTTTGAAGTAGCTCGTGGCTTTAGCCCGAGAATCTTCGCGGTCTAAAGAACCGCGCTACTATATTTGCAAAAGTTTCTTATTGATAAAACTGC
>JBAYFV010000240.1:0-5823 GCA_041666985.1 Victivallales bacterium
CTTGTGTTTGAAGTAGCTCGTGGCTTTAGCCCGAGAATCTTCGCGGTCTAAAGAACCGCGCTACTATATTTGCAAAAGTTTCTTATTGATAAAACTGCGGCCACCGCAGTAGGCCGCTGAATTGAAACGCACATCCTCAAAATTCAAATAAGCCGTTCGGCAAGATGCCGACGTTCCCTGGAAGCCGTAAAGAAATAACTTTCAGCACTCGTTACGAGTGCTGACGATTAAATTACAAGTGCTTCAACTCTTCCTGGAACTTCTCAAATGTCTTCGCCGAGAGGTATGGGTTCTTGATTTTCTCCCCGCCAAGCGAACCATGCGGACAACATCCATAATCATGTCCGGAATATACCTCGTTTGAATCAGCGAGAGGGAAAATCACCTGTCTCATCGTCTTAAACATGGTGGCGGGTTCACAGTATCCGCAACAGCCAATGAACAGGGTGTCCCCGGTAAATACCGCGGAGTCGTCTGCGAGATGATAGATAATGCTGTCGTTTGTGTGTCCCGGCGAATAAAGGCATTCTATGAAAACATCCCCGAAATCAAGTTTCTGTCCGTCTGAAACGTCAATATCGTGTTTGAAAGAACAGGAGGGATGGGCGACTACGGGAGCCTTAAAAAACGATTTAACCGAATCCACTCCTGAAAAATGATCCCTGTGTCCGTGCGTCAGAAGGACATATTTTGGAAACAGTTTTCTCAAAGACATTATCTTCTTTTTTATCAGATCGGTGTTTCCGCATGGATCAACAACGGCCGAATCTCCGGATTTTTCATTATACAGCAGGTACGAAAAATTCGAGTCAAAGCCACCTACCGGAATTTGTTCGACTTTTACCATGAAATTCACCACAGGGGCACAAAAGCACGGAGAGTCATTGGAGAATATTCATTTTCCACCATTGAAATACCTTTGTGTCTTTTTTGTGGTTAAGTTACAATCAGGGGAACCTCAGCTCAGAAGAAAACGGAATAAAGTCCAGTGAATACGATTGCAACAGCTATGAAGGCAAGGACAAGCCTTCTCCTGTCGGTATAATTGCCGTGTATTCTCGAGCCGCCTATCTTCTTGAACCCGCCCGCCTTGAGATAATGGGCGAGTTTTTTGCGTTTGGAGCCGTATTTGAGATAGTTTACACTACCCGAATAAACTTTTCTTTTCATGATCATGTCCTCATGGCAAGGAATATGGAGATCGCAAGGATCACGGCTGACACAAGCATCCCGATGATCAGGGGGGTGAAGAAAACAACGCCAATTCTGAATCCCTGAGCCCATGAAACGGAATTGATTTCGGGGATGAGGGCTCTGCCCGAATCTCCTCCTTCAGCGGCATTCCCTTCACGTTGGAGAGCATGAAGTTTCGCAGTTATCCTGAGGTATTCAAGCCTGACATTTTCGACTTTTCTAATTGCAAACCCGAGTTCCGAGGAGAAATTGTCCCTGTTCCACTTTGTGTCGTCAATATTTTCTATCTCATCAAGCAGGGATGCGAATTTATCGAGGGCTTTTTGCAGTTCACCTGTCTGCTCCTTTGCAATTCTTATCTCCTCAGGGAGAGAGGAGAGGCTTTCCGCTATCCTGCCGGTGAAGTCTCTTTTTATGGTGCGGAACTCATCCCATCGTCTTTCCAGGGCTTTTTTCCACTCCCTGTCCCTGGACGAATCTGGCAGTGGGGGTAACGGCTGCCCGGTTTTCTCCACAGGGGAATCCGTCTTCTCCTGATGTTTTATCCCCGAATCCTTCGCCTCCGAAAGGCGGCTTCTAATCTTTATGAGCTCCAAACCGACGAATCCGTTTTTTTGCATTTCAATACTCTCTATTAATTATATAAGACGGCTAAAAATCATATCTCCCAGTACAATAACAGAGAACGCCGTTTATGACAGTGGATTTTAAGATTTAAACCTAATGGAGTCGCAATGATTTGATTTTATCTGAACTGACAATATATTAGCCGTTCGCAAAAATCTTTAAAATCGTAATCATGTAAAATCCCGGCCGAGCCGGCATCAGGTTGTTGTAAACTAGAAATACTATAAAAATCTTATTGCAGACCTGATAAAACCAAGGAAGGAATTTCGGAAATGAAAAGGACTTTTCAGCCGTCAAACAGAGTACGGAAAAGAAGAATAGGGTTCATGGCCAGAATGGCAACAAGCGGCGGGCGTCAGGTGCTCAAAAGAAGACGCCGGAAGGGACGCAAAACGCTTTCGGCCTGAACAAGTCTGTCGGCTGACACTGCGACACACGAACTTCCCGGGCGTAAAAACGCCCGACATGCCGGTTCATCAAAGATGAGCCGTGAAGGCGCTTAAATGGGCAATATCCCTGTTCAATATGGCAAAGCTACGCTGAAAAAAGAGGAAAAACTTTCTTTTCGTTCAGAGTTCGACTATGTCCATAATTCAGGAAAAGATTTTCCGGGAAGACTGATGGTGTTGCTTTCGGCGCCATGCCCGGAGAGTTCCAAGGTGTTGCGTTTTGGAATAATCTGCAGCAAAAAAATCAGCAGGAGCGCTGTTCAAAGGAACAGGTGCAGACGTCTTCTCAGAGAGTCGATCCGTCTGCTGAAAGCCAAAGTCAAGCCGTGTCATGTCCTGTTGATCGCAAGGAGGGGTTTGCTGACAAGCTCCCTCCAGGAAACACAGAAAGAGATGATGTATTTTTTCAATAAGGCGGGAATGTGGTTAGAAGTGCAATGAAACATATTAATCCTGTGAATCTGCTTCTGGGACTTATCTGGCTATACAGAAAAGTCATATCTCCATGGATGTTTCCGTGTTGCCGTTTCACTCCCACATGCTCCGAATACGCCCAGGACGCACTTCGAAAACACGGATTGATAAAAGGAGCCGTCCTCTCCGCCTGGCGGCTTGCAAGATGCAACCCCTTCTGCGAGGGCGGACACGATCCCGTTCCCGGCAGATTTTCGCTTTTCCCCCGGCAGGAAGGCAAATGCGGATACTTGAAAAATGATTTAGAAAAGGTGGTTCAGTGAAACTCGACAAGGAAACAATCATAGCGTTAGCCGTCTGCATGGTTTTGCTTATAATATGGCCTTTTCTATTTTCAGAGCCCAAAAAGCCGCAGATTCCGGTCTCCGAACAGAAACTGGAACTGAAAAACACGTCGGAAAAATCCTATCTTTCGTCCGCTTCCGAAGAAAAGCATCTGGAAGCAGCGGAAAAAGCTCTTCCTGCAGAAAAACAGGCGGATGCAAAAAGCACCGTTCAGAAACCTGTTGGAAAAGAAACTGAAGTCGAAGCCGCAAATCTCCCCAAGCTTCCGGAACAGACAATATCCAACGACTTCATAGCCCTTAAAATAAATCCGTCAAACGGCGCAGTCACTTCCATTGAGTTTAAAAAA
The DNA here is from genome assembly GCA_041666985.1 of Victivallales bacterium. GTDB lineage: Bacteria > Verrucomicrobiota > Lentisphaeria > Victivallales > GWF2-50-93 > GWF2-50-93. The sequence goes on from JBAYFV010000240.1 coordinate 3,379, forward strand.
TATCTTTCCACTGACAAAAAACATCCGGTTGTCGTCAACGAGGATTTTGAGCCCGGCGCGCTGTCTTTCACAATAAGTGAAAAACTGAAAACTGTAAATGTTGAATGTTCAAAGGAAAACGAGAACTCATTAAAACTCATAAGAACGTTCAATAATGAGGCCGGGCAGGCTTTCACCGTCGCTCAAACCTGGAAAATCTCTGACAGTTACACTACTGACTACAAGGTGGAAGTTAAAAATCTTTCCAAAGGGAAACTGGTTTTACCGGGCATTCATGTAAGTTCCGGCAGCCTTCCTCCCGTACTCGAGCTTTCCGGGGACACTTTTTTCATGGAGACGCACAGCATAAGCTCATGCCTTGAAGGCACAGTGAAGCGAACAGACGCCAGCAAGAAACCTTTCAATGACCTTCAGGATAATCCTGCAAAATGGATTGGCGTATCAAACAAATATTTCGTATGCATCCTGAAACCGGGAACCCCTTTTAAAAGGGGTGAAGGCAACATGATGCGTCAGATCATCAAAACTTTAAAGGACAAGAAAACCGGAGCCGAGACAAGCTATGCCGTTCTTGAAACCTACGGCATAGTCGAGAAAACAGAAATAGACGGCGGCGGAAAAGCCGACTTTGATTTCACCTATTTTTCGGGTCCCAAGGAAATTGCCCTGCTGAAGGATTTTGATCCCCAGTCATCCGAACTGATGTACCTTTGCGTGAGTTACATGAAATGGTTTGAACCTATTTCACAGGGATTGCTTGTGGCGCTGATATGGTTGAAGAAATTCTGCGGCAGCTACGGACTCAGCATCATCGTCCTCACCTTAATCGTCAAAATGCTTTTCTGGCCGATAACCGACAGGGCGAACGCTTCGATGAGGAAGATGCAGAAGATACAGCCGCTTGTCCAGGAAATAAGGACCAAGTATAAGAGCGAGCCCCAGAAAATGAACACCAAAATCATGCAGCTCTACAAGGAGCACAAGGTGAATCCGATGGGCGGATGTCTTCCCATTCTCCTTCAAATACCTGTTTTCACGGCTCTTTATTTTGCACTGAACGGGGCAATTGAGCTCAGGCAGGCGTCATTCCTCTGGGCAGTCGACCTGTCAAGACCCGATACAATTGCGGTGATACCCGGAATTGAACTGGGAATAAACCCCCTTGTCCTGCTGATGACGATCACAATGGTCATCCAACAATACCTGACTCCTTCTGCAGCCGACCCGGTCCAGCAGAAAATGATGATGATATTGCCCCTTGTGATGCTTGTGATGCTATATTCCCTGCCTTCCGGCCTGACGCTTTACTGGACGGTCAGTCAGATTATAAGCATTGTCCAGCTTCTCGTCAATAAAAGAATTGATAAAAATGAACCTCTTGAAAAAAAACCGGCTTGACCGTTATCTTATAAATCAAGAATAAGGAGAAATGAAAATGGCTGAAAACGCAACACCAATGCCAATCGAAGAAAAAATGAAGAAGGCATCGACAACTCTTGCAACAATGCTGGACTACCTCGGGCTCGAAGCAAATGTCAAAGCCGAGGACAGAAATGGCCGCATTGCGCTTATTGCCGTAAGCGAGGACGCAGGCAGGATTATCGGACGCAAAGGACAGACACTTGACCACCTCCAACTTCTCGTCAACAGGATGGTTCAGAGAAACGACACGGAAAGCCCGAGAATCACTATTGATGTTGACGGTTATTCTAAAAAACCGCGCGAAATGCGCGGCAGAGGCGATGATCGCGGCAGAGGCGACGATCGCAACGAAAGGGACGAACGCAGAGGCGATGAACCGGGCGGCGGCAGAGATGACCGCGGCAGCAGGGGCGGCGAACGCAGAGGCAGGGACGGCGGGGAACGTGACAGCGGCAGGAGATTCAGTGAAGAAGGTTCTTCACATGAACCGTCCGATGAAGAACATGAAGCACGCATACGCCAGCAGGCTATTGATGCCGCCAAAGAAGTGAAGCGCTGGGGTGAATCTGTTACTCTTCCCCCGATGAATTCACACGACAGACGTCTCGTGCACATAACACTCAAAGAAGATACTGAGATAAAAACTGAAAGCTCGGAATCCGATGAATCAAGCAGTCATAAAAGCGTCATTGTCTCTCTGAACAAAAAAGAATCCTGATATTCTGATTGCAGTTTTTATTTATGCAGTTATCTTGATTTCCTGATCATTTTTTAGTTTTCGGGGTGTGGCTCAGTCTGGTTAGAGCGCTTGGTTCGGGACCAAGAGGTCGGAGGTTCGAATCCTCTCGCCCCGACCATCTTTATTTACTACTATGAGGTAATTTCAAAATTGCCGAATTCAAATTAGGCGGCCAAAGGGCCGCAACTTTTAATACCAAAATAAATTCCAAACTTCAAACTCCAAGTACCAAACAACATAGAAAATTCCAAATTTCAAACAGATTCATAAAACAAAGAAAAGAA
>JBAYFV010000241.1:0-5783 GCA_041666985.1 Victivallales bacterium
GCTGTCGGCGGAAAGGGACATACCGCTTAGGGTATGCCCGTCTTTCCGCCGACAGCCCCCGGCATCCGAAACCACCTCGGCCAACGTCATCGGATTTATGAATACGACTACTAAGAGGCAAGCTGAAGCTTGAACTCCAGCGTAAGAGGACGGACATGCTTCCGCACTTTCGAACTCCAGAACTTCCTTAATCCTTCCCCATCTTGAACACGGAGTGGAAAACCCCCGCAGTGGCGATGCAAACCGCACCGCTTATCATCAGCGTGTTTTCAAGACCGATTCTGGCGGCGGCGGCTCCTGCGATGAGACATCCGAACGGCGCTGCCCCCATGAACGAGAAGATGTAAAAACTCATGATTCTCCCGCGCATGTCATCTTGGACGATTGACTGCAGTGTCACATTGCTTGAAGCCGTCTGGAGCATCAGTCCGAGTCCGCAGAAAAACATCAATACCAGTGAAACCGGGAAAGATTTCGACATGGAGAGCAGAACGATACCGGTGCCGAAAACGACACAGGTTGCCATAATGATGTTGCCGAGCCCGTAGGCGCTTTTCCTTCGCGCAAGATATAACGCTCCGGCGAGGGCGCCTATTCCCGCCGCTCCGGTGAGGAAGCCCAGTGTTGCGGAATTCCCGTGCAGGGTGTCTTTCGCGTACATGGGCATCAGTACCCCGTAAGGCATTCCGACGAATCCTATCACAGTTCCGAAAAACAGGATGTTCCTTATCTTCCTGAACCCCAACGCGTACTTCAGTCCGAGCAGAAGCTCTTTCAGCGGGTGCTGGCGTTTTTCAACTGAAATCTTTATCGCGTCAATTCTCATGGCGGAAAGGGCGATGAGGACCGCTATGAAACTCAGGGCGTTGATTACAAAGCATGCGCCTTCACCGGATCTGGCGATTATCATTCCGGCAGCGGTCGGGCCTATGATGCGCGCACCGTTGAAGAGGAGCGCATTAAGAGCTATGGCGTTGCCAAGATCTTCCTTGACGGTCACGATGTCGTAGACAAATGAATGTCGCGCCGGCATGTCGAAGGCGTTCACGCACCCGAGAAGAAAGCTCACCGCTATTATCTGCCAGATGACAATCGCCCCGCTGAAGAACAGGAGCGCCAGGATGAACGCCAGAAGCATTGAGAGGAACTGCGTTGTGATCAATATTTTCCTCCGGCTCCAGCGGTCGGCGCAGACTCCGCCCAGGGGCGTAAGGAAAAAACAGGGGATCGTTCCTGCGAAACCCGCAATTCCGAGGAGCAGTGCGGAATCTGTGAGTCGGTACACTAGCCAGCTGACGGCGACCTGCTGCACCCAGGTTCCGATGAGCGAGAGCCCGTGTCCTGTGAAAAACAGCTGGTAGTTCCTGTAGGTCAACGCGCGGAGTGCGGGGCTTTTCGAGAGATATTCTGTCGGCTTTTCCATCGGTTGTCGGATTCGGTTTATTCATCGCCGGAATCAATGTAAAGCCCCTGCGAATCGTACACGACACGTCCCTGGCATACAGTCATGCGCACCGAGTTTGTCTTCGAGTCGAAAAAAGTGATGTCCGCAATCTTGCCGGGCCGGATTTCACCCCTGTCCTGAAGTCCTATGCTTTTTGCGGGATTGTATGTGAGGCATGCGGACGCCTCGGTGTTTTCAAGATGGGTGAATGCGATAAGATGCCGCCATCCCCGTTCAAGCGTCATTGTCGAACCGGCGAGGGTTCCGTCCAGTGTGGTGACGCGGCCTTTGTCTATCTGGATCTCGGAATCGCCCACGTGGTAGATGCCGTCGTGAAGTCCGGTTCCCTGGATTGCATCGCTTATTCCGATGACCTTGTCCTTGGGCTTGGCCCTGCATGCCAGGTCAACCATCACGGGATGGATGTGCGAGCCGTCGAGAATCAGTTCGATGTGGATTCTGTCATCCGTAAGCGCTATTGCGGTCAGTCCGGCGGATCTGTGGTGGAGCGGTGGCATGCCGTTGTAAAGATGGGTGCATCTCCTGGCTCCCGCATCAACGGCCCGGAGTACGGCCTGTTCGTCCGCGAGGCTGTGCCCCATGGATGGGGTTATGTTGTTTTCGAGAAGCAGTTCAATGAGTTTCACCGAATTGTCAAGCTCCGGCGCGAACGTCATTATTTTTATCTGGTCATGTCCGGCCTCAATGAGTTCGCGGGCTTCGCCGAGATCAATGCCCCGTATTTCCTTTTCATACTGCGAGCCGTGCTTCTCCTTGTTGAGGAATGGTCCTTCGATGTTAATTCCTACGGGGACTGCGCCAGAGAGATGTTCCGTCTGTATTATTTTCGAGAGGGCGGATACGGCTGAAAACATTTTCCCCCGCGAGGCTGAGACGATGGTGGGGAGGAACGAGGTGATCCCGTGGGAGGAGAGGGTTTTGCTCATAAGTGTGATTTCGTTGGTGCTTGAGCCTGCGGAAGTCGAATCAAATCCGCCCGCGCCATGGATGTGCGTGTCGACAATTCCGGGTGTGGCGTATGTGTCCGGAAGGTCAATCACTTCGAGTCCCGACTCTTTTTCAAATGCCGAAGCCGCTCCTATCGCGATGATCCTTCCGCTTTCACAGAGGATTCCGGCATGGGGAAATTTCCTGTGAGGGGTGAGGCAGTAATCCATGAGATAAAGAGTTCTGTTTTTCACTTGGAATATTCCTGGTTTATTTTTAAAATTACCATAAAGAAAACAATGGAAAATAATTTAACTTAATATCAATGACTTACAACACTTCTTTGTTTTCTTTTTGAAATTGCGCTTGTCAAAATTAATTGAAATATTACCTTGATTTTGTTGTCCGGCGGGCAATAAGGTTTGGGATGTTGATAACTTGTTAGCAAGTTTATAATAAATCTGAAATTTTGAATTGTTTTTCTTGCGGGCCAGATGCTTTTCTGCAAAATGGCCCGAATATTCCCGCCGGAAAATCTTTTGAATGCAGGTTTTTTCAAAAGGTGTTCATTTCAGCCTCAAAAAAGGGGGTTGCCGTATTCGAAACGCTTTTTTCGCCGGTTTGAAAGATTATTTTGAAATGTCAAGCGCGCAAATTAAAAATATTTGAATAAAATATTCAATTTGATAGTTGCTGAAAGCGTGTTAATAAGTAAAGTCCTTTATCTGTGTTCTTAAACGATCGGATTTTGATATGCCTAATGATATTATAGAAGAACAGGTCTGGATTTCAGCCTGCAAACATATTGAGAATGAAATAAAAGATGTGGAGACGTTCAAGAGATGGATAAGCACCATCACTCCCATTTCCTTTAAAACCGGAATACTCCTCCTAGGTGTCTCGGATGATTTCACCGCCGACTGGCTGCGCGTCCATTTCGGGGACATAATCGCGAACGCCTTCAAGTCTGTCGTCAAGAAGAACGTCAAGGTCAAGTATGAGACCGGACATGTGAAGGAGGTTGCCGCCCCGGAAGTCAAGCCGGAGAAAAAGGCGGTTCCGTCCAAAAGCCATCTTCCTTTGAAGGATGAGAATCCTTCGGCACCGAACTGCAATCCGAGATTCACCTTCGGGACATTTGTCGTGGGACCTGAGAATTCACTCGCCTATGAGGCCGCGATGAGCGTTCTCCATCCTGAATCGAGTCTTTCCGTAAATCCGCTTTTCATATACAGCGGTCCCGGCCTGGGCAAGACGCACCTTATCCAGGCGATTGCCAACGAGGCCATGAGGAAAAACAGGAAACATGTTGTCGAATATCTCCGCTGCGAGGATTTCCTGAATCTCTACACCGATTCAATAAGGAGCAAGGATCACCACAACTTCAGGGACAGGTTCAGAAAAGTCGACTACCTCCTGATTGACGATATTCATTTCCTTTCCGGCAAAACCAATCTGCAGGAGGAATTCTTCAACACTTTCAACAAGCTTCATAACGAGGACAAGAAGATTCTCCTGACTTCGGACAAGACACCGTCCGAGATCAACGGGCTGGAGCGCCGGCTCATCTCCCGCTTCGTATCGGGCCTCATTGTTGAAATCACCCCTTTCAGCGAGGAAACCAAGTTTGCAATCCTCAGGAAGAAACAGGAAGACCATCTGATAAGGTTTGATGACAAGGTTCTCTGGTTTGTCGCCCAGAACACCAGACCCGATGTCAGGAAGCTTGAAGGGGCTTTGAGACGGCTGATCCTTTATTCGTCAGTTAAAAAAGTTGAAATACATCTCGAAGTCGCACAGGAGGTCCTGAAGGATTATCTCGCCGAAATGGCCGCAGTCCGCCTGACTGTGGAAACCATCCAGAAAAAGGTCGCCGAATATTTTGACCTCCGCGTTTCGGATCTTACAGGAAGCAAACGCCCTGCGAATGTCGCAATGCCGCGCATGATTGCAATGTATCTCTGCAGGAAAATGACCGACAAGTCCCTTTTTGAGATAGGGGAGGCGTTCGGCAGAAACCATGCGACGGTCATACACGCTTTCAACAGGATTCAGGATGAATATTCCGCAAACGAGCAGATGAAACGCAAGATTTCCCAGCTCGAGAGCAAACTCCAAGTCGCGTAGAACACCCTTGTTTTTTTATTTATAAATTTTTAACTCCGTGAAAAATTTATTATGCTGCTCGACTACCATGTTCACACTTTTCTGTGCAAGCACGCCACTGGAATCCCGGATGAATATGTTGATGCCGCCATTCGGAACGGAATATCTGAAATGGGTTTTTCAGACCACTGTCCCTGGCCCTTCGGATTTGATCCGAAATGCAGGATGAAAACCTGTGAGTTTCATTCCTACAGGCAAATAGTTTCTGATCTGAAGGAGAAACATGAAGCCAGTATCAAGGTGAAATTCGGTCTCGAAGTTGACTGGGTTCCCGGCAGGATGGACGAGGTCTTTCGGAATCTCGACAATGAGGATTTCGACTACCTTATCGGTTCCGTCCATTACACGGACGAATTTCCTTTCGACAACCCCGATTTCGTGGAAAAATGGAGGGAAAAAGGAGTCGCCGACAATGTCTGGCATCGTTATTTCGACCTGATTCTCCAGATGGTTGAAAGCGGAAAGTTCAACATAATTGGACATTTAGACCTGCCTAAGAAATTCGGCTATTATCCGGCTTCCATGGACAAAATCAATAAATTGATTCTGAAAGTGTTTACTGTGGCGTCGGAGAACAACATGGCAATTGAGCTGAACACTTCCGGACTGAGGAAACCGGTCAGGGAAATATATCCTTCACTGGAAATACTGAAGCTTGCCGGCAAATGCAATCTCATGATTACCCTGGGTTCGGATTCACACGCTCCAAATGAAGTTGCTGCGAATTTCGCAGATGCCGTAAGTCTCGCCAAATCGGCAGGCTACACCCATATATGCAGTTTTGAGAAGAGGATGCCCAAACTTCAGCCGATTGGTTGACACCAATCGGCAATCCTGAAGTATTTTCGATAATCCGTTTTCCCACCCAGTTGTTGCGATATTACGTTGGAGTTCAAGCTTTAGCTTGTCTTGGATATCCAATCATCTTTTTGTCAGGCTCTTTGGCATACTTTTAATTAAGCATGCCGACAAGTTGTAAGATCCCGGCTACGAAGTACGTCGGGATTGCCAGCGATCCCCAAATACAAATTTCCATTAGTTGCAATACCAGTAGGGGTATAATCACGATAATATTAAAGGGATTTGACAGTCGAGGTAATTTGCCTCTTCTGCGGTTTATTGCACGAAGTTTATAGTCTAGCCTCATTTTTCATTTGCGGCAAGTCAAATATCTTTAGGTGGAAGTACTCATCATCCCTATAGCCGTATGCCTGCCTCATAAGCC
>JBAYFV010000242.1:0-5783 GCA_041666985.1 Victivallales bacterium
ATGGCCGGGCGGTGAAGAAGGCGTATCTCGCTCCCTCCGGCGAAAGTCTTGCCTTGTCGGTGAAAGACGGATATGCCGAGGTGACGATACCGGTCGTAAAAGGCTGGGCGGTCGCGGTGTTCGAGCCCGCTAAAAAATAACTTGGGCATTTGCTGGCGGATATTCCGGATTGATTATCATGGTGCGAAAGAGGAGCATATCTGAAGATATCCGACGATTGAGCAACGTGATAAGCGGCCGGAAGAACGCCAGCCCCCTGGGACGGGAATCCATGCATTTGTCTTCTTCGTTGCTTCACCCTTCGCGTATGCCCGACACACTCAGGAACTGTATCGACAAAAATATCTGCTGTAATTTTTCGGAAGGGGTGTCCCCTCCCTGAATTCGCCAATTTTGCAATTGACTTAATCCAACAATCATATATTCTACCATTGCTGTCCCAAATAAGTTGCGCGGATGAATGGATGGTGGATTGTTTCCAATAATCCACGGAACGTTAAACCCTGTACCGGAAATATCGTATGTCTTCAATTCAATACAACTATGATGTTGTTGTAATCGGCGGCGGTCATGCCGGCTGTGAGGCCGCCCTCGCCTCTGCGCGGCTCGGCGCACGGACGCTCCTCCTTACAATAAACATGGACCATATCGCCCAGATGAGCTGCAATCCCGCCGTCGGCGGGATTGCGAAAGGACAGGTTGTCCGTGAAATTGACGCCCTAGGCGGCGGAATGGGGAGGATAACCGATGCGGCATCAATCCAGTTCAGGATGCTGAACAGCGGAAAAGGTCCCGCCGTCTGGTCGCCACGCTCCCAGTGCGACAAGGTCTGCTATCAGAAGGCCATGAAATTTGAGCTGGAAAAAGCGGAAAACCTCATCATTCACCAGGCGGAGGCAAGCGGTTTCCTGACCGGCGGCGACAAAATCTGCGGCGTGACGACAACGTTCAATGAAACCTTCAAATGCAAAAGCGCAGTTGTTGCGGCCGGAACCTTCCTTTCCGGAAAACTTCACTACGGACTTCTCAATTATCCCGGAGGCCGCGCAGGAGATCCTCCGTCATGCCGCATGTCCGAATCTCTGGGCGCACAACTCGGCATCAGACTCGGCCGCTTGAAAACCGGCACGCCGCCGCGTGTTCTTGCGAAAACAATCAACTTCGGAAAAATGATTGTGCAGGAGAGCGATTCTCCGGACGAGTATTTCAGCTATTTCCCGGAAGACCGTGCGTTTCCGAGAGCCGTCAAAAGGGATATGCCCTGCCACCTTGTGAAAAGCACGCTTGCGACATCCGAAATAATCAGGAACAACCTCGACAAATCCCCCCTTTACCAGGGCGTGATATCGGGAATAGGAACAAGATACTGTCCTTCATTCGAGGACAAGGTCATCCGGTTCCCGCATCATGAAACCCACCTGCTCTACCTCGAACCAGAAGGCGAGTTCACCGGGGAATACTATATCAACGGAATATCAACAAGCCTTCCTCCGGAGGTGCAGGTTCAGATGCTCCATTCCATCCCGGGACTCGAAAACGCCGTGATCTCAAGATACGCCTACGCCATTGAATACGACTTCGTCCATCCCGACCAGCTGTCCCGCAGTCTTGCCGTAAAAAAATGGCCCAATCTTTTCCTTGCAGGGCAGATCAACGGGACAAGCGGTTACGAGGAGGCCGCCGGACAGGGTCTTGTCGCAGGCCTGAATTCCGCGAGATTCGCAAACGGACTGGAACCGGTGGAACTCGGCAGGGAAACCAGCTACATCGGCGTTATGATTGACGATCTTGTGACAAAGGAAATTGTCGAGCCGTACCGCCTGTTCACAAGCCGCGCGGAATACAGGCTCATGCTGAGACAGGACAATGCCGACATCCGCCTCTGCCCCCTCGCCCACAGCATCGGGTTGCTGCCGTCTGCGAAGTTCGCAAAATTCACCGGCTACTTCAACCGGCTCAAGGAAATAGAGCAGAAGTTCCGCACGGAAAAACATGAGAATCAGACAATTCACGGCCGCTTGAAGGCGCTTGGCGGGGTTGTCCCGTCAAAGATGGATTTTCCCCTGCCCTATCTTGATCTGTCATCGCAAGAGGACAGGAGAATCCTGAGACAGCTTATAATTTCAGCCCATTACGAGGGTTATATCGAAAGGGAACTGAGGTCGGTGAAAAACCTCCAGAAGCTCGAACTCTGGAAGATTCCGAAGGATTTCAACTACGATGCGATAACCGGCCTGCGGAACGAGTCGAGGCTGAAGCTTTCCAAAATCCTTCCCGGCACTCTTGCGCAGGCTTCAAGGATTGACGGAGTCACGCCGGCTGAAATCAGCCTCCTGCAGGTGCATCTGAAGAGGATTTTCCAGCCGACGATTCACGCTTCTGGAAAATAACCACAGAGACACCCGTCTTCGCCAAGGAGCTACGCCGTGGCAGGCAGAGACACAGAGCGAGGCCTGCGGCGAGCTTGTCGAATCCGAAATGCGTAAGTTCAAGAGTGTGGGAGTTTTTTATTTATTTGAAATTAAGTTGGAGTTCAACCTTTAGTTTGTCTTTTCTTTAAACTCGGTTACTCGGAAAACGCTCTTTTTTCAATCAAAAGATGCTTTTAATGCACCATATCTTAATTATCATAAATTTCTTATATCTTGCCGGGTTGGTCATCCCTAGAATTGCAGAAAACAAATAAAAAAAGAAAGCATCTTGATTTCGAACATTGCAAATTCATAAACGGGATACTATGATAATTTTAAAATAAAAGTAAATTTGGAGTTTAATATGCAAGGTGGCAGACGTATAGGGGCCGGGCGAAACGCTTTATTGCCATGTGAGAAAAAGCACGGACGTACAATATATCTTACGGAAGAACAATGTAATGCCGTCCTTCGGATAGCCGAAGGAACAACCTTTTCCGAAAAGTGTTCATCTATCATTAACGATTATATGATCCATCTCTTTACTCCCCGGGATACGACACGAACAATCAAGGTGATCGACTTGTTTGCCGGCCTAGGCGGAATTCGGCTTGGATTTGAAAAGGGATTTCAAAAACATAACTTTAACGTCGAGTGTGTTTTAACCAGTGAAATTAAACCTTATGCTGTAAAAGCTTACAAGCAATTTTTTAAGGAAAAAACGATACATGGCGACATTACCAAGATTGAAAGCGGCAGTATATCTGATTTTGATTTTCTTCTTGCAGGATTTCCTTGCCAACCTTTCTCATCGGCAGGTAAAGGTTTAGGATTTGAAGATACCAGAGGAACTCTCTTTTTTGAGATTGAACGCATCTTGCATGACAAGAGACCATTCGGGTTTCTCCTAGAAAATGTCGAAGGAATTGTTACACATGACGGGGGGAAGACATTGGACGCAATTCTCCGTCACCTTGCCGCGTTGGATTACAAGGTCTCATGGAAATTGATCAACAGCCAAGATTTCGGACTCGCACAGAACCGAAAGCGAGTTTATATAGCCGGAACGCGAAGCAAATCAATTTCACTAGAAAACTTCCCCCTTTCAAAAAGTACTTTTGGCGAAATAATGGAACATGATTTGCCATGCGTGGAGTCTGATTTCACGAAAAAGCTTTTGGCATCTTATGCACCACATCAGCTAGTAGGTAAAGCCATTAAGGACAAGCGTGGGGGCGGGGATAATATCCATAGCTGGGACTTCAACCTCAAAGGAGAAGTCACTGACCAGCAAAAAAAGTTGTTGAAAACAATACTAACTGAAAGACGAAAGAAAAAATGGGCGAGTGAAATAGGGATTGATTGGATGGATGGAATGCCGTTGACAAAGGCACAAATAAGTACTTTCTTTGATGCAAATAATCTTCAGAAACTTTTAGATGACCTTGTGATTAAAGGTTATCTTACGCTTGAACATCCGCGAATGCTTGTAAATCGTACAAGAGTCCCAGATCCAACGAAGCCAAAAGGCTACAATATCGTAGCCGGAAAACTTTCTTTCGAATTTACAAAAATTCTCGACCCAGAAGATTACGTTCCAACCTTGGTTGCAATGGATGTCGATCATTTAGGCGTTGTAGATAACGGCTGCATACGGCGGCTTTCCATTCGGGAGGGGCTAAGATTATTTGGATACCCAGAAAGCTATTCGTTGGCATTCCTTAAAGACAAAGAGGCCTTCGACCTCTTGGGAAACACGGTCTGCGTTCCTATCATTCAGGCGATAGCCGAACGCTTATCTACAGCTTTTGAAGATGCTCATCAAACCAGCACATATTCAACCACCATGCAGTCTGTTTTAGCTTTCGGAGGATAGCTGTATAGCCAATTCACTTTCAGGTAGAATGGACAAATAACCGTCTATTACGCATTTGCGCCATTCCCTTGCTTTAGCGCGACTGTTGTGTTCATGTTGAATAGTATCTGAAACAGCGCGCAGAAATTCTATTGGATTACAAAATGGTGGATATCTTTGAGTCGTGGCAGTCCACGTTGAAGGTCGAATGTTAACTAGTTGCCCATTTTTTCGCTGGCACTTTAAGGCATATCCATCGGCTGGACCTGTTATCTCCCAAACCTTTTTTACCCACATTTTCTTGATACCAATGATACCGTTTTCCGCTGAGTAATTCACAATAAGGTAATCCGTGTTCAGTCGTTCTGGATGTTCCTGCAATGATTTGATATAGGTCTGGAAATTAGCCACGTCAAACGCTGGAGATTTGGGGTAGAGATATGATTTCATCTCGCACAAACCCTCTGTGTTCGAGTCGGACAAATAAAAATCCGGGAACTTCTGTCCAGCCGGAGGTCGGCAATAAATCTCCTTATTCCGTAAATAACTTCCAAGCCATTCTTGCAAAAGATTACCAATAGAATCGTGCTCTTTACAGATAACCGAGATGTTGTTAAGCTCCATGGTTATCTTTCCACTCGCCGAATAGATGCCGTCTTGATCAAGCAATCTAATTATATCTGATGCGGAAATGTATCTCATGTAGCTTTCCTCTTTTATTCGCGCTTTACAACTGACAAACACCGATAAGGCTTTTGATTTTTATATTGGGTGAAGATAGCCGGAGGTGGAAAATAAATCAAGCGAATCATTACGGGACACGCAGGATTCCTGTCTTAATCCGCTCATATGAATGATGGAAAGCCAAATGTGATTAATTTGACATGGTATGTACAGGTGTGTATAATTTGCAATGAACAGCAGGGAAATAATTAGAAAGAAATATGTTGCTGTCGTCCACAAGGATAGGAACTCTGAATACGGCGTTTCCTTCCCTGATTTTCCGGGATGCATAAGTGCCGGAAAGGATCTTGATGAAGTGTTTGAGATGGCACAGGAGGCGTTCCAGTTCCATATTGACGGGATGGTTGAGGAAGGACTGGAAATACCCGATGCCATGCCAATGGAGAAAATTAAAAAAAACAATAGGGACGCCGAAGCTTTCATATTGCTCCCAATTGTCATTCCCAGAAGCATGGCGGAAAGGATAAACATAACAGTGCCTCAATATGTCCTTTCAAAAATAGACGGCTATGCAAGATCGCACAATGAGACAAGATCCGGACTTTTTTCAAAAGCCGCCCTCTCGTATGTGAAGGAAAGACGCGCCCCTTACGGCAATGAATAGTCAGGGCGAGAGATAATGGAATAATTAAGGCGGGCTTTGCCCGCACCCCAAAAAGAATCCAGAATTCAGCGGCCTACTGCGGTGGCCGCAGTTTTATCAATAAGAAACTTTTGCAAATATAGTAGCGCGGTTCTTTAGACCGCGAAGATTCTCGGGCTAAAGCCACGAG
>JBAYFV010000243.1:0-5774 GCA_041666985.1 Victivallales bacterium
AAAGAATTGCTGATCAGCAATAACGAAAAATGGCTGAATGCGGGCGACAGAGTCATTGCGTTTAACGCATCGGGTGATTTTCAGGATCTTCCGAATTATGATCTTTCACCGCAAATCGAGAAGGTTATACGGGATGGTGCGACCAGCCGGGTCATCCTGAAAAGACCGCTGACAAAGCTCTATCCGTCAGGAACACCAGTTCGTCTGCACAGTCCATATGGCGCACCATTTTACTGGGTGGCGAGCGGCTGGATGCCGGCAGAATGGAAGCAATTTTCCACAGCCATGAGTGGAGAATCGCAAAGCGGTACTCCGAGTGACAAATTCTGGAGGGGAACAAAATATGTCCGTGTGTTTGTCTGGTTTGCGAACTACGACAAAATTCCAAAGGAAGATGCCAGGTTGCTGGTCGATGATATTACGTTCGTCTGCCGGGATCAGACTGTTGCCGAAAAAATAATTGAACAGCAATGGGGAAAATACGTTGCCGGGCAACAGGTCTTGGCGGCAATATGCCGCACCCCGAAACGGACGATAGAAATTGACAGGCAATGGAGCTTTGCAACCGACGCACAGGACGAAGGGCTGATGTCGGGCTGGATGCGGACAGATTTTGCCGACCAGGGTTGGCCGCTGATCGATGCCGATCACTGGTGGCAGGATCAGGGTTATCCGGATTATCACGGGGTGGCATGGTATCGCAGGACGGTTCCTCCGTTCACACTGGAAAAAGGACAAAAATGTTTCATCCACTTCGGCGCGGTGGATGGCGATGCCTGCGTATTTGTCAATGGACGGAAGGTCGGCGAGCGCAATCTGGGTTTCGGCGGCAGGGAATGGGACAGTCCGCTCTATTTCGAGATAACCGAAGATCTCGCCGTCGGAAAACAAAATGTAATTGCAGTTCGCGTGAAAAAAAACGAGTACAAGAGCGGAATATATAAAGGCGTGAAAATAATTCACATCAACAATATCGGCAAAGGAGAATAGATATGAGAAAAAAAACAAAAGGTCAACTTCCTAAAAAATCTGAACTGTTACAATTGTTTTGCACAGGGATTGCGTCAGTTACGCTCCTAGGTTTCTGTTCTGTGGGATGCCTGCACAATGCTGCCGAGACAACTTCCTCTGCGTCTCCACTGGTAATAACGGAGAAAACGGGAAGTCAGTATATCATTGTGACCGGAGACGAAAACAAAGGATGTGATGAATTTGCAGTCCGTGAGCTCCGGGATATTATCAAGCAGACAGCTGGCGCCGATCTGAAAGCTGTTTCCGCCGATTCCCCGGAGGCGGGAACAGCTGGAAAACGGATACTGGTTGGGAAATCAAAACTCACACGTCGCATTCTTGGCGACAAGATGGTTGATTCTCTGAAAGATCAGGAGTCGCTTGTGACAAGCAGGGGGAACGATCTCATTCTGATTGGCGGGGGCGATCTGGGAACGCAATATGCTGTTTATGATTTTGTTGAAAATGAAGCCGGATACCGTTGTTTTGCCCCGTATCCTGGTGGAGAACGATTCATAAAGACAGGCAGGCTTGTTTATTCCGGCAGGGAGACACGGCGAATTCCGGCATTTACCGGATACCGTGTCTGTTATTCCGTACCGATGATGGATGCCAATATTCCGGCATTCGCAAAATTCTCCTTCCGCAACCGCGGAACCAGGCTCGACTGGGGCAGGGATTCTTCTTATGCAAGCCATATCGGCGCGAAAGAAAAATTCAAGATGCATCTGTTTTCACAACACGGATTATATATATATGTCACCGCTTTCGACAATCCATCGGCATGGCCATTCGGAACTCCAATAAAAGGTGAGTTCAAAGATCATCCGGAATATTTCAGCCTGGACAAAAATGGAAAACGCAATCCAAGGATGCAGCTGTGTTTTTCAAATCCGGAACTGCGCAAACATCTGACGGAACGGGTTCTTGAACTGGTTCGCAAAAAAGGTCCGGGTGCTTACATGGTCGCCTCCAATGATTGGACGAATGAACGATACTGCTGGTGTCCCGGCTGTATCGAATTGGAAAAGAAATACAATTCCGTCGGTGGTCCACTTTGGGATTACCTTCTGGAACTTTGCCCGATCGTGAAGAAGGAATGTCCGGAGGCGTATATTCAATCTATGGCCTACAAAGGGCCGGAACAGACGGAAAAAGCTCCGGACGGCATCCTCTTTCCTGACAACTTCATCTGCGACGCCGCTTTCTTGAATGCCAGCAAAACGTTGAAGGAAATTGCTCCGATAACTCTGGAAAACGGAGAAGTTTTCAACAAGTACGAAAACCTGAAAAAGTGGGCCGGAATCACCAGGCATGTTTCCTATTGGTATTACGGTGGAGCCGCTCCATACCAGATTTATGAGCGGCATCAGAAAGAACTGAAGGAATTGCGCGATGCCGGGGTCGAAAGCGTCGGCGCCTGCGGACTTGGAAGCATGGAGTTTGGGGATATCACGACCTATCTGTATTTCCGTCTCCTGATAGATCCGGATTTGGATGCGAAAGCGCTTGTGAAAGAATTTGCGGAATTCAAATATGGAGCCGCCGCGCCGATGATGCTGGCGTTTATTGATGAACTGGAACAGATGCGCCGCAACTATCTTGACGATGGAAGTAAACAGCTTAGCACTGACGACACTTATGAATATATGACTTTTATCACGGCGGAACAGATCCACCGCTGGCAAAAAGCATTCGATGCAATGTTGCTGCAGGTAAAGGATAATACGGTACACAGCCGCAACGTCCGTATTGCCAGAACTGCGGTCGATTGCTGGTCGATCGTATTTATGCCCAAGATCAAGGCTGCGTTTCCCACGGAAATATTTGATGCACAGGCTACTATCACTCGTGGTCTGAAATCCGCCGAGGATGCGGAGAAGGCGGGAATACTGGGCAAACGCAATGCGCCAAAAAAATTACTTAACGACATGGGCCTCTATGCCAATCTGAAGGATGATTCCATCCCGGATGCGCTCAAGCAGTATAAAAAGGATAAAATCATCCGTTATCTTCCTGTTCAGCCTATGGAAGTGGAAGTGGAAACCAAAAGTTTGACCAAAGACCCCAATGCTGCTGCGCAGTTTGCTATGAAAGAAAAAGTCAAAGACGCCGAAAACTTCAAGTCCGGATGCAAGTATCAATTTCGCGATGATATCGAAAGAAAATGGGTTGCTCGCGGAGAAATAAAAAAAGAAGATATCGTCCCGAACCAGTACAGGCTGTACAAACTCTTTACCGCACCTCTTCCTGCCCAGTGTATCCTCGTGTTTGGCAACATGTGGGGCAGTTCTCTCGATATCCGGAAACTTGGACGCTACTTCGACCCGACCTATCAGCAGAGACAATATGAATTCTGGGCATCGCTGAAATTTGAAGGCCCCGAATTCGATTCTGCAAGCAAGGACAAGGATAATTACATTTCATGCGATCAGATTTTTCTGGTCGATATGGGAATGGCGGAATAAGATGGTTTTCCTGGTGTCCCACAGGAACGTCAGGACTGTAGCGGCTTAGTAAAACAAAGGCGAAAACAATGTCAAAGGTTATGGAAAAGAACAAGTCAGGTAATACATGTCTGCCAGTCAAAATGAAAAAAAACACCTTCATCTTCTGTCTGGAGTTTGAGCGTTCGGATAATGAGCCGACCACAGAAGAGACCATGAGGCAAATTCCGGCAAACGGTTTGCGAATGGGATTTGTCAGGATTGACGAAGAGAACATGAAAAAAGCGATGCCGGAGAAATATTTTGTGATGGCTCTGACCTGGCTGTCGGTTCCGGAAAATTACATGAACATCGCCTACACAAAAAAGTATGGTGAACCTCTGCACGTATGGCAGGATGAGGAAGTGCGCACCATACGCCGGGCGATGAAGGCCCATGGCGAGCGGGTGTGGTGGGATATCTGCGGCGAGCAGGATACCGGCACATTCGGGCGGGACAAGATGTTCAAGACAAAAAACGAGGCTTTTCAGTGGGTGCGAGATTCATATCTGACTAACAAACCCGGTCATTTAAACGCATTTCACAAGCGGGCCAATTTTCCACTGATGAAAAAACGCTACAAGGTGGATTTTAAAAAAGAAAATTTGGTTATCATGGCGACCAAGTGTTTTACCGCGCATTATGTGTACGAATGGGGTACCCGCTTTGGGTGGATGGAGAGAGGGTGCTGGGTGCCCAGCAATCAGATCGGAATCGCTTTCATGCGCGGCGCGGCAAAACAATATGGCGGATACTGGGGTATTGATTTTTCCCCCTGGGGCGAACCGACCGGTGGCTATACGCAATATAACGAAAAGGGCGTGCTGGTGGAAGGCCTTTCCGAAAGTATGCACTTGCGGACGTGGCTGGCGACCTTTTATTCGGGTGCCAATCTTTGCCTGGCCGAAGCCAGTCATAAGTGCGCTTGGATAAATAAGGGAAGTAAGAAATGGGAACTCTCGCCATACGGGGAATGCGCTAAAAACTTCGGTCGACACAGTCTGATTGAACACCCGGACCGGGGAATGCCGCATGTCCCTGTGGCACTGATGCTGGAGCATAATCATGGCTGGGATCCGGTCGATCATCGCGT
The DNA here is from genome assembly GCA_041666985.1 of Victivallales bacterium. Lineage (GTDB taxonomy): Bacteria > Verrucomicrobiota > Lentisphaeria > Victivallales > GWF2-50-93 > GWF2-50-93. Next base: position 4,591 of record JBAYFV010000243.1, read on the forward strand.
CTGGAACGGGCTGGTGGAATATACGAGGGCGGACCAGATGATCGACAACTTCTTTACACTGGCCTTTCCGGGGCATGAGGAGGGGCTATATGCTTCAAAATGGACACCGGACGGAAGTCCCCAGTTTCCGTGGAAAGACGAGAACAATATTCTGCGAACGGCAACGGGTCCAAAACTCACCTCAACCGAGGGGAGCGCAGCGGGTGGTTTAGTAGAAGAAGAGTCCACCTGTTTGCGCCGGTTGATGGCGGAAGGGCTGGACACGCGCCCCTATGAGCGCGCACGTCAGGTCAACAGCACATGGGGGGACAGTTTCGACGTTGTCCTTGAAAACTGCCCGCTGGAAGTTCTTTGCAAGTACAAACTGATCATCATGCTCGGTGCCATTCAACTGACTGACAGCCTGGAAAAGAAATTACGGCAGTACGTGGAACAGGGCGGGGAACTGGTGGTCAATATCCGGCAGGTCAGCCGGAGGAATGAAAACTTCCTGGGGGTCAAACTAACCGGCAAGTTTGCGCCGGCCGGTTATTTTCACCCGACATGGAAAAAGATCTGGTACAGGGAAGAATCCTGCATCGATCTTTTTTCAGTCAGGGCCGGAGAGGCGGAAGTGCTGGAAACGGCAAGCAGCATAAACAGCAAGGATCCGCTGCCGACGCTTACCAGACGCCGGCTGGGCAAAGGTACCGTGTATTTTTCCGGGGCGCCCTACATGCAGGCCAATGACAGTCTGCCGATGGCGGAACACTGTAAGGATTTCCTGGACTGGTTGATCTCCCGGCATTTGATGGTTAAAGTCACCCCAGGCATCCAGTACCTGGTCAATACGAATGGGTCTGAAATAATCGTAACACTGATCAACAATTATAAGGATGACTGGGCGGGCGAGATTGTGCCGGTTAAAAGCGGGTTACAGCTGAGGAAAGGAATGGACTTGTGGAATAGTAAGTCTGTGTCGGTCTCGGCTTTTAAGAATGGTGTTCTTAAAGTCTCCTGCCCGGCGTTCGGGTTCAGGGTGCTGAGTTTAAAGGGATAAATATTTTTAGTTGAGCCGATTCCAAAACTCAAATTTAAAGGAGCGCGGGTTTTCTTACCCGCGGAAATCTAACTCAAGCGGCGGACTGGAAAGTCCGCCCTCCGTTAGTTTTGAATCGGCTCAGGGTAGTTTTGAAATTACCTCA
>JBAYFV010000244.1:0-5763 GCA_041666985.1 Victivallales bacterium
GCCGATTTCAAAACTCAAAATTAAAGGAGCGCGGGTTTTCCTACCCGCGGAAATCTAACTCAAATGGCGGACTGGAAAGTCCGCCCTCCGTTAGTTTTGAATCGGCTCAAGGCAATTTTGAAATTACCTCTCCTGTTAATAGGAGGGAGATCTTGTGGGAAGAGCAAAAACTCTTATCTTCCATCCGATTGCGTCTGCAATCGCAAACAGGTTTGGAAAGGGCTGGGGTGCGGGGAAGGGAAGAACCTTTCCTTAAAAGGTTTTCCATTCCCCGCATCCAAGGTTTTGCAATCATGCTACATACGTCGAGGAAGTTGTCTTCCCCCCGAGTTCGCACCAGTCGGTATGGAAGAACTGGCCGCGCGGCTTGTCAATCCTCTCATAGGTATGGGCGCCGAAGTAGTCTCTCTGCGCCTGGAGCATGTTTGCCGGCAGGAGGGCTGAACGGTATGAATCATAGTACGAAAGAGCGCTTGAGAATGCCGGCACCGGAATCCCCGTCTGCACTGCTGTCGCGATGACGTTTCTCCATGAGGCCTGACAGTCGTCAATGACTTTCGTGAAGAAGGGATCAAGCAGGAGGTTTTCAAGTTTCGGATTCTTGTCGAACGCCTTCTTGATGTCCTCCAGGAATGTTGCACGGATGATGCAGCCGCCTCTCCACATGAGGGCGATTTCACCGTATTTCAGACTCCACTTGTATTCGGCAGCCGCAAGTTTCATCATCTGATAACCCTGGGCATATGAACATACCTTTGATGCGTAAAGCGCTTTTCTGATGTCTTCAATCATATTTGCCCTGTCGCCCTTGTCCTTGAAATCACAGGAAGGACCGCGCAGAATCTTTGAAGCCGCAACCCGTTCCTCCTTGATCGCCGACAGGCATCTCGCGAAAACCGCTTCCGCAATTGTCGGAGCCGGAGAGCCGAGATCGAGCGCGCTCTGGCTCGTCCATTTCCCTGTCCCCTTCTGACCTGCGGTGTCAAGGATAATGTCAATCACATGCTTTCCGGTTTCAGTATCCTTTTTGGAAAGAATGTCCCTTGTGATCTCAATCAGATAGCTGTTGAGTTCGCCCTCATTCCACTTGGAGAAGACGTCATGCATCTCTTCCGCCGACATTGCGAGCACGTTCTTCATGAGGAAATACGCTTCCGAGATCATCTGCATGTCGCCATATTCAATACCGTTGTGGACCATCTTGACATAGTGACCGGCTCCATTGTCGCCGACCCATTCGCAGCAGGGGCTGCCGTCAGATACTTTCGCAGAGATGGCCTGGAAAATCGGTTTCACATGCGGCCATGCGGCGGAATTTCCGCCGGGCATGATTGAAGGTCCCCTGAGGGCTCCCTCTTCTCCGCCGGATACTCCTGTCCCGATGAAGAGGATTCCTTTTTCGGCAAGATAATTTGTCCTGCGTATCGAATCGGGGAAATGGCTGTTTCCGCCGTCAATGACAATGTCGCCTTTTTCGAGATGTGGCAGGACGAGTTCGATAAAGTCGTCAACCGGCTTCCCGGCTTTGACCATGAGCATTATCTTCCTCGGTTTCGCAAGATTATTGCAGAGGTCTTCGATGCTGTGGCACCCTATGAATTTCTTTCCTCTGCCGCGGGCATTCATGAAGTCGTCAACCTTGCTCACCGTACGGTTGAAAACCGCCACGGTAAAACCCTTGTTTTCCATGTTCAGAACGAGATTTTCGCCCATTACAGCCAGACCTACAAGTCCGATGTCCGCCAGTTTTCCTTTTGCCATTTTCTTTATCTCCTTGTTAAAGTTTAATTTGTATTTTTATGTCAGGCTTCCGGTCTGACCTTGGAGTGCGGTGATTCATCACCGCTTTGTTTCGCGAAATTCATTTCGCGGCTTTTGGACGGAATAAATTCCGTCGTTTAAGGCGGCAATTAACTGCCGCACTCCACGTGATTCGCTTTCGCGAATCAATAAACAATTCAACATTTCACATCAAATCCCAGTTCTTGTAAAACACCTGCGAGATTCGCAGTATCACTTGTCAATTCCACTCCGAATACCGGGAATTCCCTCCTCAGCGGATATTCCTCCCTCTGCTTCTCAAATGTTTTAGGCGAGGATCTCAGCCTTCTGTCGTCTTCCCTGACATCATAAGTGAATTTCACTGCTTCCAGTAAAATTTGCTCCCTGCTTTTCCCCCCGCAGTCAATTTCAACTGTAGTTTCCTCAGGTTTCGGAACATCTTTCGGATACCAGTTTTCAAGTTCACGGATACCGGAGAATTTCGCGAGCGCCTGAACACTCATTGATGTTCCGTTCGCCTTGCCGTCGGTTGAATATCCCGCAATATGCGGTGTTGCGAACTTCGCAAGACCGAGCAGTTCAAGGTCAATGTTCGGTTCATTCTCCCAGACATCCAGTATTGCACCTGCAATACGCCCCGCTTTTAAAATATTTTTCAATTCCCCCGTGTCAGTCACTTCGCCTCTGGAACTGTTTATGAACCATGCGCGTTTGCCGATTGAATTGAAAAATATTTTATTCGCCATATGATAGGTCTTGTCAGGGCCGTCCATGGTCAGGGGAACATGAAGCGTAATAATGTCAGCTTCGGCTTTTATTTGCTCCAGAGACACAAAACCTGCTTCGCCTTCCTTCCTTGCGCGGGGCGGATCATTTAGGAGAACCCTCATCCCGGCAGTTTTTGCGAACTTCGCAACTTTAGAACCCACGTTTCCGACTCCGACTATTCCGATTGTCATGTCAGACAGCCTGAAATTCTTTTCAACCGCCAGATTGAGAACAGTCGAAGCGATATACTGCGCCACTGACGATGAATTGCAGCCGGCAGCGTTTGTCCAGGCTATGCCCTTTGAATCGCAGTATGCCCCGTCAATGTGGTCGAATCCGATTGTCGCGGTGGCGATAAATTTCAGATTTGCCCCTTCAAGGAGTTCCTTTTTGCATTTTGTCCTGGTACGCACAATTAGGGCGTCGGCATCATGCAGATCCCCCTTTGCGATTTTCGCGCCCGGCAGGTACAAAACCTCCCCGTAAGGTTCAAAAACCCCCTTCAGGAACGGTATTTTATTGTCTGCTATTATTTTTAACATAAAATGTTTTAAGTGTTAAGTTTTAGGTTTTAAGTCAAGAAATATTTTAGAGCTCATTTTGAGATTTTCTTAAAACTTAACACTTGTGACTTAAAACTTATTCAATCCTTCCAGGGCGGAAGTTCCGGGAGGGCCTTTTCCAGGGCCGTCAAGAGCTTTTTCTGGTAGTCGCCCGCAAACGTTCCCTTGAAGAACCTCTCGATTCCCTCTTCCGCGAACTGTTTCCATGAAGCTTCCTCGTCTCCGGGAATAATCGGGAAAAACAGCGCCTTGCTTCCCTGGGCCGCCTTCAGGTCCCCATATGCGTCGCCAACCATGAGCACCTTGTTTTCACCGTAATTTTTGCCTATCGTGGCAAACATGAGATGTTCAGTTTTTGTCCCGTGTTCCTGACCGGCGATGCATGCGAGATAGTGGTCTATTTTATTTTCATCCCATTCGCGTTTCAGGGCTTCAAGCGGAGTCTGGGAAACTACGATCATGTCGGCCTTAACCTTGCCTTTGTCAAGAACAGTCTTAACTCCCGGGAACGGAGGGCATCCGTAGACCATGTCCGCTATCCTGACGTTCACTTCCTTGCTCCAGGCGAAAAGCATTTCCAGTTCCCTGTCTCCGGAGCTTTTCACCTTGGCTTCAAGGGTCGGGTTGCCGAGTTTTGTCTCCTCCTTGAGCCAGGCGTCAAGGGATTTCATCTCGGGAACGACTGTTCCGCGGTCTTTGAAAACCCTGCGCTTGCGCATAAACGCGAGCGCCTTCTGGACGGCGAGGAACCTGTTGCAGCCGCGATCCTTGCTGTAGAGGTTGACAAACTCCCACACTTCGCGCGCATACTTGCTCGCCGCCTGCATCTTGAAATGTTTGATGAACGCCGGACAGAAGCATTCCTTCTGCTTGATTTCCATGGTGTCAAAAACACATCCGTCGCTGTCAAATCCGATGAAAAACTCATTTTTCTTCGGCAGATTCTTCAACTCTGCAACATAATCCATTGTTTTAATCTCCTTATTTTTTACTGCCAAGGCGCCTGATTTCCCTGTTAATTTTTCCGGGACGGAAAAATTTTCTTATTCCGCAGTTGACTGAGGTAATTTCAAAACTAGGAATTCAGTAGTCAGAATTCAGGAGACAGAATTGAATTTGAATTCAAATTCGGTTTTATTCTGAATCCTGACTTCTGAATCCTGACTACTTTTGAAATTGGCTCGACTTATTTCCTCTTCCTGTCGCCTTCCGGAACATAGGCCGGGAGCTTCTTGTCCGCAAACACCGGTTTCAGCCTTGCGAAACGCTGGCGTCCGTTAACCACCGGAACGCTTGCCCAGTCCTCGCCGATCAGCGGCCTGGCGTAAGCGACAAATTCGTCCGTCACATCGCTCCTGTCCTTCGTGATCCATGCTGCAGGGAATGTCCTTTCGGAATTCGCAACTATGTCAAGGGGGACTTTGTCATACCGCACTGAATAAATCATCCCGGGTTCCCTGAGTATTGTTGACATGAATCCGCCTTTGCCCTCGATGCCGAGCATGACGGCCTTCTGTCCGACGCGGTATGCTTCGTCAAGATCAACCGTTGACGCGTAAATCGCCGTATCGCGCTGATCTGTTCCGAAAGTCTGGCCGCGTGCGCTTCCCCTGGCCCTGATGCCTTTCGAGTTCAGGTGGTTTACGAGAGCCTGCTGGACGGTTGTCTGGCTCGCGCCGAACTGCGCATGTCCGAAGCTGTCTTTGGTGAATCCGAGATCCCCGACATCGCAGCCTTCGCTGACAACCACGACGGCCCTGCCGCGTTTCACAAGCATGTCGTTAATCTTCTCCGCCATCTCCTCCATCTTCATTCCGCCTTCGGCGAGGAAAATCAGCAGGGGCATTTCACGTTTCGGATCTGCGAGTCTCGCAGCCGCCGGAATGTATCCGATCTTCCTGCCCATCGCCTGGAGCACAAGAACGGGATCCGCAGGATATGAACCGCGGTTCTCCTCGTCGGAATTCTGGACGATGCAGCTCCAGTATTTTGCGACCGAACCGTATCCGGGAGTGTGGTCAATCACCTTGAATTCGCTGTCGCCGACATCATTGTCAATGGTCTTCGGCACTCCGATCCCAAGAAGATCGAGTCCCCTCTCGTTTGCGAGTTTCGCAACCTTGTTGGCGGTGTCCATGGAATCGTTCCCGCCGTTGTAGAGGAAATATCCGATATTGTGGGTTCTGAGAACATCTATTACGCGGTCGAAATCCTCCTTCTGGTTGGACTTGATCTTGTAGCGGCATGTTCCTATGGCGCCAGCCGCAGGCGTATTCCTCAGAAGTGAAATTTCGTCTTCGTCCTGGGCGGAGAGGTCGAGGAGCTCCTCTTTCAGGACTCCTTCAATACCGTGCCAGCCGGCATAGATCTTGCCGATCCTGTCGGGAAAACATTTTGCAGCCTCCACGACGCCGCGGAGAGAGCTGTTGATCACCGGCGAAGGACCGCCGGACTGCGCAATCAATAGATTCTTTTTCATGTGATCTCCAAAATATGTGTTAAGTTTTAAGTTTTAGGTTTTAAGATAGAGAGCCGATTTCAAAACTCAATTTAAAGGAGCGCGGGTTTTCTTACCCGCGGAAATCTAACTCAAGTGGCGGACTGGAAAGTCCGCCCTCCGTTAGTTTTGAATCGGCTCAAGGTATTTTGA
>JBAYFV010000245.1:0-5739 GCA_041666985.1 Victivallales bacterium
ACATTCCCTTTTAAAGCACGGGGCGCATTCCTGTTTCTCCTGGAAGACCTTCCATTTTGCGGACAGCGGACCCGTCAGGAACGGATCCGTGGAGCCGAATATCGCCACGCCCCTTGTGCCTGCAGCCGCCGCAAGATGCATTATCCCGCTGTCGTTGGCGACACAAAACGCAGCTTTCTGAAGAATGAACAAAAGTTCGGAAATATCTGTTTTACCCGCCAGATTAAAGACCCTGTCTTCGGGAAATCCTTTTGAAACGACATGCGCAATATCCGCTTCTTTTCCCGAACCTGCAATGGCAACGCAGCCGCCTCTTTCAATCCAGCAGGCGCTCAGTTCCCTGTAATTTTCCGAAGGCCATCGCTTGGCTTCACCATAAGCCGCTCCGGGCGCAAGAACAAGAAGTCCGTCTTTTGCGCATAACTCAACTATCTCCCTCTTCATGTGTTCAGGCTTCTTCGTGACTTTAAACTCGGGGAAGCCCCCCTTCCATTCCTCCGCGCCCAGGGAATAGACAATTGAAAGATAAAGGCCTGTCTGATGGAAACGGTTGAATTCCCCTGTCCGGATTTCGGGGAATCTGAACGCCTTGCTTAAAAGGAATCTCCTCCCCCGCGCGGAAGCTCCGTATATCTTTGGAATTCCGGCGAGTCGCATAAGCGCCGCATTCTTGAATGAATTGTTGAAAAGGATTCCGACTCCGGCATGTCTCCTTTTCATTCCGGCAATATCCCCGCCGCTTTTCAAAAAAGATTTATTTTCGGTTTCAATAATCTCGTCTATGAATTCAAGAGCCCTGAAAAGGCCGGAAATGCCGCGCGGGACAACCACGGATAAAGAACATTCCGAAGGCATCGCCTTTCTGAGCTGGTAAAGCGCGGGAATTGCCATCACCGCATCACCGAGCCAGTTCGGAGTACGGACAATAACCCCGGCTTTCCAATGTGTGGGTTTCAAATGTATTCTCGGAAAAACAGGGACATTGCCCAGCAATCCGGCAATGTTTTCACCAAATTCAAACGGTTTTTGTTTTTCACAAACAGGATTTTTTTCTTTCATAATCGCCCAAAGATAATCCGGAGCGGTAAAATAATCAAGAATCTGATCCGGATATTGCATTCTTACTTGGAGGATGCCGGATTTTTCTCCGGCATATTCAGGGTTGTCATGGGGAATGTTTCCACTGAATCGCAGTTCGGACACCGATACGAATCAATTTTCGCCAGCCGGAACGCTTCCACGCTGTCATATGAAACTTTTGTTTTCGGAGGGCGATGCTCATACTCATAGCGGCATATCATGCACTTCCACAAACACCCCATTCCCTTGTGACATTTCGGGCAGTTTAATTTTTCCGCAACCCGGAGCTGTTGACGATAACCGCAGTTATCGCAAACCACTATTCTCGGGGAATCATGTACCACCGGGGAAGGGTAGTTCACCATGATGGCGATGACGATACCCGCAGCCAGAAGCAGGATAACGGAGATTCTCCGTCTTGCCGGTGAATTGAAGAAACCCACAATACCGCTTATAATTTCCATACTGTCGCTTTCTTTATTGCATTTCCTGATATACAATAACGGTAATGATTGTCAAGAAAAGCCAAAAAGATAAATTTAAATCTTAATTCCCGAGCCTTTGATTGCTTGTGACCTTGAGATTTCATGCTGATTAGCCGCACACAAGAGGAGTTTTATCATGTCAGCAAAAAACATCCGTTTTCCGGGGCGAAGGTGTGCGGGATTCACACTCGTCGAAATCCTGGTGGTTATTGGAATTCTTGCCATTTTATTTGCAATTCTGATGCCGGCTTTGAAAAGAGCCCGCATTTACGCCCAAGATGCAGTGTGTATCAGCAATTTGCGCCAGATCGGCCTGGGGATAAAATCCTACCTGCATGACTACGATAACAATTGGCCTGTTGTGACCTTTTGGCTTGATGATTTCGGCCCATTTGTCCCATATATTAAAAACATTGAGGTTTTCAGATGTCCCGGACGAGAACAAATCGCCGCCATGTATGATTCAACAAACATATTCCGGATGACAGACTATGTTCGCAATGGGACTATGGCCGACAATGAACTGCATAACAACTATAATAACGGAATGGGTAATAATCCTTACCATTTCGATCCAAGCAACAGAGGGAATCCAGTTCAGGCCGTTGTTGCCGCAAAGACAAATAACAGCCACATCATCTTCGAGCGGCAGCACTCCAATCACTTCCCGAAACGTTTCAACACGATGTTTATAGATACGTTCCATTATGAACAGAACTGTAAAGGCATGCAGGAATACTGGACACTTGACGACAGGGGATGGATTGACACCAGTTTGGATCCGTGGCCGGTCTTTTGACACCGGTGGTGAGCGCCATTGAAAATTGCAGAAATGCGGAAAACGGTGTTGCTACCTATTTCATTTTCAAGTGTTTTGCAGCCTGTTCAACATCCTTGTCGCCTCTGCCGCTTATGTTGATTATTGCTATCTGACTTTTCCCCATCTTTGGAACAACTTTCATTGCTCCGGCAACGGCATGCGCGCTTTCAAGTGCCGGAATTATCCCTTCAATTTCCGAGAGAAGCTTAAATGCCGCAAGAGCCTGCTTGTCACTCACTTTGGTGTACTCGACGCGTTTTGAATCTTTAAGGAACGCATGTTCCGGCCCGACAGCCGCATAATCGAGCCCTGCGGAAACAGAATGTGTAAGCGCTATCTGCCCGTTCTTATCCTGAATGACATAGCTCCTCGTACCCTGGAGAATCCCGAGCCTGCCACCGGAAAACCTGGAGGCGTGTTCGCCAATCCTGTTTCCCCTGCCCCCGGCTTCGACACCGAGCATTTTGACTTTTTCATCCGCAAGAAACGGGTGGAACAGCCCTATTGAATTACTTCCACCGCCTACACATGCGATAAGAATATCCGGAAGCCTCTTTTCTTTTTTCAAAATCTCCGCCCTTGCCTCCCTTCCTATGCAGCTCTGGAAATCGCGGACGATTTTCGGAAAAGGATGCGGACCCAGTGCGGAACCGAGTATGTAATGACTCCCTCGGCTGTTCGCCACCCAGTCGCGGATTGCGGCGCTTACCGCTTCCTTAAGGGTTTTCTGTCCGGCGGAAACAGGCCGCACCTCCGTACCGAGAAGTCTCATCCTGATTACATTAAGAGCCTGTCTTTCCATATCAACTTCGCCCATGTAGACGACACATTCGAGTCCGAGCCGGGCCGCCGCCGCCGCAGTTGCAACACCGTGCTGCCCAGCCCCGGTTTCGGCAATCACACGACTCTTCCCCATTTTAACGGCAAGCAGGGCCTGTCCAAGGGAATTGTTGATTTTGTGGGCGCCGGTATGACAGAGATCCTCCCTCTTCAGATAAACCTTCGCCCCTCCAAAATACTCCGTCAGCCGTTCAGCATGATAAAGCGGGGTCGGACGCCCGACATAATCCTTCATCAGGCTTTTAAACCTCTTCTGGAATGAACTGTCCTTCTTTGAGTTTTCATACACCTCGTCGAGTTCCTGGAGAACGGGCATGAGCGTTTCCGGAACAAATCTCCCGCCGTATGGGCCGAAATGCCCCCTTACGTCAGGCTTGTCATATTTTTTGAAATTCATCTTTCCCATGTCAATTTTACGGGTTATTGTGTTAAGTTAATGAAAGAATATACAATAACACACATTTAATTGCGAGTTTCGCAGTGCGCTCCGGAAAGAAATAAAATGAAAATATCCGACAGTCCGGCTCATGTAGCGCAGGAATATCTTGGCATCAAGCCGATATACTGCCTGTTGTTCATATTCGCAATCGCGATATTTTTCAGGGTTTTCAACATCTCGCATACGAGCCTTTGGACGGACGAGCTTGCAACATACTGGGCGGCCACGGCACCGACTGTCGGGGAGAGCATTGACCGGGTTGCGGCCACGCAGGGGCAGTCCCCCCTTTATTTCCTTCTTGAAAGGTTCATTCTTGACATCCTTCCCGCAAATGAGTTTTCCGTGAGGCTGCTTTCGCTTGCCGCGTCACTCATATCGGTGTTCCTGATGTATTCTCTTGGCAAATTGATTTTCAGTGATGAAAAAAAAGCGCTCTTCGCAAGCCTTCTGTTCGCAATCCACGAAGTCTCAATCTACTATGCCCAGGAAGCCAGGGCGTACTCTCTGGGCATAATGTTCGCACTTCTTGGACAGATCTATTTCCTGAAACTGTTCAGAAGAAAGTCGTTTTCAGATCTCATTCTCTATATGGTCTTTTCGACACTGACTTTTTATTCCCATTATATTTTCGCGTCAATACTCATTGTCCAGAATCTTTATTACCTCTATGTTATTCTCGGGAAAAAATCAAAGACATATCCTTCATTGCTCAAATGGTGCAGTTCCCAGGTGATTACCGCCCTGACAATCCCGGTTCTCCTCTTCCAGCTCTCGGGAATGTTCAGCAACCGCGTGGGCTGGGACTGGGTGAAGCAGATGAATCTGATCGAAGCCGCATCCTATTTCCTTTCCATGTTCGACCTGAAAATACTGTTGATTGCCGCCGTCTGTTTCATCATATTCCACACGATTGAGGCGGTTGATTTCAAAACCGCCTTCAAAGACACTTCCTGCGAGGGGTTTCTGCTCGTGACCTGGCTTCTCGTCCCGTTTATCTTTGTCCTGCTTGTTTCAAGAGTCCTGGGCGTTTCCCTTTTTGATCACAGGTATATGGTGATGAGCCTGATTCCTTTTTACTTCATGATTTCATATCTTGTCCACATCTTCAAGTCCGACGTGCTGAGAGTCGCATTCCCCGGCGCATTCATCGTCATCTACCTTGGCCTGGCTTCCATTCCAAACTACATGTCGTACGGGCATTTCTCCTACAGGATCCAGCACAACTGGCGCGGTGCCGTTTCCTTCGTGAACAAAAACTATAAGACCGGAGACGTGATTCTCCTGCGCTCCGGGTTCGTAAACGAGAACTGGATACCGACAAGCGAAAACAGGATCATCCAGGACTATGTAAAAGCCCCGTTCCGCAGCTTTTACTGGAAGGAGAAGGCCGGACTGCGTAACCCGACAATTTACAATCTCACATATACATGGGAAAAGGATTTCTACCCGTATTATGACATGATTTTCGACAAGGTGACGGGCTATGACCGGATATGGCTCGTGGGCGTGAATACTCCGAACACGAATTACCCGGTTTCCAGAATAAGTTCGTTCCTTGAAAAGGAATTCCAGTTTTACAAGATTTACGAGGCCAATTACTCGGGCGTATATCTCTGCCTTATGTCCTCAAACCCCTTCAATTCAAAACCGCTGTCGTTTTGAAGATTAAGATTTTCTTTTTTTTTCGAGCTTGTCTGTCCTGTCGCATGACGGGGGTTCAGATTTCGTGCTTCGAATTTCGGATTTTATGTGCGCTTATCGAACTGTGAAACAAAGACACTGATAATCTGTGAGACGACAATAAAATGCAACCAGACAAATACGATGCAATCATAATCGGCGGCGGACCCGCCGGACTCGCTTCTGCGATATTCGCAGCCCGGAACGGGCATAATGCGCTCGTAGTTGAACGGCTCAATTTCCCCGGGAAAAAACTCCTCGCCACCGGCGGTGGCCATTGCAACCTGACAAACACCCTGCCTCTTGAAACTTTCGCCCGGAACTTCGGAAAACAGTGGCGTTTCACCATGCCCGCCTTTCAGGATTTCAATCCGCAGGCCCTCCGCGATTTCTTC
>JBAYFV010000246.1:0-5681 GCA_041666985.1 Victivallales bacterium
ATGGATTGACGGGGACTTTCACCACTATTTTCCTGACTTTCACTTGTTTATTCCCGTGCCTGATGGCAGGCATGTGTCCGTCTTCCGGGAAAAAGACAGTGAAAGCGCCGGGCTGGAGTGTGATGAAGTCAACCTTGCCTTTAAGTTTCTGGAAATCCTTTTCCGCGTCGTATGGTATCATGGGAGTGCATGCGGATTTAGCACAGACGCCGATCTTCTCAACGCCTTTGGCAAGGTACTGGATGTCAATGTATTTTCTGTGGCATTCTATGAACCCCTCAGATTCCTCCCTGGTGGAATACTCCTGGACCAGGGCGAAAGTCCCCTTTCTCCCGATCTTATATTTTCCTGTCGGAAGAGTCAGAATATTTTTCCCGCAAAGGAAAGTAAACGCCTTTTTAAACTCCGAATGCACGGAATGATAAATCCCGCCGTTTTTCAATGTGTCGTAAATCAAGTCTGCCCCCTTTTGTTTTTTCTGTTTTCCTTTTCATTTCCAACCTGTTCCAGTATCTCCAGCACCTCATCCCTGCCGAATGGTTTCTGCAGGAATCCGGACGCCCCGGCCTTCTTGAACGCCTCAATATCCACGTCAAGCTTGCCGGACATCATTATCACGCAGATTTTCCTGCCCTCGTCCTTTATGCGCTCCAGCAACTGCATGCCTGACATGCCCGGCATCAGGACATCCAGAAAAAGGATATCCGGGGGATCGACTTGAATGAGATTAAGCGCCTCGAACGGAGAAACAGTGGATTCGGTTTTCCTGCAACCGAGATAGTTCAGAGTCCTGGACAGCGGAAGGCAGATGTCAGGTTCATCGTCAAGAACGAGAATCTTGAGTTCCGAAAAGTCTTTATGCATGTCAGTCCCGGACTTCACCGTTTTAGAGGAAAGCCGTTTTTCCCCGCCATCGGGAATAACGATTATGAAGGTGGTTCCGGCGCCCTCCTGGCTTTCCACCGAGATTTGTCCGCCATGCATCTGCACAATGTTGCCGCATACGGGCAATCCCAAACCCGCCCCCTTGATATTGAGCGTATTGACCGCAAAAGCCCCTTTTGTCGTGAAGAAAGGAAGGAAAATCTTCCTCCTTGTCTGCTCATTCATCCCGACGCCATTGTCGCTGACACGGATAGTTACCTTGCCTTCATTCCGTTCGGCCAAAACCCTGATCTGCCCGAAACCTTTCGGATAAATTGCATGACGCGCATTCAGGAAAATATTCACCAATGCCTGATGCAACTGGTTCCTGTCGGCGTTAATTTCAAGTCCTTCGGGAATATCCATCACCGGCGCAATATTTTCGAGTCTCATCTGTTCAAGCTGCAGGGATATCACCTCGTAAACCATGTCCTTTAGCCTGAATGTCTCCATTTTCAGGGGTTTGGGTCTGGCGAACGACATTATCTTGGACACGATGTCACGCCCCCTGTTCACCTGCTTGTCGAGGAGCGCGTACATGTCCAGCGTATCTTTTCTGCTCATCTCGTCCAAGGATGCGAGCTGGAGATTCGCCTTTATGACCATGAGGATGTTGTTAAACTCATGAGCAACTCCGGAGGCGAGCTGCCCTGCGGCCGACAATTTCTCAGACCTTATCAGATGCTCCTCAAGTTTCTTCTTCTCGGTGATGTCCTGTGCAACCGCTATCTGGCATATCTCTTTTCCGCGTGCGGGATGGAAAAGAGACACGTTCAGGAGCGCCCAGACAATGCCGCCGCCCTTATGGAAGTATTTTTTTTCGACCGTAAAATCCCGGATCTCCCCGTCCAGAAGCCGCCGCATGCGTTCAATATCCTCATTCAGATTTTCCGGAGGTGTCAAAGTCTGAAAGCCCATTCCCTCCATCTCCTTCTGGGAATATCCCAGCATCTCCGCGAATTTCCTGTTGACCTTTGTGAATTTTCCGGAAGAATCCGCCTGCGCAACTCCGACTGCGGCCTGTTCGAAAAGCGTCCTGAATTTCTCCTCGCTCTCCCTGAGAGCTCTTCCGCCCCTCCTCCTCTGCAGAATCGCAACCGCCAATACCAGAACAAGAATTCCCAGAAGCGAAAGAGAGGTCAGTACCGAATAAAAAAAAGGTTTGTCGACCGAATAAAAAGGCGGCGGTTTATGGAGAATCACGCTTTTGCCGGGAAGAGATGAAAAAGGAATGCCGAAACGGACAAGAGCCCGGTAGTCGAACGAATATCGTGTCGGGATATCGGTCTTCACGGAAACGGACGACACCGGCGTTCCCTCCAGTATCCTTTTCATCATGTCTGCCGCACATGCCCCCTGATCCCTGCCGGAAACCACTTTTCCGCCAAGCACGCCGTACATTATGCGCGAATCGTTCCCCGTGAAGACAGGCACCTTTGCAGCGTCCATTATCTGTCCAATCGCATCCTCCATGGAAAAGACATCCCCGCTTCCGTCCCTGAAGAAGGAGAGGAGGAGTATGATGCTGTCGGGATCCAGCGCCCCCACCTCCCTGATTGTATCCGACATGGGATGCGCGGAAAAATTCCAGTGGATGAAGGTTGTTCCGGGAAGCCGGGATTCGATTTTCCTTATGCCTTCGAAATGCGCCCTGCCGGTTGTTGTATCATCGGAGATTACAACGACTTTCCGTGCAGCCGGGAACAGGCGGAGTCCAATCTCGCACGCCCCTTTGTAATCCTGGTTTTCGACAACCCCCGTGCAGGTCGGCCAGTCAGAGACCAAATCCGGCGTAAAATCATTGATTCCGCAGAATACCACCGGGACGTCCCTGAACAGGTCTTCCCTGCGGTTCCGGGCAAACTCGAGCGCATCGTTGTCGCAGACAATGACCCCGTCAAAACGGATCTTCTCCATTTTCAATGCCAGCAGCTTACCCAGCAGCAGATCGGATTCGGGAGTACGCACCCTCTTTGCGTCCATGTAGGCAATATGAAGTTCAATTTCTTCTCCATCATGTTTCAGGACAGAATTGATTCCGTCCATTTCATCGTCCGTCCAGAGATATCCCTGATTGTAGGAATGAAGTACCATGATGTTTTCCGAATGTCCCTTTTCCGCCGCCGACACCGGTTCCGGAGCCGTAAAAAAGGAGAAAAGCAACAATAAGAGCACAGGTGTATGGATTTTGATTTTCATTATTCAAGTACCATATTCGAAGAATGCATACAATTCAAGAGGAATATGATTACAGGCTTTTTAAAAACCTGGCAAGTTTTTCCGTCCAGCCGCCCACGCCTTCCGGAAGGGGGGTTTTAACGCCGAAACCGTGCCCGCCGCTCCCGGCCTGATGGAAACTGCATTTTACGCCGTGTTCGCCGCAATATCCGGCGTAGGCGCTGGAGCTGGGATAGTGCGGGTCATTTTTCGCGACGTAAACAAACACAGGAACTTTCGGCGGAGCCACCTCTTCCAGCAACCTGCCGTCTTTTTCAAGGTATGCAGGATAGACAAGAACAAGGAAATCCGGAGCTGCACCGCTCCCGGTTTCATGCGCGAGACGCGCCGACAAATGTGCGCCCGCAGAAAATCCCATAATCCCGATCTGTTTCGTGCAAAGACCAAATTCGGGCGCGCGCTTTTGCAACAGTGACAGGCCGTCCATTGCATCTGAAAGCGCCATGCTGCGGGTATTGTCGCCTTCGCCGACACGGTAGAGAAGAACGGCGGCGTCATATCCGCATCCGTTCAGCAGTTTTGCAATGTCGCGCCCTTCGTGGTTTATCGCAAGCATGGAATATCCGCCGCCCGGGCAAACCATTACTGTTCCACGCGACGGCCTGTTCGGACATGAAAACAGCTCCAGCCCGGATTGCTCAACCTTATGTATTCGCCCGATGCCGTCTTCGCCCGCTTTGACTACCGGAGCCGGTAAACCGTCCCTGCCGTCAAGGGTTATTCTGCGCATATTTCCCGAATGTGCAGCAGGGGAACCGGCAGACTTGAGAGAATTCGGGGTCTTTTTCATTTCAGAAGATTTTCCCCTATGAAACAATATACCTTGTCGCTCCAGCCGTTGAGATCTTCATGTCCGAAATCCGGATAAACAAGTATTTTCTTTTTCCCGCTGATCTTGTTGAAAGTCGCGTAAACGGTTGATGGCGGACATGTCTGATCCCTGAGTCCGACGGACATCAGGACGGGACTTTTTATTCTTGGGGCAAGGTTCTGAATATCTATATAACCAAGGGTATTGAAAAACTCGGCCTCCCTTTGGTGGAGCGGATCGTATTTTCTGAACCACCAGTCACGGATTTCGCTGTAGGCGCCGGAACAGTCCATGTCCCACACTCTTTTATAATCTGAAAGGAAGGGGAAGCACGATGCGCAACAGGCTATTCTCGGTTCGAGGGAGGCACAGACGACGGACAGGGCTCCGCCCTGTGATCCCCCGTTTGACGCAACCCTCTTCGGATCAACCTCCTTGAAATTCATCACAACTCTTGCAATCATGGCAGTGTCGAGGAAAACACTCCTGAACAAGAGCCTTTCCGGGGATTCAATGCCGCGGATTATGTGCCCGTAAAAAGTCTGTCCCATTATCTGGGAGTTGTCCTCGCTGATTCCCCCCTGCCCCCTGCAGTCCATAGAAGCGACGGACATCCCCATTGCAATCCATCCCATGAGTCCGGATATCTGTCCTGCGTTGCCCGAATATCCATGAAACTGGACGACACACGGAACCTTTCCCTTCACATTCCTGGGACGTGCGTAAAGAGAATGAATTCTGGCGCCTCCGACTCCGGTGAAGTAAAGATGAAACACCTCGGCATTCGGCGAGGGGAATTTTATCGGGACAAGCTCTACGCGCGGATCAGTTTCATCAAGTTCCTTAAGCGCCCGGTGCCAGTACTTGTCAAAATCCTTCGGTCTTGGACTCTGCCCCTTGTACTTCAAGAGTTTTTCCATCGGCATATCAATCATCGGCATGATCTCTTCTCCCTATTTAACGTATAAATACAATTTCCTGCACGGTTAAATCAAAAAAACGGGGTTAATCTACTTTTAAAAATTCAATAAGCAAAAAAAACCCGGGAGAAACCCGGGTTTTCAAGATTCACGAGCTGGCTGCAAAATTCAAAACCTATTCTATCTTGAGTTCGTCCTTTGCCTCCTTCTTCGCAGCTGTTCCGCCTCCCGCCCCCGCCGCATGATCGCCGGCAACTTTGAATGTCGGCAGGTAGCGGTAGTATACTTCGAGCATGAGGCAGCAAAGGGATGTCGAATATACGTAAAGGTTGATATTTTCGGTGCTGGCAAAAACACCGGCCGTTAGCTTACCCTTCGCATCTGTGGCGGCTTTAGCCGCTTCCAGTCCCCCGCCTCTTCCATATTTTTCCGATGGGGATGACCAGTGCCCGTCCGCTTCCTGTTCTTTCATAAGGGCTCTCTGAAATTCCCTGTTCCATTCATCCCAGTTTCCTCCCGTTCCGGAATATCCCTGAAAAAGGGCCTGCGTCTGATAATACCACTGGTACAGCGTGCCACCACCGGTCTTCCAGTCGCATTTCATCCAGGCACCCTTCCCGTACTCTTCAATATATTTCAGGCCGGTCAGCGCCTCCCTGGACTTGCCCTCCCCCATAAGCTGGAGGCAAAGCACACCAACCGGTGTCATTGAAGCACCGCCGCCGCCACCTTTCCCGTTAGAGGGGCTATAGGTAAATCCCGCTCCGGTGTAATGAACTTTCTGAATG
>JBAYFV010000247.1:0-5680 GCA_041666985.1 Victivallales bacterium
GGCTGTTCTTTTCTTTGTTTTATGAATCTGTTTGAAATTTGGAATTGAATATTGTTTGGTACTTGGAGTTTGGAATTTATTTTGGTATTAAAAGTTGCGGCCCTTTGGCCGCCTAATTTAAATTAGTCAAATTTCCGGGTTAGGTGACCCCGTCCCCAGTGTTCATGTTGGGAACCTTGCTTACTTGCCCTTTTCGAGCTGTATGTCCATGGCGTTCGGAGCCAGATCCCAGCATCCCGGAGCCAGAAGCCCGAGCAGGACAGGCCATATGAAAATTCCGACCACAAGTACTACGACACCGGTACCGTTAAGGCTATGGTTGGCTTGTCTGAGCTGCGCCGTGTAGCCTTCCTTGTCAACCTTCACATTGATTGTCTCCCAGGGCCACGTGTTGGGAGTCTGCGTGACTGGAGAATCGCCGACATACTGTTCTGATACGAAAACCTTGGCGGCCTGGGGTTTTGTATTTATGCTTACCGAAGGATGCTGACAGCTTGTCAGCAACATCATCCCGAACAATGCAATCATGAAAACCGACAACGCTTTCCTGATACTCTTCCTCATTTGACACCCTCCTAATTTTTTTTCTACTACTGTGGTAACTTAAGCATTGAAACAAGTAAAATCAACAAGAATATGCTTGAAATAAAAATCCCCGCATCGTGCGGGGATTTTGTCATAAAAATTCAGTGCCTGAATTTTTATTTGTCGAAGGCTGCGTCGAACTGGACGTTTGAAGGTGTGAAATCGTGTTTTCTTACGAATTCACAGGCTTCTTTCGCACCGTATTCGCGTTCCATCCCGCAGTCTTCCCATTCCACGGAGAGCGGGCCGACATAGCCGATGCGGTTGAGTTCCCTGATTATGTCGTTGAAGTCGACGTCTCCGTGTCCGAGGCTTCTGAAATCCCAGCCTCTGCCCGGCTGTCCGAAGTTGAGATACGAGGAAAGAATCCCTGATGTGCCGTCAAGCGTTACAGCGGCGTCCTTCATGTGAACATGGTAGATCCTGCCGGGAAACTCCTTGATGAAGTTTACCGGATTGATCATCTGCCACTCGAGATGGCTCGGATCGAAGTTGAACCCGAATTCAGGTCTGTTGCCTATCGCCTCAAGGGCGCGTTTCGCCGTGACAATGTCGAATGCGATTTCTGTGGGATGGACTTCAAGTGCGAACTTCACGCCGCATTTGCCGAAAACATCGAGAATGGGATTCCAGTTTTCTGCGAAGTTCGCAAATCCGTCGCTGACCATCTTGTCCGTCACGGGCGGGAAACTGTAGATCATGTGCCATATTGATGAACCGGTGAAGCCGTTGACGACTTTGACGCCCAGGTTTTTTGCGGCCTGGGCCGTGAGTTTCATCTGCTCAATCGCCCATTTGCGCTGCCCTTCCGCGTTTCCCGCAAGCTCCTTGGGCGCGAACATGTCCGAACGTCCGTCGTTGTTGAGGTCGCATACGAGCTGTCCGGCGAGGTGATTGCTTATTGCCCAGACCCCGATGCCCTCCTTCTTGAGCATTGCGAGATGATCTTTGCAGTATTTGAGGTCTTTTGCGGCCTTGTTGACATCAAGATGGTCGCCCCAGCATGCAAGTTCGAGTCCGTCGTAGCCCCAGGATTTCGCCTTCTTCGCAAGAACCTTGATCGGAAGATCCGCCCACTGTCCGGTAAATAACGTTACTGGCCTCATACAACATCTCCTTATTCTTATTTTACGTTTTGATTCGTGCCTTCCACGCTCGGGGTAGATAATTTTTCCAGCTGGTGGGAAAATTTTCATGTCTCATATTCATTTTAAAATAATATATCTATGGATGACGTTATTACAAAACCTGTTTTCAGCTATAAAACTTAAGATGGGATGATAGGTTAACAGGATGAAGGTTTCCCTGATTTATCCTTATATTTCCGTTGCCGAAAGGTACGGAACCGATATCGGAGACATTGGCGGGCGGCAGGCGCCGCTCGGAATCCTCTATCTCTCCTCGTTTCTGAAAAAACTCGGACACGAGGTTCAGCTGATTGACGCCGAAGCGGAACGCCTCCCGGACGGGGAGGTGATCGGGAGACTGAAATATTTCCGGCCCGAATGCGTCGGGATTTCGATAACGACTGTCGCCTACGGGAATTCTTTGCGGCTTGCGGATTCGGTACGGAAAAATTTTAACGGTGTCAGGATTGTCGCGGGCGGTCCGCATGTGACCGCCAATCCGGCTGAATCCATTGCGGATTCCGCGTTTGATTTCGGGATTTGCGGCGAGGGCGAGCTGACATTCGCCGAACTTCTTGAAAACATGCACGACCCTGCGAAGTTCGCAGGGATCAGGGGGTTGGTTTATAAAGATTCCGGAAGAGGGGTTCTTATAAATGAAAGAAGAGTGCAAATACAGGAACTGGATGAACTCCCATATCCTGATCGCGACGCCCTCGCCAGTATAAAGCTGTATCGTCCGCCGATCGGATGCTACCGCGAGGATTTTGTTGTTTCACTGATAACTTCAAGGGGTTGCCCGTACAACTGCATTTTCTGCGACAATAACACATTCGGCAGGAAGATCCGGTGTTTCACACCTGAATATGTTGCGGGGGAAATTGAATCGGTCCTGAAAAGATTCAATGCAAAAGAGCTGACCTTTGTTGATGACACTTTCCCTTCGAACCGGAAAAGGTTCAGAAGGGTGCTCGAATTGATAAAGGAGAGGAATCTGCGTTTCTCGTGGACCTGCATGGCGAACGCAAACGATCTTGACGAGGAGATTCTGAAACTAATGAGGGCGGCGGGCTGCTGGCAGATTGCAATCGGAATTGAAAGCGGGGATGACGAGATTCTCAGATTCATAAAAAAGGGGATTACGACCGGCAAGGTGAGGGAAACTGCGAATTCCGCAGACAGGGCGGGAATGATGGTCAAAGGTTTTTTCATGCTCGGCAATCCCACGGAAACCCGTGCCAGTCTCGGGAAAACAAGGGATTTTGCATTGTCGCTGCCGTTGACTGATGTTGTCTGCACCATTGCGACACCCATCCGGGGAACCGAACTGTATGAACTGGCGTCATCGGGGGAATACGGGAAGTTCAATGCCTCCGCCGATTCGTCGAAGTTCAATTACTGGGAGCCGGTTTTTGTGCCGTACGGACTTAGCGAAGACGATTTATACGGTGCGCAGCGCGATTTCTACAAGTCGTTTTATCTGCGGCCGTCGGTTTTTTTCAGACAGCTGAAGAAAATAAGAAGCTTGAAAATGCTTGGAAGGACGCTGAAAGCGCTGTTGAAGATATTGAAGATGAAATTTAAGGCGGGCTCTGTCCGCAACCCAAACTCGAAATCCGAATGCCGAAATCCGAAGCAAATTTGAAACCAATTGAATTTCAAATGTTTCAAACATTGTTTTTAAAATTAAGATTCTCTTTTTTTCGAGCTTGTCCGTCCTGTCGCATGACGGGGTTTCGGATTTCGACATTCGGATTTCGGATTGATTGTCATGCTGCGAAAGAGGAGTCCCGACCTCGCAGGGAGTCGGGATGACGAACAAGAAGCGGCCGGAAGAACGGCAGCCCCTTGGGGCGGCAGTGTTTTTTCATGTGTTTTCTTGCATTCCCCCTGGTTTCCGTTTAGATTAAAATGCAGACGAGGATTAAACAAAGACAACATTCCCGTTCTGGGAAAGCAGCACGATATGGGCGACAATGTTACACAATCCATGATGACTCAGACCATGCCCAAAATTGACTTGATGGAAACCAGGTCTGCAAAGGGACGTCCCTATCTGACCGTTTCCATAGGAAGAGACATGGGGATGATGGTCTTGCTGCAAGGCAGCATGTCAATCGGACGTTCTCCTGAATCATCAATTGTCCTTGATGATGAGCTGGTAAGCTGGGATCATTTCCGTGTCATCAATTTTAACGGACACATCTCATTGCAGGACAATAATTCCCGGAACGGTGTTTTTGTTGACGGGGAGAAAGTTGAACATTGCGAGCTGAATGTCGGTTCCAATATCCAGATTGGCGACACCGTCATGAAACTTGAACTCCTGAGTGACTTGGAGGTCGAGTTCCGCCAGAGCCTGTATAACCGGGCCAACGTGGATCTTTTAACCGGCGCATACAACCGTCATTATTTTCAGGAGAACGCAAGACAGGAGCTTTCTCTTTCCAAACGTGAACGCACGCCTTTGAAGATAGTCATGATGGATCTTGACTACTTCAAGAATGTAAATGATAAATACGGACATTTGGCGGGAGATTACGTTTTAAGCAAAGTGGCGAACATAATCCGGAATTCCATCAGGGACTATGATTTGCTCTGCCGATACGGGGGAGAAGAGTTCGTCCTGCTTCTGAGGGGTGCGATATCGCTTGGCGATACTGAGGAGCTTTGTGAACGGATCCGCAGGCAAATCGAAGACAGGGGGTTTGAATACGGGGGAATCTCCATCAGGCTTACAATTTCCGCAGGGGTATGTTTTCAGGAGGACACCCAGGATCTGACACTTGAAGATATTATCTTCAAAGCCGACAAGGCGTTGTATGAATCCAAGAAGTGCGGACGGAATAGGATTACCATGGTCAAATAGATGAACACAAAAGAGAAATCGGCGCTTCTGCTGAAGAAATTCAAAGGGGACAGTTACATTTTCGGAACTGATTGCATCCGCAGTCTCGGAAAACTGTCATCCGGCCTGGGGAAACGTGTTTCAGTTGTCGCAGGCGGAGCCGGCAAAAACTGGGGCGGGGAAATCCGCAAGACTGTTGCCGGGATCCTGGTGGAGTCGGGGATAAGTCTTGCCGGTGATTTCATAAAGGGAGCCAGTCCCAACGCCCCGTTGGAAGATGTTTTCAGGATTTCCGATGAAATCTCAAGACAGAATCCTGATTTTGTAATATCTGTCGGCGGCGGAAGTCTGATTGATGCGGTTAAAGCTGCGATTGTATATTCGACGCTTAAGGACAAGTATCCGAACATCAATGATTACTTCGGTGAAAACCGCGTATCTGAAATGCTGATGGGGACCGGCAGGAAAATGCTCCCATCGGTGGCCGTGCAACTTGCCTCCGGCTCAGCGGCTCATCTTACGAAATATTCGAACATCACCGACATGAAGGAGAACCAGAAGTTCCTGATCATAGACAACGCCGTAACTCCCGACAAAGCGCTTTTCGATTACAGCTTCACAAGATCAATGTCAAAAGACTTTACAATGGACGGGGCGTTTGACGGCATATCGCACTGTCTCGAAGTTTACATGGGAATTCGTGATGACAGGCTGAAGGAAGCTGAAGATGTCGCCCTGTCGGGCATAGAGCTTATAGTATCTGATATAAAAACTGCGGTGCAGTATCCGGAAAATACTGGGGCGCGTGAGGCTTTGGGGCTCGGTACCGATCTCGGCGGGTATTCAATCATGATCGGCGGTACGAACGGCGCTCACCTGAACAGTTTTTCCCTTGTCGAACTGCTTCCCCATGGAAGGGCGTGCGCCCTTATGAACCCTTATTACGTTGTTTTCTTTTCGCCGGCAATTGAAGGCAAGCTTCGCAAGGTCGGAGAAATCTATAAAAAAGCCGGATACGTCAAAGCTGATTTGGATAAACTCCTCGGAAGAGACCTGGGAATGGCTCTGGCCGAAGGGATGATTGCATTGTCCAGGGATGTTGGATTCCCGACAACATTTA
>JBAYFV010000248.1:0-5655 GCA_041666985.1 Victivallales bacterium
CGAACGCTACACCATGCGTTGTTGAATTTGTAATCTAACCGGGACACTCGGTCACTGGGCATCTTGGAAGCTGATGTTGCAAGCGTCCAGCAATCCAATCATCCATAGGAGGGCAGTGATTCGAAAACAAAAAAAAGGCGTGCGAAATTCGCACGCCTTTTGATATTCAATCTGAACGAGGGGGGACTTAGTAGTCCATTCCGCCCATTCCACCCATTCCGCCACCGCCGTGAGGCATAGGCATTGCTTTTTCCTTCTCAGGGATTTCTGTAACCATGCATTCGGTTGTCAGAAGGAGTCCTGCGATGGATGCGGCGTTCTGAAGTGCTGAACGCGTCACCTTGGTCGGATCGATGATACCGGCCTTGAGCATGTCGACGTATGTTCCGGTTTCGACGTCGAAACCTTCGTTGACCTTGCGCTCAAGGACTTCGCGTACGACGATTGAACCTTCATATCCGCCGTTCGCGGAGAGCTGTCTGAGAGGTTCTTCAGTCGCCCTGAGGACGATGTCTGCGCCGATTGATTCGTCGCCTTCGAGTTTAAGGCCTTTTACGGCCTTGGAAGCGCGGAGGAGTGCAACGCCGCCTCCGGGGACAATTCCCTCTTCGACTGCGGCGCGTGTTGCGTGCAGGGCGTCTTCAACTCTGGCTTTCTTTTCCTTCATTTCGCTCTCGGTGGCTGCGCCGACGTTGATGACTGCAACACCGCCTGCGAGTTTCGCAAGGCGTTCCTGGAGTTTTTCGCGGTCGTAATCGGAGGTTGTCTCCTCGATCTGCCTGCGGATGAGGTTGACGCGTCCGATGATGGCGGACTGTTTGCCGGCACCTTCGACGAGTGTGGTGTTTTCCTTGTCAACCGTCACCTTCTTGACTTTGCCGAGATCTTCGATCTTGACGTTTTCAAGTTTCAGTCCGAGATCTTCGGTGATGCATTTTCCGCCTGTGAGGATTGCGATATCCTCGAGCATGGATTTGCGGCGGTCTCCGAATCCGGGAGCCTTCACTGCGCAGATCTGGAGCGTACCGCGGAGCTTGTTCACAACGAGTGTTGCAAGTGCTTCGCCTTCGACATCTTCTGCGATTATCAGGAGGGGCTTGCTTGTTTTGGCGACGGACTGGAGAAGGGGGAGCATGTCGTTGAGACTGCTGATCTTCTTCTCGTAGATGAGAATGTAGCAGTCTTCGAGGACTGTTTCCATTGTTTCGGCGCTGGTTACGAAATACGGTGAAAGATATCCCTTGTCAAACTGCATTCCTTCGACAACGTCGAGGGTGGTTTCGATTGACTTGGCTTCTTCAACCGTGATTGTGCCGTCTTTGCCGACCTTGTCCATCGCGTCGGCAATCTTGTTTCCGATTTCCCTGTCTCCGTTTGCCGAAATCGTGGCAACCTGGGAAATCTGCTCGCGGTCATGAACCTTCTTGCTGATTGCCTTGAGTTCCTTGATAATGGCTTCGACGGCCTTGTCGATTCCGCGTTTCAGCGCCATTGGGTTGGCTCCGGCGGTGACGTTTTTGAGGCCCTGGCGGAAGATTGCTTCGGCGAGGACTGTTGCGGTGGTGGTTCCGTCGCCGGCGACATCGGATGTCTTGCTTGCGACTTCGCGAACCATCTGGGCGCCCATGTTTTCAAACGGATCCTGAAGTTCGATTTCCTTTGCAACTGTCACGCCGTCTTTCGTTACGAGGGGCGATCCGAATTTCTTGTCGAGGATGACGTTGCGGCCCTTCGGACCGAGTGTCGCCTTCACGGCTTTGCTGAGCTGTTCGATGCCGTTCAGGATTTTTTTGCGACCGTCTTCGCTAAACATCAGCTGTTTTGCTGCCATATGTTTTCACTCCTTAAGTTTTGTTTTCTGACTGGTTATTTGGATTCAATTACTGCGAGAATATCGCTTGCGCTTACAAGCTTGTACTCCTTGTCGTCATACTTGACTTCGGTGCCGCCGTATTTGCTTGTGAGGACGACATCGCCGACTTTCACGTCGAATTCGATTCTCTTTCCGTCTTCGTCAACCTTGCCTGTCCCGAGAGCGATGACTTTCGCTTCGAGGGGCTTTTCCTTTGCGGAATCAGGAATGACGATGCCGCCTTTTACCTGTTCCTTGTCTTCGATCGCTTCAACGAGAACGCGATCTCCAATCGGTTTGATTTTCATTTTGCTCATTCTTCTTCTCCTTTTGTTGTTAAAACTCAACTTTTCTTGCAGTCAATATATAAAAACGCACCGCGTTTTCACTTGTCGTCATCCACTATTTCCGCATCAACAACCTTTTCGCCTTTTGACGAGGACTGTTTCTTCTTTGAAGACTTGGATCCGGATTCGTCCGGCTCGTTTTCCGGCTGTCCGGCTTCCGGGCCCGCGCCCTGATCTGCGCCGGCCGCTCCCGCACCCGGCTGGCCCGCGCCGCCCGCCTGGCGGTAGATTTCCTCGCCGAATTTCATCAGATGCTCTTCTATGTCTTTCATGACGGTCTTCATCTTCTCGATATCGTCAGACTCTTTCGCCTTCTTAAGCTCGGCTATTCCGTCCTCGACCGGTTTCTTGACGTTGTCGGGAAGTTTCTCGCCGAATTCCTTGAGCTGTTTTTCGGTATGGTAGACCATCATGTCCGCCTTGTTGCGGATTTCGATTTTCTCCTTTTCCGTCTTGTCCTGTTCGGCGAACTTCTCGGCGTCCTTCACCATTTTTTCGATGTCTTTGTCGTTGAGTCCGGAACTTGCGGTGATTGTGATTTTCTGAAGCTTGCCTGTCCCGAGATCCTTGGCGGTGACATTGAGTATGCCGTTGGCGTCGATGTCAAATGTGACTTCAATCTGGGGAACGCCGCGCGGGGCGGGCGGGAGTCCTTCAAGGCGGAACCTGCCGATGCTCTTGTTGTCGCGGGCCATTTCGCGTTCTCCCTGCAGCACGTGTATGTCTACAGAGGGCTGGTTGTCGGAGGCCGTACTGAAGATTTCGCTCTTCCTTGTCGGGATGGTGGTGTTGCGTTCGATGAGGCGCGTGGATACGCCGCCGAGAGTTTCAATTCCAAGTGAGAGGGGGGTCACATCGAGAAGAACGACGTCTTCAACATGCCCTGTGAGAACTCCGCCCTGGATGGCTGCGCCGACTGCGACAACTTCATCCGGGTTTACGCCCTTGTGAGGTTCCCTGCTGAAGAGGTCTTTCGCGATATCCTGCACTTTCGGCATGCGTGTCTGCCCGCCCACTAGTATGACTTCATTGATTTTGGAAACATCGACGCCGGAATCTTTTATGCAGTTCTTCACAGGCTGTACCGACCTTTTGACGAGTCCGTCGACAAGCTGTTCAAGCTTGGCCCTTGACAATGTCTGTGTCAGATGTTTCGGCCCGGTCGCGTCCGCTGTTATAAATGGAAGGTTGATGTCGGTGCTCTGGTTTGAGGAAAGTTCGCATTTGGCTTTTTCCGACGCTTCCTTGAGACGCTGGAGAGCCTGGGGATCCTTTGTGAGATCAACGCCGTTTTCGCTTTTGAACGCATCGACAAGCCAGTTGATTATGGTGCGGTCAAAGTCGTCGCCGCCGAGATGTGTGTCCCCGTTGGTGGACTTGACCTCGAAAACGCCGTCTCCGAGTTCAAGGATGGAAATATCGAAAGTTCCGCCGCCGAGATCGTATACGGCGACAGTCTCGTCTTTTTTCTTGTCGAGTCCATAGGCCAGGGAAGCGGCTGTCGGTTCATTTATAATTCTTTTCACGTCGAATCCGGCTATTTTCCCGGCGTCCTTTGTCGCCTGTCTCTGGCTGTCGTTGAAATACGCCGGAACAGTGATTACCGCCTCTTTAATCTCTTCGCCCAGGAACGCTTCGGCGTCCGCTTTAAGTTTCTGGAGTATCATGGCCGATATTTCCGGCGGGGAGTAAAGCTTGTCCCCTATTTTGACTGCGGCATCGCCGTTTTTCGCCTCTACAACCTCGTACGGCACCATTTTTATCTCATCTTTGACTTCGCTGAATTTGCGTCCCATGAAACGCTTGATGGAGAAAATCGTATTCTGCGGGTTTGTTATCGCCTGGCGTTTCGCCGTCTGCCCCACAAGTCTTTCACCGCTTTTCGTGAAAGCGACAACGGAAGGAGTCGTCCTGGTCCCTTCCGCGTTGGCTATGACCGTCGGTTCGCCGTGATCCATGATAGCCATGCAGCTGTTCGTAGTTCCTAAATCTATTCCAAGTATTTTTCCCATTTTATGATTCCTTTCTTTTCTTTTTAAGAATATCTTTTCAGAATACGGAACTCAGGTATATTGTGAACTACTAAAATCCGCCGTCTGATTTTTTTTCTCCTGAAATGAATTTATTTCTAGCAATGGCCATGCCAAATATATTTGCAAGACTGCAAGTCTATGATAATCAATGAGATAAAAAAACAGTTTACGGTAACGACTTTTCGGGATTCGCAACGCACAATGTCGCAATGTGTGACATTGCGAGACAATGTGTGACAAAATGGCGCGGTGCGGCGAAGATTCCAAGCCCCGGCGGTACAAGGCTTCTTGCCCTGTTTGAAATGTGAAATATATTGTCTGTGACAAACAATATCATAAGGAGACGCGTCATGGGCAACGTTTACTTCGCAAGTGCCGCATATAGGAAGCTTGAAGCGGAAGCAACCCTTCCCGCAAAATTCAAAAGGATGCTCGACATATCCGCTCCCTTGAAAATGTTCAGGAACAGGAAAATCTGCATCAAGATGCATCTGGGGGGCAATCTGGGTTACACCACGATACACCCTTTCTTCATAAGGCTTCTCGTTGAACACATCAGGAAAGGAAATCCGAAATCGGTATTTGTCTGTGACGGAGACTCCGCAAAATGCGAATGGCGCGGCTACACCGAGAAAAGTCTGGGAGCGCCGATAGTCGGGCTTTTCAGAAAGGATCATCCTCCCCTTAAAAAGTTGAAAATCGGATTCAGGACGCTTGACGAGGCGAAAGTTTCACGGGAGGTGCTTGACTCGGACATCATGATCGTGCTGAGTCATGTCAAGGGTCACGGCGCCTGCGGTTTCGGCGGCGCCTGCAAGAATATTGCAATGGGTCTTATACCCAAGGAGACACGCGGGAAAATCCATAAGCTTGAGGGCGGAATTGACTGGGACAGGGAGAAATGCATAAAGTGCGGGAAATGCATAAGGGAATGTCCGAACAACGCAAATAAATTCACAGAAGAAGGCGCATATGAAATATTCTATCACAACTGCACCTATTGCAGGCACTGCGTTCTGGTGTGCCCGACGCACGCCCTGAAAATGACAGGCAACACTTTTCAGGATTTTCAGAAGGGGCTCGCTCTTGTTGCAAAGGCGGTTGTTGACGAGATGGGCGGGGAAAATGTCTTTTATCTGAGTCTGCTCATGAATATCACGGTTTTCTGCGACTGCTGGGGAATGAGCACTCCATCTCTTGTTCCCGACATCGGAATTCTGGCCTCCGACGACATTGTCGGCATTGAGAGTGCGGCGCTCGATCTGATCAAGACGGAGGATCTGCTGAAATCGGGGCTTCCCGTTGGACGTAAACTCGGATCCGGAAAGCATCTCTTTGAGAAGATTCACGGCAAGGATCCGTACTTGATAACCGACATTCTCCAGAAAATGAAACTCGGGTCGAAGAAATATAAACTGCTCGA
>JBAYFV010000249.1:0-5566 GCA_041666985.1 Victivallales bacterium
ACCTTTTGCGGTGTTCGCAACAGAACCGAGATGGACGCGGTAGGTCCCTATTGCTTTTTCCGTTCCCTTTTCAATCACAAGCAGATGCAGGCAGAATTCGTCGAATTCATCGGAATCAATTCCTTTCTTGTCGCATTCCTCAAGGCCTTTGCCCTGCTCAAGGTTGAAAACCTCGTAACGGAGGCGGAGCGCCTTCTCGACTTCACCCGTGTTCTCCGCAAGTTTCACAAGGAAATTGTCTGTCTCCAACAGCACGGAGGGGGAGATGATATGTTTGATTGAATACTTGCTAAAAATCACCTTCAGTCTTCCATGTTATATGGTTTTGAAATTACATGTCATCAAATATACACCTGCAATAATTAATAGCATGGCAAGGGTGTATCTAAGATAATGAACATACTTGTCGGCCTTCCTGCTTATTCTCCAAAAGAGGAAACCGGCGTAGCTGAAAATCAGAAAGGAACCTGCGAAAATGCCGGTTATGAAGGATATCTTATGGCTCGCAAAATCGGGAAACAAAAGGGAAAAAACGGTCATAAGCGCAAGAAAGGCGGCAATATTCCCCGGATGAAGGAGGGCTGTGAGAAACGCCGCCATCACCGGAGCGAAATGGCTGATAATCCATCTGGATGACGGATTTTTAACTTTCTCCTTTGGAACAATTCCCCTGCGGGTTATAAATGTGACTATGATAGTGCAGACACCGACAATTATCACTGCTGCTCCGGCGGCAAAAAGCCCGATTTTCTCATAGTTTTTCAGGAAGCTTTTAAAGGAACTTGAAAATATTGTTGAAAAAGCGGCTAAAGCCGTGTCACCCAAAGACGCAGCCAGGATTGTGGCGTAGAGTCTTTTCCTTGAATGTGCAAGAGCTGCGTCCGCAACCATTGCACCGGCGATTCCGACAGGAGCGCCGAGAATGATTCCTGCGCACAGGGATGCAAGAAAGATTCTGATCAAATCCATTTTATTTTATTTCTTATCCTTTTGTGTCGAAACGGATGTAATTTCAATCCAGTTCAGGTCGGCGGAGGCCTTACCTCCCGTATACTGGCTGTTGCATGATACGCTTACATAAATATCTTCAGGATAATAACCCCATGCATTATGGAAATCTTCCGCAACATTTCTTTCCTCGGTGAACCATTCTCCCGAGACGTCCTCCTTATTCCTCAGGGTGAACCATCTTATTTTTATTGTCCCCGCACCGTAAACGCAGTTCCCCTCGAGACCTTTCGGAGTGTCGGTATCCCATCTGTAGGAAACGCTTTTCTTTAAGAAAATATTCCCGTTACCCATATAAATTCCAATAGCCTGGTCGTCCTTTTTCTCATCCCTGCCGTCGGCACCTTCAGGCAGGACGTTCGCCTTCCAGCGCCAGCGGAGGATGGGAGTTTTCCTGAGGTCTATTTTTTCGAGTTTGCGTACAATGGTGGCTGATGACCTGTCAGACTCCATGCGGAGAAAAGAGGTGTTGTCCTTTTCTTCTTTTGCAATATAAATCTCCGCGGCCGGGATTCCTATTTTGGTTTTAAGATCCCAGCCCTTGGGAAATAATTTTTCACCCTTTGCCCCGTCATATGGAAAATCCTCTTTCCATGCCGAAATCCTATCGGAAACAGCGGCAAGCACCAAGGCGCTGAAGCCCGCTGCGGTAACGCACAATATAATTTTTCTGAAAATCATCAGCCCCCCGTAGGTTATTCTGCGAGCCGTTTCTCCGCATACTCATGATATTTTCCCATGATATCCGCAACGTAGTTTTTCGTGGAATTTATTTTGATGTTTTCAACCACTTTCCCGCTGTAGTCGGAGGGAATCCATGAGTTCATTCCCCTGGCTCCGGCATTGTACTGGGACAACGCCAGCTCCTCGCGATGTTCGTATTTCTCCCATCTCCTCATGGCGCATGAAAGATACCATGCGCCTATCTCAATGTTGATTCTCGGATAAAAAAGCATTCCCTCGCTCGGAATATCAATATGATTGACATCGGTCCACTCTTTTGCGGCGGCGGCCGGCCTTATCTGCATCAGCCCAACCTCCCCTTTGGCACCCCTGGCATTCTGTTTGAATTTGCTTTCCTTCCAGATCACGGCTTTCAAAAGACACGAATCAACGCAGTATTTTCTTGCAGCCTCCCTTATTATGGGATCATATGCGTTTTTCCTTGAAAAATACTCATATGTCATTTTCCCCAGAAACCATGTCAGAGCAAGCACAGCCGTCAGAATAAGTAAAAGTATTCCGAACCTTCTCCTCTTGTAACGGTGATGTATGACTCTTCGGTACATAAAACTCTTGCCCGATTTAATAATGGAATACGATATACCGGTTTAGTTATTTGACTAATTCTCATATTCAAAATATGGAATTAATTCCATGAAGATCTTCATCGCGACATGGCGGGAAAATTACACGTTTATCGGAACTTCCATATGAACAGACCGGGAAGTCCGTCCTACCTTTCATATGTTCCCAGGCGCAGGCCTTCGTCAATAAAGTAACGGTAGGTCTCGTATTCACAGTCGGTCGGTATCGAGTGGTCGGAGTGCAGGATATATCCGGAATCTTTCATGACAACCGGAATTTTCCCCTCAAGCTCCTTTTTGATTGCAACGCGGTCGTTTGCGACCAGGTTTCTTGCGTCCATTCCGCCGCAGAAGGCGATTTTGTGACCGAAATTCTTCTTCAGCCTCAGCAGATCCATTCCGGCCTTGATTTCAATGACCTGAAGACAGTCCATTCCGGTCAACCGGTTTTCTTTTAAGGATGTTCGAAATTCTCTCCCTGCCTGTCATTTGCATTACAATCCTCTCCTCTTTGTTCCCACGGCGGGTAATATATTTAATAATTTCAAAGACGCAATGAAAACTTTAGAAATGGTGTTATTCTTATGCCATGGACGAAAACGAAAATATCAATTCTGAAAATGAAAACCAAAAGGAACAGGAGGAACGGCACGGCGGATTCCGTTTCAGATATGTTTTCATCATAATCATCTTCCTTCTCCTGCTGCTCTCCGTTTTTTCGCACAACGCCTCGGATCTCGCTGTTCTTGAAGGCGGGAACAACGGGGCGGTTAAAAACTGGATTGGCCCCTTCGGTGCGCATTTCGCAAGGATTTCATTTTATCTTTTCGGACTCGCGACCTATCCGATATTTTTTCTGCTGATAACCTGCGCTTTAAGGCCGCTTCTCCATCATCCGACCAGAAGACGCGGTTATGCCGGTTCGCTGATCGCTGTAATAGTCGGAATCACAATCTTTTTTGCAATGTGCCCTGAAAAATTCGTCACCGTGACAAGCTATCTCGGCATTGGTTCGGCAAACGCCCCGCTTTCAGCGCTTTCCGGAGGGGTCATAGGGCAGAAACTCGCCGCCCCGGAACTGTCCGTCTCACCCGGGCTGATCACACGCAATATTGGAACCGTAGGCTCATTTATTGTTGCATCAGTCTTCCTGATCTCCGGTGCGGTCTTCATCTGGATTTCAGACTGGCAGCCCGTTTTTGCTTCAAGAAGGCGGGAGGATGAGGAGGAAATGAACAGCGATCTCGAGGATTCCATAGAGACACTGAGCCGGAAACGCGAGGAGGCACGCGAGAAAAAGTATGGTGAATACAAGAAGAAATTTGAGGAGAAGGAAAAGGAGAAGGAAGAGCTTCCCCTTACCGTAAAATCCGAAGAGATGGATGTTTCCAAAAAACAGCCTCCTGATCTTTCCAGGAAAAAAACCGTTAAGCCGTTCAGAAAACCGGATTCCCTGTCAAAATACGCCCTTCCTCCGGTCACCCTGCTTGAAAAGGGCAAGGAGGTCGAAGGTGAGGCCCAGAATTTTATTGACGCATCTAAGAACGTGCTTCAGTCCACCCTTGACAGTTTCGGGATACAGGGGAAAGTGATAAGCTATGTGTCGGGTCCGCGTGTGACACGTTATGAAATATCCCTGGATCCGGGGGTGAAGGTGGAACGCATCAGCAGTCTCGCGAACAATTTCGCCATGGATCTCCAGGCGGAAAGTGTGCGTATCCTCGCACCCATCCCGGGCAAAAACACAGTCGGCATCGAAGTGCCGAACAGCAAGGTGTCGTTTATTTCAATCCGGTCTATAATGGAGTCGGGCCCGTGGAACGCACCGAACATTGAGATCCCGATAATTCTCGGAAGGGACGTTTCTGGCGTACCGGTTGTCACGGATCTTTCAAGGGCGCCGCATCTTCTGATAGCCGGAGCGACAGGAAGCGGGAAAAGCGTGTGCATGCATTCACTGATCATGAGCCTTCTTTTCCGTTTCACGCCCGATGAACTCAAACTCATAATGGTCGATCCGAAAATGGTCGAGTTCAGCATGTACGCCTCTCTCCCCCATTTGATAACACCGGTTGTGACGGACTCCAAAAAAGTCCCCGTCGCCCTTCACTGGGGCGTAAATGAAATGGAAAGGCGCTACAAGATTTTCTCTAAAGTCAAATCAAAAAAACTTTCAGACTTCAACAGGCGCGAGAAAAAAACCGAGATTTTACTTGACGACGACGGAAATGAAATCCCGGACAAGATGCCCGTGCTTGTGATAATCATTGACGAGCTTGCGGATATCATGATGTCGGAGGCCAAGGCCAGCGTTGAAAATTCAATTGCGAGAATCGCGCAGAAAGGCCGTGCCGCCGGAATTCACATGGTCGTAGCCACACAGACACCCAGGAAGCAGATCATAACCGGCGTAATCAAGGCCAACCTCCCCGCGAGAATCGCATTCCAGGTTTCCTCAATTGTAGACAGCGGCGTAATACTTGACAGAAAAGGCGCGGAAAAACTCCTCGGACGGGGGGACATGCTGTTCATTCCGCCCGGAAGCTCCAACCTTGACAGAATACAGGGCGCCCTTGTTTCCGACAAGGAAATCGAAAAGGTTGTAACCTTCGTATCAGAACAGGCCGAACAGACATTTGACGAGACTGTTCTTTCCGGCAATGCCACGGAACTGGAGGCTGAACTTCCAATTGGAGAAGACGGTGAACGTGAAGACGGCGACCTGTTCGGCGATTCCGAGGAAGATTTGTTAGACCGTGCAATACAGGCAGTTCTCACAGACGGTAAAGCAAGCACAAGTTACGTCCAGAGAAGACTCGGAATCGGTTATAACAAAGCCGCAAACCTCATTGAAATCATGGAGAAAAAAGGCATTGTCGGCCCTCCTATGGGTGCAAGCGCGAAACGGGAGATTCTTGTTTCGAGGGAAAATTATCTGAGCCAGCAGTGAAGTTTTCAAAAATCCTCCGTCCGACACCTCCCTCACAGAATGTGAATTTAAATTAGGCGGCCAAAGGGCCGCAACTTTTAATACCAAAATAAATTCCAAACTTCAAACTCCAAGTACCAAACATAGAAAATTCCAAATTTCAAACAGATTCATAAAACAAAGAAACGAACAGCCCTTACGGGCTTAACTACCAACAAAAACGAATCTTAATTTGTTCGTAGTCAATGCCGCAAGGCATGTTCTTATATTGTTTTTTTATTAGTTTGGAATTTTTCTTCATTTGAAATCTGGAGCTTGTCTG
>JBAYFV010000250.1:0-5566 GCA_041666985.1 Victivallales bacterium
CCGTGTTACACTCGTGCAAGCTTGACGGAATGTGAGATATCCGACCTCCTCGCTGGCACAAGAGCTAAAATTGATAAATTGAAGGAGTTCCTGAGAGTTTAAATTAAAATATCGTATTCTATAAAAGAAAGAGAAAACAAATGAAAACCAAACCAATTGACACCACGCGGACGCTTAATTCCCAGACTTCGGGGAGTTCTGCAAGAACCTCCATGGCAAACAAAATCCCTGTCATTCTCGATACCGACATTGGCAGTGATATCGATGACACATGGGCACTCGGTTATATGCTGAAATGTCCGGAGCTTGATGTGCGCATGGTGATTACCAACAGCGGCGATACCCTTTACAAGGCAAAGGTTGTCGCCAAGATGCTCCAAGTGGCTGATCGTACAGATGTGCCGGTCGCAATCGGCATTAGAGACCAAATCGATGAAACAAATCATAAGAATCAGGCGGCATGGATTGAAGGGTATTCTCTGGACGAATACCCTGGAAAAACCTGCAATGACGGAGTTTCGGCTTTAATCGAACTTATCATGGCATCAAAAGAAACTATCACGCTCATCTGTATCGGGCCGTTACCAAATATCAACAAAGCACTCAGACGCGAACCACGCATCGCTTCCAAGTGCCGGTTTGTCGGAATGCACGGACGGATCAATTGTCCCCCTGACTATGGAGGTGAATGCAATGTGCGACTCAATGTTGCGGCAGCAAAAGCGGTTTTCACCGCTCAATGGGAAAGTATCGTCATCACGCCAATGGATAGTTGCAACCTTGTATCGCTGAAAGGATCAAAATATCAGCAGGTCCGTGCAAGCAAGGATCCAATTGCGACTGCCATTATGGAAAACTACAGAATCTGGCATCCTCATTGGCCCTGTTCCTTTAATCCCGATATCGCGAGTATGGGCCTCTGCGATACCGTGGCTGTCTATCTTTCATACGACGATACATTTCTGAAAATGGAAACACTTGCAATAATAGTGACGGATGACGCGAATACGAAAATTGATCCGGTAAACGGACGTCTTATGCGTGTGGCCACGGGTTGGAATGACTTGCCGGCATTCGAGGATATCCTTGTAGCAAGGCTTACGGGTAAAACCAGCAACGATCAAAGCATAGGAGCACCATGCGCATGAACAAGAAGTCAAATGTCAAATACAGCAAGCTGTTGTTGAATGAGGATGATGTGAAAACCTTGAAGTCCAGACTGGTCCCACAGCCGCGTCGGACAAGTTTTTACAATGGCGAGGAATATCGCGTGGCCGACGGCTGCCGGATGAGAATCCTGGGGCCGGGCGCGGATGCAGTCTCCAGACTCGCCAAATCCTACTGGAACATAGAACCCGAAGTCATCCGTGACGAGGGTCGTCCGGAGAAAACGGATCCGGAGTCGTATTCCATGAAAATCACGGCCTCGGAGATTGTCATATCCGCCGCAGACATGGCTGCCGTCCGATACGCAATGAGCACTCTGCGGCAGCTGGCGGAAGTCGAAAGGGGCCGAGAGACATTTTCCTGTCATCTTCTGCCCCAGTGCGAGATCAGCGACGCACCTTCGATGCCGTTCCGAGGGGTTCATATGTGCTGGTTCCCGGAGACTTCAGGATGGCAGATCGAAAAGCAGCTGCGGCTGGCCGCCTATTACAAGTTCAATCACATGGTTCTTGAAACGTGGGGGACTTTTCCATTCGAGTCACATCCGGAATTATGCTGGGAGGATCATCCCGGACGCGATGAAATAAGCCGCCTGATCAGCTTGGGGCGTGAGTTGGGCGTCACCTTGATTCCGCAGTTCAACATGCTGGGGCACGGCTCCGGCGCAAGCATCAGCAACGGAAAACATGTCATGCTTGATTTAAACCCGTCGCTGCAGCCGCTTCTGGAACCCGACGGCTGGAGCTGGTGCCTGAGCAATCCGTCAACCCGGAAGCTGTTGTCCGATGTCGCTGCCGAATTGCACGATTTTTTCGGACACCCCTCCTATTTTCATCTTGGATTCGACGAGGCCTTCAACATCCGCAGTTGTTCCGCCTGCCGCAGGAAACCGCTGGCCGACCTGTTCAAAGATCATCTGCTGTATTTCCACGATCTGTTCGCCAAACGCGGCAGCCGGATCATCATCTGGCATGACATGCTGCTCAATCACCAGGACGAACGCTGGGAAAATTACGTTATCCGCGACCGCGCCCCGGTCAACCTCGAACCACTGCTGCCGCAACTCCCCAAAGACATAGTCATCGCCGACTGGCAGTATAAATACCCCGAGGTCGGCGGAAAAGAGCCGGGCTGGGACTCCGCCCGCTTCTTCAAGGAACAGGGGTTCGATGTCCTGTTTTCCCCCTGGGCTGCTGAAAAGGCGACGCTAAGCATGGGCAGACTGGGGGCCAGGGAAAAATTCGCCGGGATGCTGACTACCACATGGAACGGCAATTTCGGAACCAATCTCTTCAAGATATTTTCAATGGCGGCCCAGGCGTCGTGGAACGGCGACTGGCATGACATCGGCAATGCGGACGACTGGCAGATGTTCAACTTCCATATCCGGCAGATGGGCTGGGACATGAAACTTCGCGAATATGCAAAACTCGGCACCACCAAATATATGCGCATAGATTAAGGAGGGCGAGACGCCCAAAGACACACAGGCAAGATGCCTGTGCTACTACCAAGAAAACATCGCAAAAACATTTACTATGAGGTAATTTAAAAATTACCGAAGGTAGGGCGGTTTCGCCGAAACCGCCGCCTCAAACCGGACGGCTCGGCGAGCCGTCCCTACCTTGAATTCGACAATTTTAAAATTGGCTCACTATATTTTTTGCAAGGGGCTGATGAACATGCTTGAGGAAGCATAAAAAAAAACAAGCTGAATTTGTTTCAGCCTGACAAATCACAAAAGGATCGGATTTTATGGACAATTCCCTTCGTAACGCCAGCTGGATATGGAAAAAACAAACCGGGGACAGCGAGCATCAGTATGTATGTTTCCGCAAAAAAATTTCAGTTGATGACATCGGCGGCGGAATTCTGTATATTTCCGCTGACACCGATTTTGCCGCATACTTAAACGGACAGGAGATCGGACGCGGACAATTCAGCGATTATCCGGAGGAGAAGACTTACAGCGAATTTCAGGTTGGATCGCTGCTGAAACCCGGTGAAAATGTGCTTTGTGTCCTGGCCTATTACTGCGGCGCGGATTTTTCAACGTATACTCCCGGCCGGGCCGGAATGATCGCCGTGCTGAAAAATAGAACTCATGAAATCGTTTCGGACGGCAGTTGGAAATGTATTCAATCCCCGGCATTTCAATCCGGCGGACTTCCAAAGCTTACCGTGCAGCTTGGTTTTGTCACCATGTTTGACGCACGAAATGATTCCGACTGGCTGAATCCGGATTTTGATGATTCCGCCTGGCCGACAGCTGAAGTCCGCGCCGGAATGGTTGACGGCTTCTGGAAAAAATTGTCTTTGCGTCCAGTTCCGCCGCTGACAATCGGAACCCGTATCCCGGTTCAGGTGGTGATGCAGGGCGCCATTTTGCGCAGACGGGAACTGGAAACTTTTGCCGATACTGTGGCTGACGATCTGATGGGACATTATCCACCGTCGCGGATATTTGAAGGGGTTGAGAATGAATATCCTTCTTCCACGCTACTTGACGGCACCCCGGAACACGCGCTGAAGCTCAAGTTGCCGGAAGCTCCGGCGAACGGCAGTTTCATCATCGTTGACCTTGGCGCGGAAAATGCCGGATTGATTGACATTGAACTTACCGCCGCCGCCGGAACCGTAATTGACATTTCACATGGCGAACACCTGCTGGACGGCAAAGTGCGCAATAAAATCGGCGACCGCAATTTCACGGACCGCTATATTTGCAGGGAAGACGCGAACCGCCACCTGCTGCCGTTCAGACGTATTGGCGGCCGTTACATCCAGTTGAACATGACCTGTATGAAAAGGCCGGTCATAATCCGCTACATCGGGCTGAGACCGCTCAGCCTGCCGCTGCCGCCGCGCGGAAACTTTCAGAGCGGCGACACGCTGGCCGACCGCACAAATGACATCGGCATCAGGACGCTGGAGCTCTGCATGCACGAACATTACGAAGACTGCCCGTGGCGGGAACAGGCGCTTTACGCCTATGATTCCCGAAACCAGATGCTGTACGGGTATTATGTCTGGGGCAATTACGATTTCGCCGCCGCTTCCCTTGACCTTCTTGGCCGCGGCATCCGCCCGGACGGCCTGCTGGAATTATGCGCACCCACCAGACGCGCCATGACTATACCGATATTCAGTTTTGTATGGGTGTCGGAATTGGACGAGCACTGGCTGCACAGCGGGTGCAACGCGCTTTTCCGTAGATTCGATTCGCAAATAGAATTTATGATCGGCAGAATTCTGGAACGGCATAATCCGGACAACGGCCTGTACCGGCTTAATTCCGGCAAGGAAATGTGGCATTTCTACGAATGGGTTCCGGGTCTGTCGGTAATGGGTTCCCGGGAAGACGAATACCATGCGCCTTACAATCTATATTTTCATGAAATGCTCCGCTCATACGCTGAAATGCTCCAACGCGACGGGCAGAACGGCAGAGCCGCGAAGTATTCCGCGCTTGCGGCGGAACTGAAAGACGCAGTCAACCGTAATTTCTGGGATGCACCTCATAATTGCTATGCCACAAAAATGATTGGAGGAAAACTTCAGGAATATCACGACCACATCCAGTTCCTGGCGTTATACAACAACATCGTTCCCGCAGAAAAACTTCCCGTCGTAATGCAGACTGTTTATTCCGCCAGGCTTGAAGGGGTGACTTTCAGCGCCATGCCTTACATGCTTTCCGCGCTGATGCCCTTGTCGCCGCAAGCCCGGGATTATGTCGCGGCAGCGCTGAAACACAGTTTTGACCCGATGATACTGTCCGGCGCCACCAGTTTGTGGGAAACCGGAAAAGGGGCCGCCGATTTTAACGGCGCGGGCAGCCTCTGCCATGCCTGGAGCAGTCTGCCGGTCTATTACCATTACGCCTGGGTACTCGGAGTCAGGCCGTTGGAGCCTGGATTTAAAAAATTCCTGCTGTCGCCCTATCCCGGCGGTTTCAACGCCGTAAAAGGTTCGGTCGCGACACCATCCGGCTTCATCTGTGTGGAATGGCACAAATCAGAAAACGGTTTACAGGTTGCAGCGACCGGTCCGGAAAACCTGATCCCGGTGCTTGCCGCATTTGAGGAAACACCTGTGTTCTCCGCCACTTACAACGGGATGAAAGTTTGAAGAAGCACAAGCCTCCGGCTTGTGAGCTGAGCCGATTTCAAAATTACCGAAGGTAGGGCGGTTTCGCCGAAACCGCCGCCTCAAACCGGACGGCTCGGCGAGCCGTCCCTACCTTGAATTCGGCAATTTTGAAATTCCCTCAGCTTTCTAAAATACAGTTTCCAATAATCCATGGAACGGCAGTGAAACCGATGCTATATTACGCCTTGAAAATTTATTTTTTAAATCACGGAGCTGGACATGTCCGGACACGCATTAAGAAAAGAAG
>JBAYFV010000251.1:0-5551 GCA_041666985.1 Victivallales bacterium
ATGTAACGTTTACTTAAATTTGAGTTTGCTAAATCACATCCGCGAATTCACTTTCAGTACGCCGGAAAAAGTGAAAACCTGAAAGAAATAAAAGCATTGCCGCCAGAAAGGATATTGTCAGTACATTTGAATCAATGATATTGCCTTCTCCCAACAATGCCCACCGGAATCCGTCAATAACCCCGACCATGGGATTCAAGGCGTAAACCAATCTCCATTTCTCCGGTATCACCGAACTGCTGAACCCGACAGGTGAAATATACAGTCCAAACTGTATGACAAACGGAATCACATGGCGAAAGTCACGGTATTTGACATTAAGAGCTGAAAGCCAATAGGTTATTCCAAGTGCGGCGATGGCACCGAATCCCAGAAACACAGGTAGGAATATCATATGCCATCCGGGCATGAAATGATACCAGATCATGAGAAACGCAAGAATCACTGTGGAAATAAGGAAGTCAACAAGGCTGACCACCATGCAGGTGCTTGGAATTATGATTCGCGGAAAATAGACTTTTGATATTATGTTTGCATTTCCTATAAGCGAATTCCCGCCTTCCAGTACAGTATTGCTGAAAAACTGCCACGGCAGCAACGCCGCATATACAAGAACAGCATAAGGAACCCCCTCTGCCGGCATCTTGGCAATCTTGCCAAACACAATTGTGAAGACAATCATTGTAAGAAGTGGACGTATGACGCTCCACGCAACGCCTATGACCGTCTGCTTATAACGGACAAGTATGTCGCGCCAGGCGAGAAACAGGAAGAGTTCGCGGTAAATCCAGAGATCCCTGAAATACTGCGTACGGGTCTTGCCCGCCTCAATTATTAAATTATATTCTTTCATATATGGTTTTTAAAAAGAATTTTCCAAACATGATCATTCCCGGAAAGTGTGTATTCATATTCCTGTAGCTCTTTGAGGAAATTAATTGTATCTTTTCCCATATATATGAATTCAATTGCACAGTGCCCGTGCTTTCAGCCAGTTTCGACATAAATCAAATTGTTCTCGTATTTCCGGCAAATCCGGTATCTGTGCATTGTTCAATTCAAGTGAAATATCACCGGGTGAAAGCTTTGCCGATTCAATGATGAAAAGAATATCTTCTAAATCTGTTGGATCATAGCGCATGAGTTTTGATAGAAATAAATCCATATCCGATAGTCTGAAAAGTTTGAGACGTGAAAAGCTCAAAGGTATTGCAATTCTTCTCTTACGCCATTGACTGGAAAGGATCACCTGGCTTTCTTCAAACAGATGACTGATATACAACCCGTCAGCATCAAATTCCTTGTTGAGATGCTCCAATGCCTCCCAAAAATTACCCGTCCCGTCCAGTTCCTCCGCTTGTCCTATCCACAACACTATATCAACATCGAGGCTACGGCTGTATTCGGGCTTGGGATTTATGAATCCCAGCTCAAGTGCCGCACGCCCATAAAGAGTCAACTCAACAGGCGAGTCCAACAACTCGTCCAAACGCTTTAACAGTCGCAAAGAGTTGCTCATCCCACAAGTCTCCATTTCTCAGCGTTATATCCTTTCGATGTCATAACTGGCCATGCAAGTCTTTGCCAGTGAATGACAGGGGAACAAATCTTCTTTTTAGAGGGGAACTCCTCAGATATCCTGCGCCATACCGGATGATTGCAATCAACCTTGAGTGCTTGCTTTGCCATCTCGCCAAGAATAATCTCAACTCGTTCCCTTCTCGCAAGTCGGACAAGACACTGAACATCAATGTCTCCGCGGGTTATGAACTGAGCAGCTAAACGCAACAATTGAGGGCGATCCAGACGTTGTGTCAGACATATTGCAGCTATCAGCTCCTCATTGGAAAATTCGGATTTTGAAGGTGAAATAAAGTGTTCATCGGGAGGATTGTCACGCTGGACGATTCTGGCACCGCGATCATTGGCAACATCCAGAAGCCAATCTTCCACAACCGCAGCCGTGTTTGATGGATAAGCGCTAAACAAAGTGCGGACTTTGTGATCAAGGATAGAGATATGAACCGTTAATCCAAGCCGTTTTCCCAGTGTGTTCAAGTATTTATCATCCTGATTTTACATAGGTTTTCTGTGGGGCTGTTTCCGATCAATTATAAGCTGTTCCAAGTATTTTGTCAAGGCATACGGTTGTCGGTCATGTTCGACTCTGGAAACCACTTCGACTTTGCTCAGTACAGGTCGGCGCAGGTCAGGACTATGGAAGTCTAATGTGATCTGTTTAATAGTTGGCAGGTCATAGGTGTTAGCTGTAAGCAGACAATAGTTTAGAATTCATAACTGTTTGATTGACCAAGAATCTCAATTGCAATTCTCAACCACCAGTCTTCGTTCTAAATATAGAACTATGCCGTGGCAGGCTAATCTGTACTTATCTAACGCTAATAAGATATTTGCTGTAAGTTTGTTTTTGTTGCAAAATCAACTTTCAATGCAATAGTGGCAAGATAATCGGCTTTGACTACACGGACAAGTACCCCGTGAACCCGGGGCTGGCTTTTTTTCTAAAAACTTCCGGACTTACGTTTCTCCGAACTTCAGGACTTCTTCTTCCGGTATTCACTTATCATTTGGGTGATGCCGTTATCGAGTGATATCTTGGGAACAAAACCGAATTGTCTTATTTTTGATATGTCGAGGCATTTCCGGGGCATTCCGTCAGGCATAGAACTGTCCCACTTAATCTCACCCTTGAACCCGGTTGCCGAAGCTATTTTTCCCGCGAGTTTTCTGATGGTAATCTCTTCTCCCGTCCCGACATTTATTATTTCAGGCGAATTCAATTTTTCCATCAGCATGATTGCCGCCT
Source organism: Victivallales bacterium (assembly GCA_041666985.1). Taxonomy (GTDB): domain Bacteria; phylum Verrucomicrobiota; class Lentisphaeria; order Victivallales; family GWF2-50-93; genus GWF2-50-93. The sequence continues at coordinate 2,828 of JBAYFV010000251.1, forward strand.
TAGCAAAGTCATCAACATTCATGAATTCCCTCATTGCAGAACCGGTACCCCAGAGCGTGATTTCATTTTCACCGAGTTCGACCGCATCAACGAACCTTTTCACCAGAGAAGAAAGGACATGTGCCTTTTCCAGATCAAAATGGTCGTTTTTCCCATAGAGGTTGCAAGGCATGAGGGAAATTGTGTTCATCCCGTACTGTTTGGCATAGAAATACGCCATTTTATATCCTGCGAGTTTCGCAACTGCATACCCTTCATTGGTAGGTTCGAGCGGACCTGTCAGGAGATATTCCTCCTTCATCGGCTGCGGACATTCTCTCGGATAAATGCATGAGCTTCCCAGGAAACACAGTTTCTTAACACCGTGGATATATGAACTGTGTATTACATTTGCCGCCATCATAAGGTTATCATAAAGAAATGATGCCGGTTCCCTGCTGTTTATATTTATCCCGCCGACTTTTCCGGCACAAAATAAAACATAGTCAGGTTTCTCTTTTTCAAAGGATTTCCAGACTTTCTGCGAATTCCGCAAATCAAGTTGCCCGCTTGTCCGCGTAATGATATTCTTGAATCCGGAAGATTGGAGTTCACGGCAGATTGCCGACCCGGCCATGCCGGCATGTCCGGCAACATAGATTTTTGATGTTTTATCCATAACCTTAAATCTTTCCTCCAAGGAAAGCTTATGGTTGGATTGACAGTTTAATTCAGCCTCCCGAACCATATTGTAGTTTTTAATCATAATTTTGCCAGAAAAAATCAAACTCGCCGGTTCACCGTTTCTCCAATTCATATTCTTTTACGGCCTTTTCCCTTTTTGCCAGATCCAGGTCGTGATCAACCATCATTTTCACCAGTCCGTCAAACGATACCCTCGGTTTCCAGCCAAGCTTCTTGCGGATCTTGGAACTGTCGCCCAGAAGTATGTCAACTTCGGACGGGCGGTAATATTTCGGGTCAATCTCCACATGTTTTCCCCAGTCCAGGCCAAGGGCTTTAAATACTTTCTCCAGGAATTCCCTGACTGAATAAGTTTCTCCGGTGGCAACAACGAAATCATCGGGTTCATCGGCTTGGAGCATCATCCACATCGCTTCAACATAATCTCCCGCAAAGCCCCAGTCGCGTTTCGCATCCAGATTGCCGAGATAAAGCCTATCCTGAAGGCCGAGCTTGATTCTTGTCGCAGCCCTTGTTATCTTCCTTGTGACAAATGTTTCGCCCCTCCGCGGAGATTCATGATTGAATAGTATTCCATTGCATGCAAATAAATTATAGCTTTCCCTGTAATTGACAGTTATCCAATATGAATAGAGTTTTGCGCATCCATATGGGCTTCTGGGATAAAAAGGCGTTTTTTCCGTCTGCGGGATTTCCACCGCCTTTCCAAACAGTTCGCTGCTTGAGGCCTGATAGAATCGAGCCTTGCAACCCGTTCTTCTAATTGCTTCAAGAAGTCTCAAAGCGCCTATTCCGGAAATTTCGCTCGTATATTCCGGAATATCAAAGGAAACCCTTACATGACTCTGGGCTCCAAGATTATATACCTCGTCCGGATTGACAGAATGAACTATTTCGGCCAAGCTGCTGGAGTCATTCAAATCCCCGTATAAAAGTTTCAAATTCGGTTTTTCGTGCGGGTCTTTATAAAGGTGGTTTATTCTTTCCGTGTTAAAAGAAGACGACCTTCTTATGATTCCATAAACCTCATATCCCTTTTTGAGTAGAAATTCGGCAAGATATGAACCGTCCTGTCCCGTAATTCCGGTAACCAAAGCTTTTTTCATAACACCCTCTCTGATAATAAAGAATTAATTAAAACCTTCACCACTAACTTACACTAATAAACATTTGCCGTGAATTTTATTTTATACTGTAAATCAACTTCACAGCAAGTCTTGTATGTTTTAATTCTTGTTAGTGAGGATTAGCGGTGAAGTCTTTTCTTTTCACACCCTGTTGGTCGTAGTATTCCCCGGAAAAAACCCAGACCATTTTATCGTTTTTAACAAGTCCGTTAGGCAGGTAATCCGGACGCATTGGCTTTGTCTTGTCATAGAGGCAGACAATTAGCGCCTCGGAAGAAGAATCGGCTGCCGAATTAAAAGGTAGAACCCTGTGTCCCAGGAATTCCTTTTTTTCTTCTCCGTAAACTTCTTTAAGCTCAAGATCCCATTCTTTTATGCCTAGATATGCGATTTCCGCGAGCTCTCCGTCACCGAGGAATGCAACCACTTTTTTGCCCGATTCAGCTATATTCCTGCAGACACGGGAGCTTTCGCGTCTGGCTTCATGATAGAACTGCATGGAAAAATCAATAAATTCATAGGTAATACGCGCTTTCTCCGCAATACCCCTCGGCGTCAGAAAATAGTCCCAGCGGCGTGCATGGTGCTTTGTAACGTGAAGAAGCCCCTTGTCAACCATTTTAGAAAGAAGTGCATGGGCAAGTTTCACACTGCATCCAAGTTTAGAGGCGGCCATACGGTTATTGAGACGCGGAGTTGACTCAACATGCTTGAGAATTTCCAGCTCAAAAAGTTCGTTTTTTTCGATTGTAGCCATTGTATCAGTCGTCGGCCGTTAAATTCAAAATTACTGAGGTAATTTCAAAACTAGGAATTCAGTAGTCAGAATTCAGGAGACAGAATTGAATTTGAACTCAAATTCGGTTTTATTCTGAATCCTGACTTCTGAATCCTGACTACTTTTGAAATTGGC
>JBAYFV010000252.1:0-5515 GCA_041666985.1 Victivallales bacterium
AGACGGCAGTCACACATCAAGTCGTGGCTAGATGCCTGGAATGACCTGTCAACCGTCCCGGCTTGTGGTAGCATAGTATGAAATCATCGGAATTCAAGAATGGCAGGGAATTATCCCGGAAGATGGGAATCGTGGACAAGCACCTTAACTTGACCAATATTGACGATATGCTTAAGTCGCGAAAGCATCAAGTAAAAATCATGTGTTTTGGTATCCTGAGTGGTCTTCGGAACTGAAGGATGATCCGTTGCCCGGGCATGGCGAGAAGTTCAAATTCCAGAACGCAATCATCAAATATCTTTCATATCTGAAGAACAGCTCCCAGAAGGCGTGTTTTGATTCGGCAAAGGAGGATTATCCGTCATTCTTCGGGATGACTCCGGTTTTTTTGAAGAACAGTCCTTCCGCAAAACACATGAGTTTCGCATCGAGGCGGTCGCCTTTCCCATAGGCGGCTTTAAGGAAAGCCCCCAGCTCCTTCGGGGTGATAAGGAAAGTTTCAATGTGTTCCCCCTCGTCAAAATCGGTTTCCGGATTCCGGTTTTTCAGGTCAGTCTCATCTATTTCCATATGGACAAGGTGTACGCTTTCGCCGCTGAGCCCCGGAGAGCTGTAGAGCGGCGGTGTGACACAGGTGATTTTGCCGGAGTATCCGGTTTCCTCGAATAATTCGCGGATGGAGGCCATTTCCGGAGTCTCCTTTTCATCTATCAGACCTGCCGGAAATTCAATCACATGTCCTTCGGCGGGGGGGCGGAACTGGCGGACAAGTATCAGCCGTCCGGAAGGCTTCATTGTTGCGACGATCGCAACGGCTCCCGTTTTCCTGACCCTCGAGGCGGACTCCCATTTTCTCTCAAGGCCGTGGGTGTCCCTATATAGGATTTCCTCCAGAAAGAGCCATTCTCCGGATGCGAGCCGTTTTTTTGTCAGAACTTCAGCCTTTACCATATTGTCTCCAATTTAAAATGGTGTTCCGTAAAATAAAAGAATATATCTTGCGGAATTCCATTTGCATTTTAGGAAGTCTACAATAGGTTAAGAAAAAAATACACAGACTCACTTATAATATTTGCTGTTTTTGGTTTATAGTAATCCGTTTTTTCTGCATGTTCCATATTCAACTATTTTTACATTTAATCCCAAAACGAGTTGCGACTTAATGTTTGTTGGTCTAACTGGCGGCATCGGCTGTGGAAAAACTACGGCGCTTGAATGCTTTTCCTCCCTGGACTGGAAAACTCTGGATGCAGACAATATATGTCATGAGATTTATGGGGATGTCGGAAGCGGAGTTCCTGAAACCCTAAGGAAAAGGTGGGGACGTAAGGTTTTTTCAAAAGACGGCTCGTTGAACAGGAAGAAAATATCGGAAATAGTATTCAATGACAGTATTGAACTGTTCTGGCTCAATGACCTGCTTCACCCTGAAGTGCTCAGAAGGTCAAGAGAAGCGGTTAAAAATTCCCGGAATAAATACGTGATCTTTGCTGTTCCGCTCCTTTTCGAGGTGAAATGGGAAAAGGAATTCGACCTTACCGTAGCGGTATGGGCCGACAGGGAAACACAGTACGCCCGGTTAAGGGGCAGAGGGTGGACCGGGAAGGAAATAGAAACACGGTGCAACTGGCAGATCCCTCCTGAAAGAAAAATGGAGCTGGCGGATTACGCACTCATAAATAATGGAAGTCCGGGCTTCCTTTTTGAACAATGTGAAAAGTTAAATAATCAGATAAGGGAAAATTATGGAAAGAACGTCATCTGAAGAGAAGGAAAAAAGACCCAGGCATCCGTCTGATTCAAACTGCGGAGATCAGGGGGTTCCGGAAAGAAAGTCCGAGATGCCCGAGGGATCACGTGAGGAAAGGGCTCCGTCTGAACGCCCGGATGATTATAATTCAGGGAGGTACAAGAGGCGTCCCTATCATAAGAGAAGTTTCAATTCAAAGAATCCCGCCGCACCCCAGGATCAGGACCAGGGAGCGGAGCAGCAGCCCCAGCCGCCAGCTTCACAGGCCCGGAATATTTCAGATGAACAGCCGTCGTCCATGCAGAAGTCTGATGCTGAAACCATTCACCGGACGGAGGAAAGGGAGATGCGCAACGGAGGCGACTACAATAGGAACGGAGATATTCCAATAAGGGATAAAACCGCACCCAGCCTCAATATCACCGAGCTTCAGGAAAAAGGCATGGAGGAGCTTGGCAAAATGGGAGGCTCCCTTGGAGTCGAGGGTGTTGGCGCCCTTGAAAAATCAGAACTTATTTTTGAAATCCTTAAAGCCAACGCTGAAAAAAGCGGGCTCATGTACGGCAGCGGCTATCTCGAAGTCCTTGCAGACGGTTTCGGGTTCCTCCGTTCCGCAGGCTACTGTTATCTGCCCTGTCCCGAAGATATTTATCTCAGCCCCTCCCAGATAAGGAGGTTTTCCCTTAAAACAGGTGATTATGTGGCCGGACAGATACGTCCGCCGAGGGAGAAGGAGCGCTTTTTTGCGATGCTCAAGGTGGAGTCGATCAACCATGAGTCTCCGGAAAAGAAGAAGGGGATAATCCCCTTCGAAAACCTTGTCCCCTACTTCCCGACAAAAAGACTTATTCTGGAAAGGGAGCCCGACGAGATTTCAACAAGGGTTGTTGACATAATAACGCCCATAGGAAAAGGACAGCGCGGACTCATTGTCGCCCAGCCCAGGACCGGAAAAACAGTCCTCCTCCAGAAAATTGCGAACAGCATCAGCAAGAACAATCCCGAAGTGGTCATGATAGTCCTCCTGATTGATGAACGTCCCGAGGAAGTCACCGACATGAAACGGCTGGTCAACGCCGAAGTCGTGAGTTCGACATTCGATGAACCGCCGGAGCGGCATGTCCAGGTTGCGGAAATGGTTATTGAAAAAGCAAAGAGGATGGTGGAATTCAAGAAGGACGTGGTCATCCTCCTTGACAGCATCACCCGCCTTGCAAGGGCCTATAACACTCTTCAGCCCCACAGCGGGAAAATCCTGTCGGGCGGTGTTGACGCGACAGCCCTCCATAAGCCGAAAAGGTTCTTCGGCGCCGCAAGAAATATCGAGACCGGAGGCAGCCTTACAATCATCGCGACCGCGCTGATTGACACCGGCAGCCGCATGGACGAAGTCATATTCGAAGAGTTCAAGGGAACCGGAAACATGGAACTGCATCTCGACAGGCATCTTGTGGACAGGCGCGTCTATCCGGCAATCAACATTGAGAAGAGCGGAACACGAAAGGAGGAGCTCCTCCTCCATCCTGACGAACTCCAGAGGATCTGGACCCTGAGAAGGGCGATGAACGGCGTTCCGCCCATAGAGGCGATGGAGCTGCTCATAGGAAAATTGAAAAAAATTAAAACAAACATTGAATTTTTGATGACTCTTCAAGTATAATACCAAGTTTTTAAATAAATTAACAATAACAGAAGAATACAATCAAGGAGAAGACACCTATGGGAATGATTTCATGTCCCTATTGCAACATGGAAATAAGTCTGAGCGCTGTTGAGGCTGAAGACGGATATTGTCCTGAATGCGGAGCAGTTATCACCAGTTCGTCAATCATGTCCGACAGCGAAGATGATTTTGATGATCTCGAGGGCGATACCGAAGAGGAAGCCGAACCTGTCGACAACGTAGGCGATATTGATATCGAGGATATTGAGGATGTTGATTTCGACGAGGATATCGAGGAGGAGTAGCCAAGGCGGGCTTTGACCTCTCAATCAAATACGAAATCCGGAACAACAAGACGGGAAATTCAAATGTTTGAAATTTTTAAACATGGGATTTCGGATTTGTTTCGGATTTCGTGTTCCGGATTTCGAATTTTACAGGGGTGGATGTAAAATTGGAAAAATTTTTAAAACTTCTTTATTTTGCGGTTTTCGCAATATTGATAATTATTTCATTTGTACTCCTGTTTCCGGCTTATACCCATCTGCAGAAGATGAAATCAAAGAAGGATGAACTGCAGAATAAACTCGAGGAGAAACAGGCTGAATGCCTGGAGCTGAGACAGCTTTTCAGCGACCTTGAATCAAATCCTAAAGCCGTCGAAAAAGTCGCACGGGAGAAATTCGGCCTTTGCAAGCGCGATGAAGTGATTTACATATACAAGGCGAAAGTACAGTCCGGCCCGGGTTCCAGTGCCGGCAGGAAATGATTGATAATGGAGGTGATTTCAAAATTGCCGAATTCAAGGTGGGGATGGACTCTCCGAGCCGTCCGTTTTGAGGCGGCGCGTTACGGAGAACGCGCCCTGCCTTCGCCAATTTTGAAATTGGCTCAATGAAGTATTGCTAATTGTTTTCCGCGGGAGTTTCTTTTTTACCGGTTGGTTTCACTGTCACTTTTGGGGCAAGTACGATACGGAACCCGATTCCCGTGTTCTTAAGTTCCGGGACAGTTGCAGCCCTGGCTCCGGAACGGCATTCCGAAGGCGTATTTCCCCAGGAGCCACCCCTTGTGACCTTGCCCGTTGATTCAATTGTGTAGCGCCTGTTGGAAGTGGCTGTCATTTCAATCGTGGAAACAACGGGTCTGCTCTGTACGGGGTTTACCGCCGGAATTTCCCTGTATGCCTCAGGATTGTACCAGTCCCAGCACCATTCAGATACATTCCCGGTCATGTCATAAAGCCCGAAAGCGTTGGGTTTGTACGAACCTGCCGGGGCGCTGACCAGATAACCGTCATCGGGAGCCATGTCTTTTTCCTCCTGCCAGTTGAGAGTCCTGGTGGATTTTAAATCCCTGGTGTTTGCGAATTGCGCGCCGATGTCGGGAAATGTGTCCCCCCAGTAGTAAATTGTTTCCGAACCCGCCCTGCATGCGTATTCCCATTCGGCTTCGACAGGAATGCGATATTCATAGTTCTTCGGAATCCGCCCGGCCTTCAGTTCTTTCTGATTCAGGCGTTCGCAATAATATGAGGCCATATGCCAGTCAAGCATGACCGCCGGCTGACCGGGTCTGTCGAGAACATGCATTTTCCACGGTTCGACGCTGTGCGAGGGATAAAATTCCCTGAACTGCTGATTCGTTATTTCCGTCCGGGACATCCAGAAACCGTATGTTATGCTTACAACTCTCCCCGGGAGTTCGTCAGGCTTCCCGTTTTTATCATCCTTGTCCCCCATGAAGAAGAATCCCCGGGGAATGAAGACCATGTCAATCGCAGCGGTGGGAACCACAAAATTCAAGCCTTCAACAGGTATGCTGTCCTCCAGCATCTTCAGATATTTACTGCGCAGGCCGCTCCATTTGTCCGGATTTCCCCTGTCTATTTCGGCTCCGGAATCAATACAGGCTATCGCCTTGAGTACCGCTTCGTGTTTCTCATAGTCCTTTTTCCCTTCTGCTGCGCTTCCGATCCGGCTTATCTGCTTCTCAATATCTTCTATTTTCTTTAAAAAGTCCGCCTGTTTCCTCATGTTGTGATAATGAAATGACAGGATCAATCCTAAACAGAATAAGGCAAATAAGATTAAAGCCGCCCT
>JBAYFV010000253.1:0-5482 GCA_041666985.1 Victivallales bacterium
ACCAGAATGAATATCACTATGTTTTTCTCTTTATCCATTCATTCCTAACTTGTTATTTTGCAAAATTCCGCTTTTGCCGGCAAAAACTAGGGATGGGGGCATCATGTCGGAGCACCCCCGCATGCACTAGAAAATAGAACATCCGGAGCCGGAAAATCAAGGTTTAACTTTGAGGAGGATGCACACGCTAAAGCTGTGAACTCCAACTTTAGGAATCAATGTAACTGCGAGGGACTTTGTTTGTAGTAGGCGAATTCATACGCCGTTATCGGTATACGAAGAATGCGCAATAAATTGCACTACTACCAACAGAAAAACGCCAGAATATAAACCTGCGAAAGTGATAGATGATGGAAGCGGCGGAACACCTTACACATAGCCAGCGGTCTAGAGCTAAGCACGATGCAGTCAAGTCCGCCTGCTGGGGTTCCCTGTCCTCCGTAATGATTCAGGACAGCGCAATCATCATTCTGTTTGCCACAATACTTGGTGCCGGCGACATGCTTTCAATGGTTACGACCTCGACCCAGGGGATAGCCAGTTGCCTCCTGCTCATACCCGCGGCGTATCTCTCCGGCAAGCTCGGATATAAAAAGGCGATCATGATCTTTACCGCAGTCGGTGCGGTCATGATCATGTTTCTTGCCACATCTCCCTGGTTCGGAGGATGGGGGAAGCCGGTGATGCTGCTTTCCATAATCATGTTCTCGATGTGCATGACGGCGTATGCGGCGGCCTGGTTTCCGCTGATGGACGGTTTCCTGTTGAAGGAAGACCGCAGTCAATTCTTCGGGGTGATGCGTTTCAGCTGGCAGACATTTGCCACGCTATTCTGTTTCGCATGCGGACTCATCATAGGGGAAACGCCCAGGATATGGATGCTGCAGATCATTATCGTAGTTACTGCATTTGGACTCCTTGTCAGAATGTACTATACCGGCAAAATCCCGGACGGACATCAGGAAAAAGAAAACATAAAGCTGATGGACGGCATTTCCGAAGCGATATCCAACAAACCTCTGACCGGCTTCTCCGTGTATATCTGCTGCCTCTATCTGGCGGCCTATTCAACCCCTCCCCTCACGTTCATCTACATTAAAAAGTATCTGCTTGTCCCGGACAATATCCTCATCATCATCTCCTCGCTGGCGCTGGTGGGAACCATCCTCGGATTCCTGTCCGCGGGAAAGATCATTGACAAAATCGGCATAAAACGGATGCTCCTCTTCATCCATTTCTCATTTGCGCTGGTAAACCTGACTTTGTTCTTCATCGGAACCAATACGGCATTCACTCTGATCCTGATCACCGTACTTCTGGCGACATACGGCTTCTTTTTCGGCTGTTCTTCAATCGCGATTTCAACGGAAATGATGGAACTTGCGTCTCCGAACAACAAGGCCATATCAATGGCCTTCTGCGGCAGCTGCTATGCCGCCGGATACGGAGGATCGCGTCTTCTGACATCGCTCATACTGGGCTCCGGACTGCTGGCGCCGCAGTGGTTCATGGGTTCGATGAAAATATCCCATTACCAGACGCTTTTCCTGGTATACGGCTGCGCCGTCATGTTCGTCTGCCTTCTCCTGGTGCTGGTCCCCGCAATATTCCCCAAAGGCAACTACCGATACATGCCAAACTAAGTAACGCGGTTCTTTAGACCGCGAAAATTCTAGATTCTCTCGGGCTGAAGCCGCGAGCTACTATTTCAAAATAAGAGTTTTATTGAGTTCAAGAACACCCAGCTTAACGGTTACCCTTTATGTGTTAAAGATAACGCCATGGTCTGGCATCGGGCGAAGCGAGATTACCAGCACCTATTTGTCGCGTTCCAATCTGGTTCTTATCCATGCGGGATTTCGCCTACAGTCAAGTACAGCAGTTATCAATATCCTGTCGTCTTCTATCCGATTAGACTGCAAAGGGGAAGCACCTCGAGAGAAGACGATGATATCTGTTGAAATAAACGGGATGGATGCCAGCATATACAATCAGGGAGTCTATATCTGAAAAAAGTGTATCTAGAAAATAAACACCAAGCCCTTTATCCTGACACTCGTAAAAATGGAATCCAGCCAGCAAATCCTGACTTGCCGATTCTAATATCTTCACTTTCACTGGATTTTCTTCCTGATTTCCATTTTGGCATCTTCCCAGTCAACGAATGAATCAGCCCCGGATTTCAGGTTCTTTTCTCTTTCCTCCAGGACGTTTTTGTGCCATTCCGGAGAAGAAATGTCACCTGCATTTCGGCACAAGTCTTCCCATATTGATTCCATCGCTGATATTTTGTCCTGTATGCTCATCTTTTTCAAAGGTAAAGCAGCGATCATAATACCCTCCGACTTTCATTTTCTCGAATATAGCGTAAATGGTTTCCAAATACAAGATTATTCTTCTTTCGGCGAACGCCGATGCTCGCCTGACTGAATCGCCGTCCGGCGGTTTCAGGTCAGTGCGCAGCAATCTTGTTATGCAGTTTTCTTGTGGTGCTTTATGATTCCAATTATTGAGCGGAGAGCTTCGTTAACTGAATCATGGTCAGAAAAGAATTTTGCAACATCAGGCTCGATGACAACGACGTTTGCCCCTTCGGAATATCTTTTCGCATATTTCCCTTGGATACCATTGCTAAAGTCGTATTCTTCAAGCATGTCAGGATCTTTTTGCATTTTCTTCATATTGCTTTTTCTCCTTTTTCGTAACTTTTCTTGCGCTTATTATCCTTATTTTGTCGTTTCTTTCAGTGTGAACTACGATCAAAATACGATTAGCAAAAGAGTTTTCGATCAAAACAAATCCGCCTTCCAAACCAGAGTGGCGCGGATCGTATCCTGTCAGAAATATTTTTGAATTTCCTTGTGCTCTTCGTGTCTCCGTGAGATAATCATTTTCTGATTCTAACGCCTGTGATAGACCGACCGGTGATTTACCGGTTCGGTCTATCTTTTGGTTCGAATTTACTTTTTATCATGTAAAATATCCTCACAGGGATCCCAACTATAAGCATAATCGGAGCTAAAACCATTATCAGAAAAAAATAAATAATTCTAACAGGGAAAATAATCTTGCTGTCATTTAATTTCTTCCATAATGATCCAAAAATGGAGTAATTAAACTGGATGTTTACAAATGGGATATATCTTGTGTATTCACCTGTTACATTTCCACAATGAGGGCAATAATGCCGATTGGGATTCTCGACAGGTTTTGTACAATTCAAGCAAATAGGAGTTGAACTATCATTCAATTCCTGCCTGTCGATTTCTTTATCCCATGGATCTGGCATGACGGGAAGTCGAATGAGCCATCTGACTAACAATATAATTCCTGTCAGTACTCCAATAACAATTAGGGCTATGAGTATTTCTGTCATTTATAATTCGAACGCCTATCTATCAGCCAACCGGCGGAGCCGAGGTTGGCTTAATGGAATCTGGTTGGCTTAATATGCTCTCTTTTTTTATTTGGCATTTTGTCATTGTAAAAATTAACATTGTCATTGTGAGAATACAGACAACGTCTGAACAATCGGAAAAAACAGTTATCTTGTTACACGTAATAAGATCTTCAAGAGTTTTTGCGCGAATAGATAGCCTAAAATATCCTGACCAGATCCCAATAATTGTAAATAATAAATAGGCACATAAAAATGATATTGTTATCTTTGAAAGAAGCAGAGGAGATTTATATGTATAGCTCTTCATATATCAATTCCTTTCTTAGCCAACGACAGTACTCACCTGACCGGACCGCCCGGCGGTTCCGGGTCAGGTGAAGCGGCCTTGTTCGCATTATTATTGTCTTTTATCATTTCTTGAATATCTTCAATTGAGAAAGTAGGATTGCGACTGTGAATTACAGCGTGGCATGTTGGACATACTGGACGTAAATCCTGTATCGGGTCAACCTGATATTCGGAATTGGCCTCTGATAGTTGACGAAGATGATGAACGTGAATTAGCCCCTGTGCAGTCTCTCCATATATTTCTGCCAGAGTTCGTCCACATGCCGTGCAACGGCAACCGTAGTGAAGAATACATTTTTCCCGTGCCGCACTATTCCGCTCGTATGCGTTGATAGCAATCCTTCTGACGGCTCCCTCGTAGAGCGACGCCGTCATGTCGACTTCTTCGGGAATCTCGGAATGTTCGCCCTTGACCCATCCCAATTTTTCCAACGCCTCAGCGACCGCTGGGCGCATGATCCATAACCATTCGCGTTCAGGTTTCTCGAACTCGGCAAGAACATAGACGAGAGTTGAAGGAAGTGGGTTCCAACCTAACGTGTCTCCAACCGCACGTCCAAGTCTACCGTAATGAAGATTCGAAGAAGCGAAAGTTTGATATCCCATCGCTTTGGCCATCTGCGTTGCTGTCAGTGTAAGCTTGGGCGCATGATAATGCGCCAAAAGCATCCGTAGGTGATGTGGAGAAATCTGTAGTTGCCGGAATGCCGCTGCATAGGCTTCGGCACTGTATTTAGTATCCGAATCTGCCAAAGAATTTTCCGGACTCAATTCGTAGTTGGTTAGTGCAACGATCTTGTCAAGATACTCCGATTTGATCGTTGTTACGCCAATACTAAAGTTCGCAACGCTCTTAAGGAATGCAGCAAACCATGGAAGATTGCTCAAATTTATTTCCGTCGCGAAATCGATTCCTTCTTTGCCGGAATAATTAAAACGAAAATAGTCATCGTCAATTTCCGAAATATTGTCAGCCGTAAAACATTGTCTTAAAAAATAGGTCTTATTTTTCTTGCCTCTACTCTCTATAATCCAAACTCGCTTGCCCATAAGGTTCGGGACGGATTTCCGACAGAGCATTCCATACGGGGGGCCGGAACCGAGACGTTGTCCCATTAATTCGGCGCTGTGGTAAGCAACATAATCCATTTTTCTTCTCTTGGCTTCTTCATGCGCCGATGATGACCGACCGGTGATTCACCGGTTCGATCTATCTTTTCGTTCGCTTATAGTAGTGTCTGGAGTTCTTCTCTGGATATTTCGCAGTCTTTGATGATTTGGGACATAAGTCCTTTTCCGATGGTTTCACCGCTGTGGACAGGCACGACTGTGCATCTCCCATCATGGTGTCTGAGGAAATGATGGCTACCTTTTATCCTGATTTCCTCGAATCCGGCTTTTTTCAATGCCTTAATCAAGGCTTTACCAGTAAGAGAGGGAAGTTTACTCATACGAAAACTGCCAGACGTTGGACTCCTATGAACTCATTTTCAGATGCATCTTCCTCGACTTCAAGGCAAAGCCCTATTGCTTCCTTTGTTCTTTCCATGAGCTTGTCCAAGGATTTCGCCTGTGTATGGCATCCTTTCAGGGATGGAACCGTGGCGACAAAATAACCGTCCTCATCTTTTTCTATTATCACATTAAATGATTTGGTCATAGCATTTTCTCCGTTTTTTCTTATTATACACGCAGATCTTATTCCTATCAAGGATTATTATATTGACGCTAACG
>JBAYFV010000254.1:0-5449 GCA_041666985.1 Victivallales bacterium
AACTCAAATTTAAAGGAGCGCGGGTTTTCTTACCCGCGGAAATCTAACTCAAGCGGCGGACTGGAAAGTCCGCCCTCCGTTAGTTTTGAATCGGCTCAGGGTAGTTTTGAAATTACCTCATGATGATAAATATTAAAGGAAAACATGTCTATCGTAAAAGCAAAAGAACATTATCTTGGCATCAACGGAAATAAAAAACACAACTGCGCACAGGCGGTAATCGCAGGGTTCAAGGACAGATTCTCCTTGACCGATGAATTGGTTGCGATATTCGCAGCCCATGGCGGGGGAAAAGCGCCGGGGGGATTATGCGGTGCATTATATGCCGCCCGGCATATACTTGAAAATGTGAGCCCCGGTGAAATGGAAAAAAGCAGCGACGCCTTCATCAAAACCGCAGGCTCGGCCAAATGCAGGGAGATACGTTCAATGAAAAAGCTCTCATGCCTTGCCTGCGTTGAGAAGGCGGCTGAAATTCTTGTAAATATCCATAACTGCAATACTGTAAATCAGTTATAGTTTTCCTGAAAACAAGTTAGTTGTTTTCAGGAAAACTATTCTTAAAAGGCGAAATTAAATACGGGAAACCCATGAAAAAAAGAAAACTGATATTGCCCCTTGCGGCGGGATTATTCGTAATCATGCTGTTGTTGTGGATGTCCGGAAAATTCACATCCAAAGTCCCTTCCAAGATTCCTGCACCCGCAGCTCAAAACATGAACGGACAGATTGTACCTGTCCGTCTTGTAAAATCACCCTTGACTGAATCCGCCGTGGGAACTGTTCAGGCAGTACATGAAACGACCATTGCATCCAAACTTCTGTCCCGTGTCATTGAAATGAACATAAAAGCCGGACAGGCTGTAAAAAAGAACGATGTCCTGATGCGCCTTGACGAAACTGATTTGCGGGCAAAATTCCAACAGGCGAAATCAAGCGTCGTGATGGCTGAAGCGGCTTATAATCAGGCCGTGATTGACGAAAAGAGGACGGGGATTCTCATAAAATCAAACGCTGTCAGCCAACAGTCATACGATAAAAGCGTTACAAACCTCAAGTCCACGAATGCCGAACTTAAAAGGGCGCAGGAGGCTGTCAACGAAGTCCAGTCAATACTTGACTATGCTACTGTGCTATCCCCTATAAACGGGATCGTAATAGACAAGAAAGCGGATGTCGGGGATACTGTGATTCCCGGACAGCCGCTTCTCAGGCTTTTCGATCCCACACACATGCAAATGGTGGCGAGCGTAAGGGAATCCCTCGCCTATAAGCTGAAAGTCGGACAGGATATCGGAGTCAAGGTTGATACGCTGAAAATGATCTGCAGCGGCACCGTAAGCGAGATTGTGCCGGAATCCAGTTCCACAAGCAGGACTTTCCAGGTGAAAGTCACGGGGCCGTGTCCGCCGGGCATTTACTCCGGCATGTTCGGACGGATTTACATCCCGCTTGCGGATGAACTGGTGCTGGTGGTTCCTGCCAAGGCCGTAAGAAAAACAGGACAACTGGAAATGGTTGAATTAGCCGACAGGGGACAGGTCGTCCGCAGGACTGTAAGAACCGGCAGAAGCTTCGGGGAGGATGTTGAAATTGTTTCCGGGCTTCGCGAAGGCGAGCAGATTCTTGTCCCATCGGTTTCGGAGAGGTCGCCTTGAAAAATGTGGTGCATGCGGTTGAAAGCTGCAACTCAGGCAGGGCGGTCTCGCCGAGACCGCCGCGGACGCCTCGGCGGGGCATCCCTACCTGTATGACAAGACTTTGCAATTCATTAGCCTTAACATAGATGCCGGCAGGTTGCCGGCGTTCCAAAATAATGGGAAAACGATCATGCCAGATAAGCTTGAAACATCAAAACCGCGAGAGCATCAGTTCACAGACGACATCATCAGGATCTTCCTGAAATCCAATCTGTCCCTGGTTTTGATTGTGCTGGCGACAATAATGGGTGTTGCCGCCCTGTATCTCACCCCCCGGGAGGAGGATCCCCAGATAATCGTGCCCCTTGCCGACGTATATGTGAATTTCCCCGGACACTCCGCCGCCGAGGTTGAACAGCTTGTCACCACCCCGCTGGAAAAGATCCTTTACCAGATTGACGGTGTCGAATACGTCTATTCCATGAGCCGTGAAAACCAGGGTGTCATAACCGTCAGATACTATGTCGGTGAAGACAGGGAACGCAGTCTTGTAAAGCTTTACAAGAAAATACAGGAGAACCTGGACATTGTTCCGCCGGGCGTGGCAGAGTGGGTTGTCAAGCCGATTGAAATAGACGACGTTCCCGTAGTGACACTGACACTGACCTCCAGATCTTCCGATGACATGACGCTCCGGCGTGTCGCAGAGGAGATCACGCAGCACCTTTCAGGCGTGAATGATGTTTCAAGGGCATACGTGATCGGGGGCAGTCCGCGTGTGATCCAGATATTCATGGATCCGGACAGGATGGCGGCCTATCATGTTTCCCCCCTGGAGCTGCAGCGTGCGATAAAGGCCTCCAACCTGAGCATGACCGCCGGCGATTTCCGGAGCAAGGACAATTTCATTGAAGTGGAAGTCGGACGGCGGGTCAATGACGCAAGACAGTTGCGCGAACTGGTTGTAGGCGTATTCGACGGACGTCCGGTATTTATCAAGGACGTTGCTGAAATTGAAGACGGGCCGGAGGAGATCGGCAGTTACGTCCGATACGGGCGTGGCCCCGCAAAGGGGTTCACGAAAGACGAATTCTTCCCGGGCACTTCCCTGGGGAACCAATCCATTGAAACGGATAAAGCCCCGGGAAGCAACACCTCCTATCCCGCCGTAACGATTGCAATAGCCAAGAAGAAAGGGGCGAATGCGGTGCTGGTTGCGAATGCGGTGCTGGGCAAGGCCGAACATATCAAAGATTCCATTGTCCCGCAGGACATGGAGCTGATCATAACCAGGAATTACGGCCTGACCGCCGATGAAAAAGTGAATGAACTGGTATGGGGGCTTGCAATCGCGATTCTGATAATTGTCGTCCTCCTCACCTTCGGACTCGGCTGGCGCGAGGCCGTTATCGTGGCACTGGCGGTTCCCGTGGTTTTCGGACTGACGCTCGCTGTCAACCTTTTACTCGGCTACACCATTAACAGGGTGACTCTTTTCGCGCTCATATTGGCGCTCGGCCTTCTGGTTGACGACCCCATTGTGGATGTTGAGAACATAGCAAGACATTTTTCATTCAGGAAAAAGGCCACCCGCCGCATAGTGCTGGATGCAGTATCGGAAATCCGCCCGCCGCTGATAATTGCGACATTCGCAGTGATTGCCAGCTTCATCCCCCTGTTCTTCATCACAGGAATGATGGGACCCTACATGCGCCCGATGGCGCTGAATGTCCCCGTCACAATGATTATGTCAATGCTTGTCGCCTTCACGATAACGCCCTGGCTTGCGTACCACATGCTGAAACGCAAATATGGCGAAGGGTCTCCCCTGCCCGTCCATCAACATGAAGCACGGGGCTTTGACGCCGTCAAGCAGACCAGGCTGTATAAAGTTTTCCATCCCCTGATGGAACCGCTCCTGCGCACACGCCGCCGTTCACTGGCCTTTCTTGCGATAATCGCAGGGCTTACCGTGGGGGCGACGGGGCTTGCCGCAATCCGCAGCGTACCCTTGAAAATGCTTCCGTTCGACAACAAAAACGAACTTCTTCTGGTTCTGGATCTTGACGAAGGGACGACGCTGGAGCGGACAGACGCCGCCGTCCGTGATTTCGAAAGCTATCTCTCCGGAGTGCCGGAACTTGCGGATTTCGTAAGCTACGCGGGTCTGTCTTCACCGATGGATTTCAACGGACTGGTGCGGCACTATTATATCAGGAAGGGCGACAATCTGGCGGAGATCAGGATTAACCTGGCGGGGAAAAAGAACCGCAGCCTGCAAAGTCACGGACTCGGCCTGCGCATGCGCAATGAGCTGCAGGAGATTGCAGACAGGAATCATGCAAAAATGAAGCTTGTGGAGACTCCTCCCGGACCGCCTGTAATCGCCGGCATAGTTGCGGAAGTTTACGGACAGGCCTACAGCAGTTACGAGGATTTACTTCTTGCCGCAGATGCCGTAAAGGCGCGGCTTTCCGCAGAACCGGGAGTTGTAGACGTGGATGATGTCCGGGAAGCTGCGCGCAGGAAGTTCATATTCGTCACCGACAAGGAAAAAGCCGCATTGAACGGTATCAGCATGGAAAATATCGCAGAGACTCTCAGGATGGTTCTTTCCGGGACAACTGTCGGGCTTGTACAGAGCGAGACGGAGCGGAACCCATTGAAAATCGAACTCAAGATTCCGGTTTCACAGAGAACCGGCGCATCGGATCTCGCCCGCATGCATGTGAAGGGCGAAACAGGCCATCTTGTCCCGTTGTCCGAACTGGGCCGCTGGGAGACATCCCGTGTAGACCAGCAGATTTACCACAAAAATCTCCAGCGTGTCGCATATGTGTTTGCGGAAACCGCAGGGCGCCCTCCTGCCGATGTCGTTGCAGACGTGCAGGGCGACAAGGTGGACACCGGCTCCGCAACAGGTCCGGACAAACGAATAACGGCAGGCGCCGGATGGCTGACCGATGCCTCGGCAAAACCGGTGTCCCGCCGTACCTTCCTGTCAAACGGCAGCGGAATAAGGTGGGCGATACCGGACAATTTCAAGGTGGATTTCGCAGGCGAGGGAGAATGGAAAATCACACTGGATGTGTTCCGCGACCTGGGGCTGGCATTCGGCGCCGCACTGATCGGGATATACATACTGCTTGTGGCGCAGACAGCCTCATTCACGATCCCGCTGGTGATAATGACGGCAATACCCCTTACGGTTCTGGGGGTGATGCCCGGCTTCTGGCTGCTCAATCTCCTAAGCTCAAATTACATGGGCGGATACCTTGACCCCGTCTATTTTACAGCCACGGGAATGATCGGAATGATAGCCCTTTCCGGCATTGTGACGAGAAATTCAATCATACTTGTGGATTTCATACACAGGTCCCTGTCGGAGGGACACACTCTTTTCGAGGCTATCATGGAAAGCTGCGTGGTGCGTCTGCGCCCGATTCTGCTGACGGCCAGTGCGGCAATGCTCGGAGCCGTACCCATCATCATAGATCCCATTTTTTCCGGTCTCGCCTGGGCTTTGATTTTCGGACTGCTCGCATCAACGCTGTTCACCCTGTTTGTGATCCCGGTGACCTACTGGCTGCTCTATTCCGACAAGCCCGGACACGGACTGCCGGAACCCGATGAAGAACCGGAATAGCCGCCAAGGCACAGAGGCACATAGTCCTGAAAGGACAATTGACTGAGCCAATTTCAAAAGTAGTCAGGATTCAGAAGTCAGGATTCAGAATAAAACCGAATTTGAGTTCAAATTCAATTCTGTCTCCTGAATTCTGACTACTGAATTCCTAGTTTTGAAATTA
>JBAYFV010000255.1:0-5441 GCA_041666985.1 Victivallales bacterium
CCGTCGCGTTCCAGCCGACGCATCGCATTTGCTATGGTTACCGGTGTTGTCTTGAAATATCTGGACAATTCCCGGCTGACGGGAATTCTTTCGCCCGGACGGAACTTTCCGGCAGTAATTTTCTCCTTGATGCTTTCGCTGATCTGGTAATATTTCGGCAACGGGATTGTATTGTCAATCTGCTTCAACATTTTCTGCACCAAAGTGAATTTATCATTTGGGAAAATTGCTATATAGCACTATTGCAATTATAACTGAAAAAAGAGTGATGTCAATACTGTTCCGGAAGATTCCTGAAAAATACTTAAATACTTAATGCTGGGAAATCGGTCAGTCCGACTTGGGGTCCGCTAAAGAATCAGTTCCTACATCAATCACGTCTTCGGAAAGCGAGACCAGCTCCGGCGGGAGGGACTTCGAAGTCTTGGCTCCGAGCTCCCTTATTTTTTCAGCTCTGGAGATAAGGTTGCCCTTGCCGGAGGAGAGCTTGTTTTTCGCATCCTCATAAGTCTTGCCAAGAGAATCAATTTTCCTTCCGAGTTCAACCAGATCCAGGGAAAATCCGGCAAATTTATCATACAGTTTTCCGGCCTCCTCGGCAATCTTCATCGCATTCTGATTCTGCCGTTCGTATTGCCAGACGGTGAAAATTATCTTGAGAGCCGCAAGAAGTGTCATCGGCGTGACAATGACAATGTTCTTGTCGAACGCCTCCGTAAAAAGCGATTTGTCGTTGTGAAGGGCGACTGCGCAGGCGGATTCAATCGGCATGAACATCATTACGAATTCAGGAGACTGAAGTCCGGGAATGCCCTGATAATTCTTATCGCTCAACTCCTTTATGTGCTTTCTGACCGATGAAATATGCTCTGAGAGGCGGGTTCCCTTTTCCTTTTCATCGGTGGCTGAACAGTACAGCTCGTAGGCGGTAAGAGAGACTTTTGCGTCAATGACAAGGTGCTTGTTCTGCGGAAGATTGATAACCACATCGGGTCTGAGGCGGTTCCCCTCCTCGGAGGAACGGCTTTCCTGTACCTCGAATTCAGATCCCTTCTTGAGTCCGGAATCTTCGAGAAGCCTTTCAAGAATAAGCTCTCCCCAATTGCCCTGGACCTTGGATTCGCCTTTCAGCGCCTTGGTGAGGTTTGACGCGGCCTCGCTCATCAAGTCGTTGCGGACGCAGAGTTTTTCGATTTCGCCTTTGAGGGCATGGCGCTCCTTCGCTTCCTGTCCATACGAGTCTGAAACTTTTTTCTCGAAGTCCTTTATCTTTTCGCCAAGCGGCTTGAGGAGCGAGTCGAGTCCCTCCTTGTTCTGCTCTTTGAATTTCCTGCTTTTGTCGTCAAAAATTTCATTTGCAAGGTTTTTGAATTCAGCGGTGAGCCGTTCTTTCGCCTCGTTGAGGAGTTTTATTTTCTCCCCGGTCTGCTGCCGGTCTTTCTGAACAGTCGTCTCCAGCATTGAAATATTTTTTTCGAGCAGGATTTTCCGGTTTTCAAGTTCCCTGCGGAGCTGTTCCGCCCTTTCCAAATCGCTTCTTAAGCCGATGTTCAGATTTTCTGCGGCTTTAAGCCGTTCCTCCATTGCAACAAGATTTCTTCCTGATTCAACCTGCGCCTGCGAAACAAGATGCTGATTTTTCAGTCTGAAGAAAACCCACGCAATCCCCGCTCCGATTAAAGCGCTGACTGTGGATATAGTAAAGATCGCGAATGCCGGCATGTAATACCCCTCCAATTAATTATTGCTGCAACAAAGATAAGGATTTTTTATTTTTATTCAAATTACCCAATTGAAAACAGGCGGATTTACCGAGCGGTTGTATCGTATAAGAAAAGACAGAAGGGATAATTCTTGAACCAATGAAAGCATTCTCAATAGCCATCTCGATTCTTATCCTCCTTCTCTGCTCCTGCGAAAAGCAGCAGATTTCCGCCCAGAAAAGTCCCGAACGCATCCTCTACACCAACGCCGGCGGAAAAATAAACACCCTCGATCCCGCCCTGGCGTCCGACTATACCAGCTCGCAGATGACCATGTCCTTCTATGACACCCTCCTCCAGTATGACTATGTTGAAAGACCATACAAACTGATACCCTCAATGCTCCAATCAATGCCGGAAATAAGCGCTGACTGCCTCAACTACAAATTCAAATTGAAACCCGATCTTTACTTCCAGGACAATCCGTGTTTTAAAAGCAAAGGGGAACGCAGGATCACCTCCAAGGATGTTGTCTTTTCATTCCTGAGACTTGCGGACGCCCGCGTCCATTCCAGCGGTTTCTGGCTATGGAGAAGCAAAATCAGGGGGGTGGATGAATTCTATGAGAAAACCTCAAAGCTGAAGCCCGGGGACATGACGCCTTACAATGAGGGCTGCGAGGGGTTTGAGATAATGGACGATGCGAATTTCGCAATTCACCTGGAAAAGCCGGATCCGCGCCTCCTCTACATGCTCGCGATGTCATATTCCGCAATAGTTTCAAGGAAAGCCGCCGAATCCTGCAAAAACGATCTTTCTGAAAGCATTGCAGGTTCGGGTCCCTTCAGTCTTGTCGACTGGCAGAGGGATTATAAAATCGTACTCGTGAAAAACCCCGATTTCCGGATCGAATATTTCAACGGGGCGGAAAACACCGCCGACAGGAAACGCCCCCTCCCCCTTCTTGACCGCGTCGTATGCTATCTTGTCAAACAGCCTATTTCAAGCTGGCTTCTTTTTCTCCAGGGCGAACTGGATTTAAGCTCCCTGGACAAGGACAATTTTGAAGCTGTAATGACAAGCGGGGGAGACTTGGCCCCCGCCCTGAAAGACCGTGGAATCCGACTGCTGAGAATGCCTGATTTCCAGATCAATTATGTCGGGTTCAGTTTTTCAGACACTCGCCTCTCAAAGAACCTCGATTTGCGGAAGGCAATCAGTCTCGCATACAATGTTGACGTCCGTGTCAAATACTCAAATTATTCCCTTATTCCGGGCAATGGCCC
Source organism: Victivallales bacterium (assembly GCA_041666985.1). Classification (GTDB taxonomy): domain Bacteria; phylum Verrucomicrobiota; class Lentisphaeria; order Victivallales; family GWF2-50-93; genus GWF2-50-93. The sequence goes on from JBAYFV010000255.1 coordinate 2,990, forward strand.
GATCCCGCCGGGCGTTCCGGGATATGACGGCAATTATGTAAATCCCTATTCCAGATACGACCTGGAAAAGGCGAAGGAATATCTGGCAAAGGCCGGGTTTCCCGGGGGGATAAATCCTGAAACCGGAAAACCGCTTGAGCTTTCTTTTGATCTCGGAGACACCTCCCCCTTCTACCGGCAGCTCGCGGAACTCATGAGGGATGACATGAAGAAAATAGGGATAGAAATAAAACCTGTCCTGAACAACAGGCCGCGGTTCTTCCAGAAACTCAAAGAGGGGCAGGTTCAGCTTTTCCGTTTCTCATGGGTCGGAGATTATCCCGACGCGGAAAACTTCCTCCAGCTTTTCTACGGGCCGAATTCCGGAAGCTGCAACAGGGTCTGCTACAACGATCCGGTCTTCGATAAAATGTACGGGGAAATCCTCTTTATGCCGGACAGCCCCGAACGAACGGAGAAATACGGGAAAATGTCTGTCTACCTTGCCGGACAGTGTCCATGGATATTTGAAAGTTTTCCGACTTCATACCAGCTGATTCACGGCTGGCTCGAAAATTATCTTCCTCACGATTTTGTTTTCTCCAGGTGGAAATATCTTTCGCTGGATCCGCTGAAGCGTGAAAACACAAAAGACTCATTCACCCCGATAAAAATGTCCGAACTGCGAAATTCGCAGGAGAAAAAATAGTTCTGATGACCAATCCGATGAATTAATCAACGACCCGCGCCAGGCTTCGATTGTCCGCTTGATTTAAGCTCATTTAAGTCTTTATTATCAACTTGTATGGATTAATCGGACAGCCCTTGCGGGCTTAACTACAAACTAATTAATCAGCCCAAAAGGCAATCTTGCTTTCTTGTTGGATTCGTTCGTAGTTAATGCCGCAAGGCATGTTCCATATTTTAAGGGAGCCACCAATGAAAAACTGCATGTTCTGCAAAATAATTTCAGGGGAAATACCGTCTTCCAGGCTTTATGAAGACGAACTTGTGTTTGCCTTTCTTGATATCGCCCCAATCAACTACGGGCATCTTCTCGTGATTCCGAAGGAGCATCACACCAGCGTCGCAACAATTCCGGAAAATGTCGCCGGCAGGATGATGATCGTCGGGACAAAGCTGGGCGTGGCCGCAAAACGCATCCTTGAGCTTGAAGGCTTCAACCTCCATCTTGCCGAGGGCGCGTGCGCCGGACAGGTTGTGATGCATGCCCATCTTCATGTGATTCCGCGCGGAGTCGAAGACGGGTTCCACTGGGGCTGGAGACAGCTGAGATACGAAAACGATGTCCGGAGAAACGAAATCGCGGAAAAGATAAGGGAAAAACTAAAAATCACACTGGATTCATAAACTCATGACTTCAATAAAAGATGTTTTCGAGAAATGCAAATCCCAGAACCGTGCCGCGTTTGTGGCGTACATAACGGCGGGTGATCCTGATTTTGAAACTTCAATAAAAGTGACGGACGCACTGGCGGAAGCCGGAGTTGACATACTCGAGCTCGGAGTGCCGTTCTCGGATCCCCTGGCAGACGGAGAGGCAAATCAGCTGGCCTCGGAAAGGGCTCTGAAGTCCGGAATGACTTCAATGAAAGTCCTGGATGAAGCCCGCGAAATCCGCAAAAAACACAAGAATCTGCCGATAGTCCTTTTCACCTACATGAACCCGATCGCCTATTCCGGCGATTTCAAGAAATTCTGCGACAGGGCCGTTGCATCAGGAGTTGACGCAATACTTCCTCTTGATCTGCCGCCGGAGGAGGATTCCGAATTCAGGGAAATAATTGACCAGTCCGGACTCGCGGCAGTCAGCCTTATCGCTCCGACGACCCCGAAAAACAGAATTAAAATTCTGGCGGAAAGAGCGGGGGCTTTCATTTATTATGTCTCGCGCGAAGGCGTAACCGGAGAGGGGAACTCCTTCTCTGCGAACTTCGCAGAAACCATATCCGAAATAAAGAGACACACCGATTTGCCGGTGGTCGTCGGATTCGGCATTTCAACTCCCGAACATGTCAAGGCCGCATCTTCAACCGGTGTTGACGGAGTGGTTGTCGGAAGCGCAATCGTGAGAAAGGTTGAAGCCCTGTCCAATGGCAAAGGAACCTTGAAGCAGATAGAAGATTTTGCCAGGGCTATGCGGGTGTCGACTGATTATCCGGGTTCCAAAAAGTAATTCGATGTAAAATTGCGGGAAACATAAAAACACCCTTCAGCCTGGAACACACTCTTTGGAAGATAGAGTTTCCATGAAAACCAATCTTGAAAAACCCCCGTGGCATGACAGTGGCAGTTTAGTTCTTTTTGGACTTGGCGGATTATCTGCAAGTGCTTGAGGTAATTTCAAAACTAGGAATTCAGTAGTCAGAATTCAGCGGCCTACTGCGGCGGCCGCAGTTTTATCAATGAGAAACTGTTAAATGGTTCTCCTTCGGCTATGTTTTGTTGCCAA
>JBAYFV010000256.1:0-5400 GCA_041666985.1 Victivallales bacterium
AAAAGTTGCGGCCCTTTGGCCGCCTAATTTAAACACTAAAATACAATTTTCCATACGATCAAGCTGATTTCGTCCTGAGGGGATGGAGTGAAAAAGAACAAGATGTCACAAAGTTAGAACGTAACGTAAGGAGCGCGAAAGAATGAGTAAAAAAATGTTCCTCTTGCTGGCGATTGCCGGATGTGCGATAGTCGGCTGTCTGTCATCCCAAAAAGAGACAGGGGTGCAAACGAAACCCGACAAGCTGCCAACCGTCATTGCGTATGCGGTTGATGCCATTGAACCGGAAAAGAATGCGGCGGACGAATTGAAGACCTATCTGACGAAGATATCCGGCGAGAGTTATTCCCTGCAAACCGAGGATAAACTGCTTGACGGTGTGGCGGCCATTTATGTTGGGCAAACAGCATTCGCCCGCAAGTCCGGACTGGATTTCGCCAAATTTGCCGAAGAGGAATACGCCTTGCGCACCGTTGGGGCGAATCTCATTATCGTCGGCGGACGACCCAATGGAACATGGAACGGCATTCACTATTTTCTCCAAAGGGAACTTGGCTGCCGTTTTTTCACTTGGGACTGCGAAGTTATTCCGCACCTGGAGAAACCGTTGTTGCCGAAACTGGACATTCGCCGCAAACCATCCTTTTCCAGTCGCCATATTTGTATGCGATCTCATCCGCCTTCGGAGTTCAGCGATACGCCGGAAGGCTTGAAGAAAATCTGGGGCTATCAGGGCCGTAATTTTTCGAATGGTAATATTCGCCGATCTCTGACTGCAGGTGCTACGAGTTCTCACAATTTATATTTCTGGGTTGATCCGCGCAAGTATTCCACTGCTAATCCTGAATTTTTCAGCAACAAGAAATTCTATAAACCCCTTTGGCCGTGTAATCAGGAGGGGCAAGTCTGCTTTACTAATCGTGAAGTATGGAACATAACGCTTGACAAGTTGCGTGAGTGCATTAAAAAGGACCGTGCTGGATTACCCAAGTGGAAATGGCCTGAAATCTATCAGATAAGCCAGAACGATATTCAGGAATATTGTCAGTGCGCAAACTGCCAGGCTGCGGTCAAGGAAGCCGGCGGCACTCAGGCCGGACCGCTGTTGCAGTATGTAAATTTCGTGGCTGAGGGAATAGCAAAGGACTATCCGGATGTCAAAATCATGACCTTTGCCTACGTTGCCTCCCAGATAGCGCCAACTAATAACCGGCCTGCAGCCAACGTAATTATTCAATGGTGCGACCTCTACACCCGTAGCGACTGTTATCGGCCGCTAGCGCATGAGTTCAATGCCAAACAGGCAGCGATTCTTTCCGGGTGGAAAAACCTTGGTGTCAGTCTGGCTGTCTGGGACTACTGGAATATGGGACAGTCTTTTATCGGCCCTTACTTTACCCCTCCTCGGGTTGAAACCATGACTGACGCTATTGCGCCCGATCTGCGTTACTTTGCCGAATCCGGAGCGGATATCATGTTTATCGAGTCTGAATTCAACAGATATACCCCTCAGAATTTCATGGAGTTGCAGTATTATCTGGGATATCAACTAATGGCGGATGTAACGTTGCCGGAAGAAACCCTGATTAAAGAATATCTTGCAGGATGCTACGGTTCCGCCGCACCGGTCATGGAAGAGTTTTTAAACTTGTTGCGTCAGTCTGTGAAAAACGAGAAACAGCCCATTTTCTATATTGTCAATCCGACTCGTACCTACACCGACGGGGCTTTTCTGGAAAAGGTTTATAATTTACTCAAAAAAGCGCAGGCAGCCGTTCCGCCCGGAAGCGATTATTATCGTCGTGTCCAGCAGGAAATGATTACGCCGCTGGCTGTTATTTTGCAGAATCCGCAATATGATTTCTTTCAACGCACCGGATTAAAGAAAGAGGGCCTGGTGTCCGAATACCGTACTGTCCGCTTGAGCCGTATTGAACAGTCGTGGATATCTGAAAAACAACAGAAACAGGATAAGGAGCAGCTTGAAAAAGATATGGTCGCCATGCTCTTGGATGTTCCAGCACCTGAGCACCTTAAACATCATAAACAAATTCTTAAATTCGCCTATCCGCAAATGGACAACCGTTGTATTGATACAGACCCTGATTCTCCGCTTGGAATGGCTATGGTGGCACGAGGTAATGCAGGACAGGAGGAAGCCCAGCATGATCTCAAGAAGTCGTTCGCCGGAGGGTACTATCCCAATAGTTTCGGCATCTACAGTCCCGGCGACAAACGCAGTGCTTCGACTATCAGGACCGATGTGCCGCAGGATGAAAAATATCACTGGTGCAAAATCCCGGCTTTTGATTTTGGCCCCAACAGTTTTTTGTGGAGCTTTTACTGGCGTGCCAATGTTAATTTATCTTCCGTCTATGCCGTAGCCGACGGGCTGCCGGGCTATAATGTCTGGGAAACATGGATCTCGGTCAAATACACCGGTCCGGCGTACGTGAAAGGCTCTACGCAGAAGAACGGCGTATATCTGGACAGAGTGATTCTGGTAAAACCTGAGGAGTCAAAGAAGTAAGCAACATTTTTTTCCATAAATGTTTTTGATGAGCCGGCCGTTGCCGGACAGCAGGAGTGGCCGTCCAGCTCCGAGTACCTTCCGGCGCAATCCGGGAAAAATTAGTGTCGAACTGGCGCAAATGTTAACAAAGTGGAAATAAAGGGAGAAGTTTATCATGTCTACTCGGCAGATCAAAATCAAAGGAAAGTTCCCAATGCTGTCTCTGACAATTCTGTCAATCTGTTTTTTCGGCTGTCTTTATCCTGCCCGGGGGGAAGGAGAAGACGGCAAAAAAAGTCAGACCACGGATATGGTGGCGCGCAAGGATTACAATATTGGCAAGGATTGGCAACCTCGCCAAATCATGGGCAGGGATTTCTGGCACATTCTGGGCGTGTCCCAGGATACCCAGCCCGACAAGGGCAACTGGGTCGGCACTATGATGAGGGAGCTGGTGGACAGGCCGTTGTTCAAGGAGAGCGGGTTGAATTACGGGTGTGTCGAGACCATTACTGTCCCCGGTTCCAACAAGGTGTCCATTGCGGCCATGACTCCTCATCGATATTTGGAGCTTATTGAAACCAGGGCCGAAGCCCCTTTCTTCATCATGCCGTCAGACGTCAGGTTCACCTGTGAGCTAATGAAACATTTTGACTGCGACAATGAAAACTACATGGCATGGAAGAGCGCCCATCCGAATTTCATGGGATGCGTCAGCGGCGAGACCGACAATGATTTCTGGGTCAATGTTCCATGGAATAGGCGGGGGTGGACAAGAGTTAAGGCCGCCCTGGAGAAGAAAGGGGACAAGGAATTAATAGAAACCGTTGAGAGGGAGTTTCCCAAACCCAAAGACAGGGAGGAGTTGGCGGCCCAATATATGAAAGGACTCAAAGCCTTCACTGGGTATTTTTTCAACGATGCCGACAAGGCGAACTGTATGTGTGCGGCATCTTGTTTCGCCCATTATTTCTATGAGGCCGGCGCGGGCATGGCATGGCTGGAGACCACAAATACCGCCTCCCCAAATGGCAGTTTAAATTACCGCCATCAAGTGTCGCTTTCCTTCATTAGGGGGGCGGCCCGCCAGCATAATAAGAACTGGGCGTGGTACATCGCGGTGTTTTATAACGGATACGACGACAAGGGCAAATTCAGCGGCAACAACTTTCCCAACTACCGGATTACCAGGGAAAAACGGTTTGAACCCGGACAGGAAGGCAAAGAGGGGCCGGAATATGGCATGTCCCGGTCCCTGCTCACAAGGGACACGTTCCTCGCATACTTGAGCGGTGCGAGTTTTGTCCAGCACGAGAGTTGGTGGAACTATTTGAACTCGACCACAAAGGGCGGAAGTCCGATATTTGATCTGTCCTCTCCCTTGGGGAAGGCCTGGGAAGACTGGTTTGAGTTCACGAGAAAGAATCCGGACAGGGGTGCCAGCTATGCGCCCGTGGCATTGCTTATCCCGTTTGAGCAGGGCTATCCGAATTATGGAGGCAAATCATGGCAGATGTTCAAGTATGAGCGTCCGGACTGGATGATCGACGCCTTCATGTTCACAGCCATGCCGCATTCGCCCGTGACCAAAAATGGCGACGAGGGAGCCCTGTCCAATAGCCCCTACGGCGACATTTACGATGTGATCACGCCCAACACTCCCACACAGCCGGTGGCGCTTGATGTGCTGAACAACTACAAGGTTGCCGTGATGCTGGGGAAATATCCGAAGAGCAAGGCGCTCGCGGAAAGGCTGATGGAGTATGTGGAAAACGGCGGAACGCTCCTGCTCAACATACAACAAGTCAACGCGTTCTTCCCGACGGAGTTCCTGGGGGTTGAAAGGGCTGAGGTTCCGGACAACGTCAGGGACATGTACGCCGTGAAGGTGGAGGGTTCCGTCCGCTCCACGTCCGACGGCAAAACTTTCGATCTGCCCGAAAGTTACGAGATGGAAGCGGTCAAGCTCAAGGGCGCGGTTCCGTTGCTTGAGGATGCCGGAGGCAACATCCTGGCCTGTAAAAACCGTTTTGGCAAGGGGAATGTGATTGTCTCCACCGTTGACTGCCTGGTCCCCAAAAACAGCATGGACGACCAGGCGGGGAATATGTTGGAGAAAATGGTGTACGGGAAAAACTTCCCGTTCGTTGAGTATTTCCTCAAAAACATCGTGAGTGAAACCCTGCCTGTGGAGGTCAAAGGCGACATCGAGTACGGCCTCAACAAGCTTTCGGACGGCTGGCTGCTTTACCTAATCAACAACAAGGGGGTCACTAAATTCACCAACAAAGAGCAGACCTTCGACATGTCCAAGACCGCGAAGGTCGAGGTGTCCCTCAGAAGCATCAAGGCCTCGGCCATCACCGAACTGAGAGAGCAGAAAATTGTTCCAAGGGATGACAAAAACAACTCTTTCACCGTGGATGTCCCCCCGGGCAATATAAGAGTTGTCAAAATCAAAAGGTAAAACACCGTCTCTTTAATGCTGAAGTGTTCCTGATTTTTTTAAGAAGTTTCATTGTGAATAAATGGGGATTACACCAGTGAAATCAACAATTGCCTGCGCCATCCGGCTTGAAACACGGCGATTTTAATTTAGAGTGTCAGGACGAAATCGGAACTTGACAGGTAATTCGGGGAGTTCACATGTCCAATGTAAGATTTGCAGCGGCTGCCATCCGCATTCCTGCAGGAGAAGGGCGGACGACGGAGGCTCCGCTCCGCGCCACTGCCATGGTGATAGACACACCTCAACGGCTGTGTTTCATCTCATGCGACACCTTGGTCATCCCGGCGGATGTGCTTGAAGAAGCCGCCCGACGGGTGGTTGCGGAAGCCGGTGTTTCCTTTGAACACCTCCTGATCTGCGCCACGCACAACCATCATGC
>JBAYFV010000257.1:0-5390 GCA_041666985.1 Victivallales bacterium
AGAGGCAATTTTGAAATTGCCTCTATCCGTATAAACATTCTTGCGGGGATAAATATGGAAATGCGTGAAATACAGTTGGAGATATACAAAAAAATGTCGCCCCAGAAGAAGCTTGAAATAGCTTTCAGCCTCTACAATGCCGCTAGGAAACTTAAAGCCGCTGGCCTCCGCATGGTTCACACTGACTGGACTGAGGGGCAAATCAAAAAAGAAGTCACAAGGATTTTCCTAAATGCAAGAACTTGAGTCATTCCTTGTTTTCATCAGAAAATTCAACAACCTGAATATCCCGTACATGACAACCGGTTCAGTTGCCGGAATTGTATATGGCGAACCAAGACTGACCCACGACATTGACCTTGTCCTGAAAATATTCGGGGATCATGCATCTCAAATATGCAAGGCCTTCCCTCCGGAAGAATTTTACTGTCCTCCCGAAGAAGTGAGAAAAGCGCATTCGGCATACCCGTGTGCATTCGAGTCAGTTTTCCCCTATTCTTCTGTCTTCCCGCCGCCACCGGTAAAATAAAGGTGTGCCGTCGCCCTGCATAGGACACAGAGCAGAAATAAAACCCCGAGTATCTCCAGATCAATCCACATTTTGAAATACCAGGTTATGATCAGAGAGAAAGGGACACATCCCAACCCGAACATGAGCAGCCCGAATCCGACCACAATCGGCCCCAGTGTCCAATATGTGATTTTCACGCTCATGAACCATAGGGTGAGGGTGAACAGGAAATATGCGGATTCAGTAATGTATGCGGCGATTTTCCGGGTTTTCGGGAAGAAGAAAAACGGGGGCAGGACAATTATGGAAACCCAAAGCACAAATATTGAGAGTTTCAGCATGCCCGACAAGATTGTCTCTGCAAGCCAGGATCCGCTCGGGAAGAAAATGGCGCAAAGCAGAGGAAAGGCCGTCGCAATTGACGTCCAGAAAAGAAATCTCCGGTAATTATCAATTCCATTTCCCATAATTCAATTACAGATGATATTCATGGACTTTACAAACCGACTTCAATATGTATAGTTTAGCTTTTTGCATAAAACAATGGCGGGAGTGAAATGAAACACGAACTTGAAAACATATCTGAACCGAACCTGATGAGGGACGTTTTCTCTTATGACAAGATTCCCACCGCCAAATTCGACGGCAAAATGGTTGCGCCCGCAATTCCGAAGGACATCTGGATTACAGATACGACCTTCAGGGACGGACAGCAGTCACGCCCCCCTTACTCGGTGGGGCAAGTGGTTGAAATATTCAAATATCTCAACAGGATAAGCGGCACCCGCGGCCTTATACGCCAGACTGAATTCTTCCTTTACGGCGACAGTGACAGGGCGGCTGTCAGGGCCTGCCAGGAGCTTGGCTTTCAATTTCCTGAAATCACCGCATGGATAAGAGCTGTAAAGAAAGATTTTGAGCTCGTCAAAAATATGGGGATCAAGGAGACTGGAATCCTCACATCCTGCTCCGACTATCACATTTTCCTGAAGCTCAAGAAAAACCGGAGGCAGGCCCTTGACGAATACAAGGAAATAGCTTCCGTTGCAATCGAGAACGGGATCGTCCCGAGATGCCATCTTGAAGATGTGACGCGTGCCGACATTTACGGTTTTGTCATACCTATGATAAACGAACTGGTTGAAATGTCGCACGGCAGCGGAATAAAGGTGAAAATCCGCCTTTGCGACACCATGGGATACGGGCTTCCCTACGCATGCGCCAGCCTGCCGCGCGGCATCCCCTCAATGCTTGCCGCAATTCTTGAAAACACCGATATCAACTCCGAACAGCTTGAATGGCACGGACACAATGATTTCCACAAGGTTCTTGTCAATGCCGTGACTGCCTGGCTTTACGGATGCTCGGCCGCAAACGGGACTTTCCTCGGCTTCGGCGAAAGAACAGGAAACCCGCCGATTGAGGGACTTGTCTTTGAATGGATGGGGCTCACGGGAATACATGACGGGATTGATCCGACCGCAATAACCGACGCCGCAGAATACTTCACGAAGGTCATAGGATACAATATCCCCCCCAACTATCCTTTCGTCGGTTCCGATTTCAACACGACACGCGCAGGCATTCATGCCGACGGTCTGACAAAAAACGAGGAGATCTATAACATCTTCGACACTGAACGCTGGCTCAAGAGGCCTGCGAAAGTCGCAATCACCGACAAGTCCGGCCTTGCCGGAATCGCATACTGGCTTCACAGCAACCTGGGGGAGGCGGCTTCAGACATCCGCAAGAACAATCCGGGAATAATGACGATAAAAAAGTGGATTGACGAAGAGTACAAGAACGGCAGGATCAGCTCGATCTCGGACGAAGAAATGCTCGCAAGGGCAAGACAATACATGCCGGATCTTTTCAAGTAGTAATTTTGCCTTGGGAAAGTCAAAATAAATTCATTGGCCTTATGCCCTGATTCCGCAATGTCCATTGAGCTAATTTGTTTGTTCCTGATCTTGATGATTTACTGATGAGCGAAAGCGAATCTTTCGGAGTGCGGTGGCTTGACACCGCTTTGTTTTTGCTACGGAGTCGCATCTTCTGCGTTTTGTGCAGTTTTAAAGCGCAGTCAAGACAGTGCACTCCAAGGTCAGTCCGAATCATCGTCTAAAAATTAATTTTTAAAGAATTCCAGCCGACACTGCATCATAGCCGTGGCTGACAGGGATCGGAAATCAATGACAACAGAATTGAACTGCATGTTTTGCAATGGCACTACTTCTCTAACCCAGAAGGGAATCATGCATGTGTATCTCTTTCCAAGTAAAATTTCATTGTCGTTGATTGTCCTGGGTGCTGTTCTGGGATTACTTCTCTCAAAATACTGGCTGATATTGGCTGCTGTCGGCTGCACCATCCCCCTGGCCAATGCGGATTTCCGCCTGTATCTCTACCCATTCGTCGCATTGGGGAAATTGTCAGGGAAAGAAGTCAACTGTCCAAAATGCGCAACATCTGGGACGATATTCAAGTGAAATCATTAATGATCAAGAGAACAAGAATAAAAGGAAAAACACCAAATCGCATTCAAGGAACGCGTCAACAGAGTGACGTAGCTACAATAATCCAAACTGTAGCCGCGTCACTCTGCTGACGCGTCCCTTACCCGATGGGTGCAATCAAATATTACCGAGGAATGGATGACACAATGAATAACACCAGTACACCAGCGAGTTTGAAACATCAGCTCCCCGGACGGGAAAGGATGCAAAAGGATGAAATAAATGAGCGTCCCATCAAAAGATACGAGGGAACAGTTCATTTAATTCGTTCCGAAGCCGAATTGACCAAGGCGGCAATACTTCTCGAAAAGGAAAGCATTCTCGGCTTTGACACGGAAACAAGACCCGCTTATAGAAAAGGGGAAAGCTACCCGCCTGCACTCCTGCAACTCGCCGGACAAAATGAAGTATTTATTTTTCAGCTTAAATTCACAGGTCTGCCGCATCCACTCCTGGGCATTCTGTCCAACCCTGGTATTATCAAGGCGGGCGTCTCCCTGAACTATGACATCAACGAGCTCAGAACGCTGGCGCAGTTCGAACCTGCCGGCTTTATTGACATTGGAAACCTCGCAAAGAAACATGGAATACAAAACCACGGTTTGCGCGGTCTTGCGGCCGTACTGCTCGGATTCCGAATCTCCAAATCTGCAAAGACATCGAATTGGGCCAGCAACGACTTGACGCCTTCTCAGATAATATATGCCGCCACCGATGCCTGGGTCGGACGCGAGCTGTACTTGGAAATGCGGAAGATTAACCACGGAGGCGCAGAGGCGCAAAGGTGAAGTTCGAAAGTGCGCAAGTTCTAGAGTTCGGGAGTTTGAAGATTGAGGAGAACAGATAATATGCAAACAAAACGAAGCAGTGAAAAAATTTCAAATTCTTTTTTTGAAAAGTTTGTGTCCATCAAACACCCATACTCAAAAAACGCTCTCGTCTACCTTACGGTTTTTATTGCCGCGCTGACCGCCAGGATAATCCTTTTCGCCAACTGGATGGAATCGCCGTTCAGATATTATCACAAGATTTCCGGTCTTGACATGAAGACCATTATGGGCAATGCCGAACAGTTCTGCCTGGGGAAAACTGATTTCTCGATTTACAAATCCTATGTTTACTGCTGTTATCTTCTGTCGGGACACGAATTGAATGTCCCCGCGATAATATCCGGGCAGCTCGCCCTTGGAATCGTCACATCACTTCTTATAACATTCATAACGTTCAAAATATTGAGGAACCGTACGGCCGCTTTGATTTCAGGAATGCTTGCCGCGCTCTATTCGCCGGAACTCATGTATGAAAGCATGACTCTGATTGAATCTGTTTATGTGTTAACGTGCGTGCTGTCCCTTGCCGCAATTGTCCATCAGAACAGAAGACCCGGTTCTAAAACCTGGCTTGTGCTTTCCGGAATTGCAGCGGCACTCCCTTCGCTGGTCAGGTTTCCGGGAATACTCTGGACACTTCTTGCCGTCGCCTGGATAATTTACACTCAGCTGAGACGTGACAGGAAACACAGACACACAATCAATTCCGGGCTTGCGGTGCTTCTTCCGATAACCGGACTTTTAATGGCTTTCATCCCTGTTTCCATTTTTAATTTCAGCAACATGTCAAACTTCAACCCCATACCTGCGTTTCGAAGCAGCGCATATGCGGTTAAGGCCGGACTTGAAATCAACTTGACCAGCCATTCGCTCCCCGCTAAAAGCCTTGGAAGCGGCAATTCCCCATCATACGTCGGCAAGGCTGAAAACTATGCAGGCAAATTCATCTCAATATTCAGCGCCTATGAGCTGCCCGACAATCTCAATTATTATTTTGTGAAGGAGATGCTTCCACCGCTCAAACATATGGCGGGCCCGCTCCTGTTAATTCCCTTTGCCACGCTTGGAATGCTTATCGTGATCTTGAAACGCAGAACCAAACCGAGGGAGACATTCCTCCTTTTCATCTATCTTGCCGCGTTTGCGATTCCAATGACGGTATTCATACCGCTTGGACGCTATAAGCTGGTACTTCTTCCCGTCTTCTGTGTTTTTGCCGCATTTGCCATTGTATTCATAATCAGGAACGTTCTCCCCTTCAGAAAGAAGAAGAAATATTTAACACCTCTTGCACTTGCCCTTGCCGCCGCATATTCCCTGTTGTTTATAATCGCATCTCCAAAAACAATTGAGCGGGCGGAGGATTTTGTCGGATACGGCAAGGCGATGGAAACCGCAGGCGGATACGACGGAAGGGAGATAGAGGCGAGCTACAGGATCGCATACAAGCTCAGCCCGACAGTTTCAGCGGCAAGCCATCTTGCCAGTCATCTCATGAATAATTCCGAATTTGCCGAAGCGGAAAACATCCTC
>JBAYFV010000258.1:0-5378 GCA_041666985.1 Victivallales bacterium
CAATTAGCCCATTCATATATATGGAACTATGTTATGCGTTCGTTGTCCAATTAAAAAACAGGAGTTCTTGACCATGTCTTACATATCTGCAAAAGCGGGCACTGATATTTGTCTTGGAAGAAAAGACAAGGAACAGCTTATTTCCGAGTCCTTCGAAAAAATCGGGAAGAAGCTGAAAAGGGTTCTTCTTATTCCCCCGGACTTTACGCGTTTCAATTCCAATGCCGGCGAGATAACTGAAATAATCTACGAGCTGCTTGCGCCCAAAGGCGTTAAAATAGATATTCTGCCCGCGCTGGGAACGCATTTTGCAATGACGGAAAAGGAAATCCGCATAATGTTCGGGAATAAGATCCCCCTTGACTGTTTCAAGGTCCACGACTGGCGCAACGGATTGAGGAAACTCGGCGAAGTCCCGTCCTCGGTCATTAAGGAATGGTCGGAGGGAAAGCTCGACTATTCGGTCAATATTGAAGTCAATAAAATGCTTTTCGACAATTACGACCTGATCCTTTCCATCGGACAGATTGTGCCCCACGAAGTTGTCGGGATGGCGAATTATTCGAAGAACATTTGTGTTGGAGTCGGCGGACAGGACACCATAAACAAATCGCATTTCCTCGGAGCAGTTTACGGAATGGAAAGAATCATGGGGCGAACCGATACGCCAGTCAGAAAACTTTTCAATTACGGCATTGATAAATTCATGACGGATCTCCCCATATATTACATATTGACTGTCATGCAGAAAAACCAGGCTTCCGGTAAGATGGAAATGCGCGGCCTTTATGTCGGGAAGGACATGGAGACGTTTGCCGAAGGTGCGAAGCTGAGCCAGAAAGTGAATCTTGATCTTCTTGACAAGCCTCTCAAAAAGGTTGTTGTCCACCTCGATCACGAGGAGTTCAAGAGTACATGGCTGGGAAACAAATCCGTTTATCGCACGAGAATGGTGATGGCTGACAAAGGGGAGCTGATTGTGCTTGCCCCCGGACTCAGGGAGTTCGGAGAGGATCCCGAGATAGACCGTCTCATCCGCAAATACGGATACCGCGGAACACCGGCGACGCTTGACGCAGTCAAAGTACACAAGGAACTTCAGAACAACCTAGGTGCGGCGGCGCACCTCATACACGGTTCGAGCGAAGGGCGTTTCAACATCACCTACTGTCCCGGCCCCGGAATGAGCATTGACGCAATCCACGGCGTCGGATTCAAGGCCGAAAAATATGAGACCATGTCGAAAATCTACGATCACAGGAAACTCAAGGACGGTTTCAACACGATGCCGGACGGCGAGGAGATATTCTTCATCAGCAATCCCGGACTCGGACTATGGGCGCTGAAAGAGAAATTTTCCTGATGCAGGAAAATTTTCATTCCATTTTCTCTCACAAAGCCACAAAGTCACGAAGTTTTTTAACTGGATAATCCTGTAAATCCTGTCAGAATAATTTCCGAATTTCTTTGTGTTACCCGGCTTTAATCTTCATATCGCCTTCGATATAGCGGTGAATGACACCGGATATGAGTGTCTGATACGGCACACCCATTTCCATCGCCTTTTTCTGTATTCCTGTGAAATCATGTTCATAAAGACGTATGGTAATACGCTTATCCTTCTTGAAGGTGTTGACTGCGGCCACCTTAATGGAGGCGATTTCAGCTTTTGTCGGCTTGGAAAGCTTCATTTTCCCGCTGTCATATGCATCCATAATGGCCTTTTCTTCGCTATCATATTTCATATCATTTCTCCTTTTCTTCCTTATATGTTTTTGTGGCCTTACGGCTTGGTATAATTGTCTTTAAAAATGTTGTTCCCTTCCCAATCACATAAGGAACCATGTAAATATATCCGTCTACAATGACAAAAAATATTTTCTGCCCGGGATAATTTACCTGGTCGGGATGTTCCGAAATCTTCCATATGTCACCCTTTGAAAGGTGAAATATTATCTGCTCAAAAGATATATTGCGTTCTCTTTTAAGTAATTTATTTTTCTCTGGATTCCATTCGTATCTCATAGTCATACTGTACATCAATTGCATGTACCATTCAAGGAATGTTTTCCGAATTTCTTTGTGTTCTCCGCGCCTCAGCGAAACAATCTATATTCTCCAATTCACTTTCTGCAATTTGACAAATTATGGAAATCCCATAGATTTGGCCGTGGAAAAACCATAAAATAAAACCGGAGAATTTAATGGATAACGAGATAACCGCTCCGATACCGGCGGATCATCCGCTGAGGAAATCTGCCTGGATATGGCCCGAGGGCTACATGTATCTTCTTAACCACTTCGCACAGTTCAGATACGATTTCGAGCTGAAAAAGATTCCCGTGAAAGCGCCTTTCCTCATAACAGCCGACAAGTCATACAGACTGTACGTGAACGGGGACTATGTATGCAGGGGGCCGGCCAGAGGGTATCAGAGCCATTGGCCGTTCGATGAAATTGATATTAAAAAATATTTACAGGCCGGGAAAAACTGGATTTCCGTAGAGGCGTACACGCCCGGAATAAGCACCTTCCAGTATCTTCACCACACCAAGGCGGGGATGCTTTGCGCCGCAAAATGGGGAGAAGTTGAAATCCGTTCAGATGCCAAAACATGGAAGATGCGCCGCGCTTCCGCCTATAATGTCGAAACCGGAAGATTGTCATTGCAGTTGGATTTCCAGGAGGACTTCAATGCTGCGGAAGATGACAGGGCATGGATATTTTCACCAGAAGAGCCGACTGGCTGGTGTGCAAAATATTTTCCGGACGGGGCGTCCCAGTTTCTGTCAACTCCGTTCGGCCAGCCTCCGTACGACAGCGTCGAGCCGAGGGGGATTCCGATGCTCCGTGAAGACATAGTCAAGCCTGCGTCGGTAACTTCGACAGGTGTCGGAAGCTGCAGCGGCGATTACAAGACATGCAAGAATATTTCCTGGCATTTCGTTGACAGCGAATTCCCGTCGGTGAGAAAATGGGAAAAAGGGAATGCGGTGAAATCAGTTTCAGGTGAAAACTTCCTGGAAATAACCGTTGAACCCGTCGGCAAGGGGAAATTCCGGACTGTAACTGTAGACATGGGGAAATTCGCAGTCGGCAACCTTATCGTTGAAATCGGGGGCGCGACAGGAGGAGAAATTCTCGACTTCCATTATTTTCAGTGCCTGAGGGACGGCATTCCCGTGTTTCTCAAGCCGGGAGAAGGATGCCTTATCGCGCTGGCAAACAGATTGAGAGTTGCAAAGGGAAAGACAAAACATGAATTCTACCATATCATAGGCGGACGCCATTTTTCAATTGTCATCCGCGATACGACAAAGACACTGAAAATAAAATTGAATTTGAGGACGGCTTATTACCCCTTCACCATGAAAGGAGATTTCAAATCTTCCGACAGTGTTATAAATGACATCTATGCAATATCCAAACACACCCAGCAGATATGTTCTATTGACGCCTATGTCGACACCCCGTGGCGCGAACAGGCGCAGTGGTGGGGCGATGCGCGCGTCCAGGCTGCAAACACTTTCTTCATTGACGGCGACGCGCGGCTTCTTGCCAGGGGAATACATTCGATTGCGGGACAGCGCGCTCCGCAGGGGCTGACTTACGGGCATGCCCCAACTTCTTCCGGATGGTGCATCCTGCCTGATTTCTCGCTTACCTGGATACTCACGATATGGGATTACTACTGGCAAACGGGAGATCTGAAAGTTTTCCATGATCAGCATTCAAGGATAAGGGAAATCCTCGGGTATTTCGAATCCCCCGAAGTCCGGGATGAAAACGGGTTGCTTGTTTACGATCCGCGTTTCTGGCTTTTTGAGAACTGGTCGGATTTACCGAAGGAGCAAGTTCCCACTTTCCTCAACCTATGGCACCTTATCACTCTTGAATATTATGCTAAACTCCTCAGGGCGGACGGTAAAATTACCGAACTGAGGAAGTGCAATGCCGAAATCGGCAAGCGCAGGAAACTTATTGAGAAAAAACTTTTCGACACAAAGGCGGGACTTTTCTGCGCGTGCCTTGACAAGAACGGCAAGCAGTCCGGCGAACCGTCCGTACATGATCAGGTCATGGCGCTGATGCTGAATCTGAAGCCGGAATTCCATGAAACCATGATTGGGAAACGGATACTGCCTTATCTCAAAGGGGGGAAATCGTCATGGCCTGTCCCGTCGGCATTCTGGGCGACGTACGTTTTCGAGACAATGGGCAGGCGCGGCTACGGAAATGAAGTCATAAAATTAATCAGGGAGAACTGGTCTCCGATGCTTAGTACCGGAACCACCTGGGAAGGATTTGAGTGGTCTGAAACTGCAGAGGCCTCATGCTCCCATGCCTGGACAGCGCATCCGTCATTTCATTTTGTCAATATCCTTGCCGGAATCAGGCAGCTTGGACCGGCATGGGAATCCGTTGAATTCTCACCGCAAATTGCAGATGGAATTGATTTTGCCGAAGCGTCAGTGCCCTCCCCGAAAGGTGAAATAAAAGCCGGGTGGGAAAGGCGTGGCGGAAAGATTGAAGCGACGGTGAAAATACCGTCCGGGATAAAATTACATGTGAAGCTCCCCGGCGTGGACAAAGTCATAAACAAAGCCGGAAAATATAGTTTTCCAGGATAATGTTTTCACTGTTTTCCCGGAAAACCACCAACCGGAAGAAACTCATTTTGCGACAGGCTCCTTCCTCAGCTTGAACGCCACTGAATACGGCCGCGATTTGCCGTTACTCAGCTGCCGTTTATTTGCCGCAAGATGGTATCTGTCGCGCGTGAGACTCGGCTCATCGAAATCCACCACTTCGAAGCCAGCGTTTTTGAAAGCCTTCCAGTATGCGGAAAGGGGTCTGTGAAACCATATGAACTCCGACTTGAAATGCCCCCATGGAGGAGACACCTGCCGCGCCTCTTCAAAGTAATTGTAGCCCCAGACATAGGTCACTGTGCCGTCCTGATCATTCACGGAAGCCCTGGCCTGCGGGAAACAGGGATGGGAAAACACAAGAACCGCCAGACCGTCCGGTTTCAGCACACGATGGAACGACCTCATGGCGCCCTGAAGATCCCGCAAGTCCATAAGAACGTAGTTTGAAACAATCATGTCAAAATAGCCGGTGTCAAGCGTCCGCAGTTCGGAACATGAATCAATACGGAAATCCATGTCCGGATTCTTCTGCCTGGCAATCTCAATCATTTTTGAGGACAAGTCAATCCCAATGACGGAAGCACCCCTGTCGCAAAGCTTCCTGGACAGATAACCCGTACCGCATCCGGCGTCCAAAACAGTCAGGCCGCGCACAATTCCGACAAACTTCCAGAGAACGGGATCGGAATTGAGAAGACGGTTGCTGTCGCCTTTGTCGCCGACCTG
>JBAYFV010000259.1:0-5323 GCA_041666985.1 Victivallales bacterium
CGTCTCCTGACGACGCAGTTACGTTCAGATACAGACCGGAGATCGTATGTCTGGAGAGGACTTTCACCTCCCCGTGATGTGCGCCCACAGGCGCACGAGCGCGGGTTTTCCAACCCGCGATTTCTCCTGTTGGCGGGTAAGAAAACCCGCCCTCCATTTAGTTTCTTATTGATAAAACTGCGAACACCGCAGTTTGACGCTGAATTCAGAGTAATGCGTCAGTTTTATCGGGGTCGGTTCCAGGACTGCTTCCCGAGGCACGAGGGAAAAGTACGGAACTGCCCCCTCAAGTCTTTAAAGACTGACGCATTACAATTCAGATGCTACGCGAACTTTAAATCGTATAGGAAGTTGTATTTGAAGTTCCGGCGGAACCGGTTAACCCTACCGAGAGCCTTTGGCCTCGGTGGCAGCCTTGTCCTTCGGTGTCTCCTCCAAGACAATCCCTTTTGCTTCCATTGCTTTTATGTATTTTCCAGGATCAGCCTTCACTTTTCCGATGCATCCGCTGCAGCAGAGGTAAATTCTTTTACCCTGGGCGTCAACGAAAATGCTCTTGTTTATTTTTCCACCCATCACCGGGCATTCGGCCTGAGCTTTCTTCTCCTGGGTGGCGGCTTCCTCCGCGGACAAGCTCCCCATCAGAAAAAAAGTTCCGACTGCTGCGACTGTCAACATGATCTTCCTGTTCATGGTCTTTATCTCCCTAATATGTTTGTGTTTGCAGGTAAAGACGAGACAAACCTGTTTCTGTTACATTATTATTCATGATTTTTCAAATTCATATGATTTCAGGGCGCCTATTTTCAATCCTGTCGAGGAACATCCTTCATGGAAAGTATGATTGGATACAGGCGCGTGAATGTCAGGATAAGAACACAGGCTGCGATTCCTGCCAACGGCATGAGAAACAGGGCAAACGCAATACCACCGAGCGCTCCTCCAGCCATTTCAAAAACCCAAAGCAAACTGCCATCCGCTGTTTTTGAGGATTTTTCAACAAGCAGCGAGTATGTTGCTCCAACCGAAAGACCCGCTGCAAACAAGAGAATCACTACGGAAGGCATTATGAAAAAAACCGGAACCTGGGAAAGGGACATTCCTGAAATCGGAACGACAGCTGATAAGAAAGCTGCCGCTAAACTCATTTTCTTCATTCCTTGTCCGCAACAGGCGCCGGTTGCCGTCCCGGCAATGAACACGGCCGCCATTGCCGCTATATCCTTATATAACATGCCGCATCTGTTCTGGTAGATGAACAGAATCATTATGTCCACCCCCATCGCATAGAAACCATTTTCAAAGGAGGAAAACCCGATGCTGAACCGATGTCCGTGCCTTTTCATCCTGAAAACAAGGACAAATGCACAGATCACTGAAAATATTGCAATGATCATTCCAATCTTTCCGGATATCCATTCAATGGCGGACGCGCATATGCCGGGTCTCTCAAAATCACCGGAAATAATTCTCGAGCGGAGTTTGAGATAATGCATCGGAAGCATCGGGGAAGCATCCGAATTGATCCCGCAGCTCCCTTCAGCCGCTTCAATCTGTCCTGCTTCCGTCCTCTGTTCCGACTGTGAAAATGTGGCCGACAGTATCCCAGGGACGAAATCGGGAGTCCCCTTCAAGATTTTTTCGGCGCGGCGATCGAGTTCTGCGAAATCCGCAGTAAGTCCTTCCGAATCAGAAGCCGCGACGATCTTCTCCTCTCCGGGCGCCACGGCAACATTTCGGAAAGAAGTTTTCAATGTTGAAGTTATTGTCGCATTGAAAATCCTCGTTTTTTCTCCGCTGTATCCCTCGGTGGACGGCATGGAGGTGACCAGCACGCCCCCGTCCCTGAGGTTCTCCTTGGCAAGCCTGTAGAACTCTTTCGTGAAAAACCTGTTCCCGGATATGCTGTCCGGCTCTGAATCAAGGACGACCACAAGATCATATTTAGCCGCAGCTTTTTCCATATAGGCTCTGGCATCGCCGAACTTCAGGTTCAGTTTCCGGGATTTGACCGCAACCGCATTCAAATTTCTTGAAACCTCAAAGAGCCTCCGGTCAAGGCACACGAGGTCTACCCTCGAAACTGAATTCATGCCGCATAAGATGGGAATCAGAGGATTGAAAACAGATGTCACAAGAAGTATCTCAAGGTTTTCACCTCCGGTTTCCGACAGGGAAAGGGCGGCAAGAGGAATTGAAAGTTCCTTATCCGCTGGGACAGTTCCGCACAGCGAGCCTTCGAAATACACCGCCTTTGCCTCATGAGAAGCCGACTTGAGGATGTCCACCCGTCCATACGCCGTTTCAACGGTCTGTTCATGGGTGAATGATGGCAGTATATGCTTCCATTTCATCCGGGAAATCTGCCCATCAAAAAATGCCGCTGAAAAGACAAGCGGTATTGCCAAGGCTGAAATCACAACGGCAAGCCTGTTTCGACGGCGGAGAAGTACCAGGGAACAAGTCATTAGCACAATCCCGGAGACCGCTATCACGGAAAACGGCGGGGCGAAAGATGCAAGCAGAAGGGAGAAAACAATACCTCCCGCCGTATCCCCGATCGCATCTGCCGCATATATGAGGCCGGCTTTTTCATTTTGCGCGATTGCCGACATATGCCCGAAGATCATCCCGTTCACAATCCCGAAAGGCAGTGTCATCAGCGAGCTGAACAGGATGATCTCGTCGAGGCTGTATGCAAGTTCATATCCCTGTGAAAGGAAAGGATGTCCGCACGCCGCATACAGAAGAGACGCAACGGCCAAAACAGGCGACATCATGAGGAGAAGAAGAACAGATGTCGCCTGCAGATTTTGCCGGATTTTAACCGATCTGCCAAAGAACGCACCGGCGGCAGTCCATACGATTATCGAGGAAAGGGCGGCTGCGAACGCGATTTCAATTCCTGAAAACCTCATAGCGAGCTCGCGCAGGATGACGGCCTGCACGAACTGCGAATAAACCCCCTGTAACAAGAGGAGCACATAAACGTTTCTGATGTTGTCCATAGGTTTCACCGCAGTCTGAAAGAGAACGATATCAGCGCCATACGCCCGGAATTTTTTCCCCGCAGGTTCCGCATCTGCCATCCTTGAGATTGAATCCCGTGGTCTTGAAGGCGAGTCTTTCAATGACTTTGTCCTTGCATTTCGGACAGTATGTATGATTGCCGTCATGAGGAGCGAGATTGGTTATATACACGTATTTAAGCCCCTGGGCAAGGCCTTCGGCCCTGGCCTCCTCCAAAGTCTTCCTCTGTGTCGGCGGTAGTTTTTTAAGCTTGTATCCGGGTGTGAATCTCGACAGGTGCCACGGAACATCCGTCCCCGCATTGTCCCTTATCCATCTGGCAATCCTCCGTATGTCATCCCTTCCATCGTTGTATCCCTCCACGACAAGCGTCACTATTTCAAGCCATTTCCCTGATTTTCTTATGTTCTTGATTGTCTCAAGGACCGGATCCATGTGGACTTCGGTGAGTTTTACATACCCCTCGTCGGTTGCAGCCTTGAGTGTCACGGCAAACGCATCGACATGCGGTATCAGCGCCTTGAGCGGTTCAGGGTTTATATAACCTGCAGTACATACCACCACCGGCAGCTTATAGGCCTTTGCGGTCTTTGATATTTCAATCAGATATTCCGGCTGGACGGCAGGTTCAGTATAAGTGAGAGTAATGGACTTCATCCGCCCCTTACGGCAGGCCTCCGGAACATTGAAATCAATTCTCTTCGCCTTGTCAGGGGAAGTCTGCGCAAGCTCGTAGTTCTGGCAGTACTGGCAGTTCATGTTGCAGCCGGCCGTAGCCATTGTCATTGACTGGGTTCCCGGCAGGAAATGATAAATAGGCCCCCTCTCAATCGGATCGAAGTTTATCAGGCACGGGCTGTTGAATCCTAGCGCGTAAAGTTCGCCGTTTATGTTTTTCCGCGTCCTGCAGAAACACATATTCCCGGGTTTGATGGTGATATTCCTCGGACAGAGATCGCAGCGGACAAGCCCCTTGTCGAGCTTAGTCTGGAACATTGCCTTCCTCATCGGCACAGAGTCTGCGGCATCCGCTTCGGGGATAAACCATCCGAACGCCTGCAGGGCGACCGCAGAAGCCCCCACCCCGGCTCCGGCCTTCGCCATCAGCTCCAGAACCTCCCTGCGGGTATAAACTGTGTATTTGCAGTCCATGTCGCCCCTACTTCAGCCCGCCGGCCGTCCCGGACTTCATGCGCTTCTCCAGTATCGGAATGACTATCTCGGGATTGATCAGGAACTTCTTGACGCTGTTCTCCTTAAGCTTCACAAGCGAATTCAGGTGCGGATTCCTCTCCTTTATCTCCTCATGGAGCTTCTTTATCTTGTCCTCCGGTGTCAATGTGGCCGCAATACTGTCCTTCTTGAGTTCGAAATCGGTGTCGCTCATGCTGTATGCCTGCCTGAGGAGCTTGCTTATCTCATCCCTCTTCTTCTTCTCCTCCTCGGAAGTCATCTTGTAGACCTTCTCGTTTGTGGCCGTCACATACCTGTCTGTTACAAACTTTATAAATGTGTCAAGGTTCTCCTTCTTGACTGACCTCAGCTTGTCAAGCGTGTTTTCCAGCTTGGACGAGGAACTCGCCTGCCCCGCCCTGACAGGATCCCTGAGATCCGGCGGCGGGACTATGCACGGCTTGAAGTTGTCAATTACGGCAAGCTGCTCATCGGTCAATATGGAATTGGCCTTTTTCAGAAGGTCATTGTTCTGCTTAAGAAGGTCGGCCGTCTTCTTCTCGACATATTCCTTCAGATTGTTGAATGATCCGGCCGCCCCGTTCTGGATTTTCGAATCCTCCTTCTCCGGATTGCTCATCAGATACTCATATAGCTTTTTCATGTCGGACTCGCTCTTCTTCTTCAGGGCGGTCAGTTCAGGACTGTTTTTCAAGTCGTCCCTTATTTTCTTGTATTCCCTGTTAAGGTCAAGAAGCTGTTTCATCTGGCTCTCGGTAAGATAGAGTGCGTTTACCAGGTTCAGGGTGGAAACACTGTCCCTGTAGAACTCCGCGTCCGTATATTCCCCCTCGGGATTCTTCGCTCCTCCAATGATGCAGAGGGAAAGAATCGTCAGAACAACCATCGTTTTCGCTTTCATGTCCATTCTCCTTTTATTGTTTTTTTCATCTTGTCCATTTCCTCGGATGACACTTTGCATTCCGCACCTTCGGTACAGCCGCAACAGGTATCCATATCGGAACAGCTGATTTCCGACGGAAGAGAGATTTTTATTCCAAGTACACTGCTCATCAGATCATCCCTTTTGCCGCAGGCGCAGAGATAATGGGATATTTTC
>JBAYFV010000260.1:0-5244 GCA_041666985.1 Victivallales bacterium
GATATTCATAAACTTTGAAATTCCTATACCTTAAATTATAAATCTTGCTGGCAAAATTTATTTGGATATTCCGAGTTGCGGTTATTGTCCGCCTAATTTCATCTTCCCCTGAAAATGGAAAATCGGGATGTGCCCCTGTAAATCCTGCGGTTTCCGGTGTAGATTCAATAAACACGAACCTAGAGATTTCTTATGAAAGACAAACTGTCGGCAGGATACTGTTTTGACAATAATTCGGACTTTCTGAAAATAGTTCATGGAATGAATCTGGTGATCATACGCAGGAGCTCCGATTCACCGGCCATGCACGACTGCCTGGAAGACCCTGGAAAATATCTTAGTGCGTCAGATATCATTAAAGATTCAAGAAGCACGAAAGCCGGGATTACTGCGCTTTCCGACGGCACTGCCGTTTTTATCAAAAGATACAATAACAAAGGGCTCAGGTACACACTCAAATACATGTTCAGCAGTGCGAAACCCTTCCGCACCTGGAAGGCAGCCTGGCATCTGGAGATGAACGGGATTCCGACGCCAAGGCCCCTTGCGGCAACTGCAAGCCGGACTGCGGGGGTTCTGACATCCGCCTATCTTATTGCCGAATCCGTTCCCGGAATAATTTCAACTATTGATTTCTGCAAGATCATGTATGAAAACAGGAAAATCCAGAAAATCTACGCGGACTCAGTTGCAGCGATGATGTCGAAAATGCATGACGCCGGTGTCTACCATGGCGATACGAAGCTAAGCAATATTTTTGTGAGCAAAAACCCGAAGGGGGAATTTTCGTTCGGCTTCTGGGATCTGGACAGCGTTGACATAAGGTCAAGGCCCATCTGTGAAAACCTCCGTGCATCAGAACTGGGGAGGACTGTTTCATCTTTTATCGAGCTCGGAGCCAAGTTCGGGAAAAAAATCAGGCATGATGAAATAGCCGGACTGTTTTTGAAATCATATTCGCCGGTTTCGGGAATTGTTCCCGATCTGGATTCTGTGCTTAGGAAAACTGAAAAATACCTTAGAAATAAAATTTAATGGAAAATAAACCTGTAGTCATATGGTCGGCCGAATTCGACAAGCACCGCTTTAATGAAGCCGGAATCACAGGCTTTGAGTCATTCTGGTTTATCGAGGAATCCGGGGCTGCGGCCGAATACAAGCCCGTCAGGCAGCACATCAACCGTAAAAACGGGGAGATAAGCCGCCAGACTACAATTATCAGGATAAACGGAATACAGTATTTTATTAAAAGAGCCTCAGGCAAATCATATCAGTGCATAGTCAACGAGTTTGAAGCGTTGAAAATACTCCCGGAGTTCGGACTGAACACCGCGAAACTTCTGGTTTACGGATTTGATAAACAGGGTCGAAGGGCGTTCCTGGTTTTTAAGAATCTGTCGGGATATCATTCTTTTGAGGACCTGATCAAAAACAACGCCCCGCCGGAAGCTATTGCGGAGTTCAAAGTCCGGAAAACGGATATTCTCAAAAACCTTGTCGGCGCAGTGCATAAAATTCACGCATCAGATTATTTTTATCCGGACTGGCATGCGAAACATCTTTTTTTGAGGAAGGGATCTGAAGAGATTGTCCTTATTGATCTTGAGAGGTTCGTACACCTGAAGAAATGTCCGAAATACTACAGGTATCCCATTGTGAAATATTATGTGCGCCTCAGGGAATGGGAAAAACTGAGGAACGCCCTCGGTTCAAAAATGTACACTAAAAAATTTCTGAACAAGCTTTTACATGAATGAAAAATGGCATGTCTGGAGGGACGGAGACAGGCCGCCCCCGGTAAATATGGCTGTTGACGAGCTTCTGCTTGAAAAGTCGGAGTTTCTTCAGGGCAGGATTCTTCTGAGGATTTACGGCTGGGACAGACCTTCCATCTCAATCGGCTATTCGCAGAAATACGGTGCCGTATCGGCGGAGAACAGATATTCGATTGTACGCCGTCCGACCGGAGGCGGAATTGTTTATCATGACAGGGATCTGACCTACACCGTTGTTGTTCCGGCCCACCATCCGATTGAAGGCCTTGACAGAGTTGAAAGCTATCATGTTTTTCACAGGGCCGTATTGAGGGCGATGTCAGCTTTTGGAAAACAGGGGAAACTTGCCGACTCCGCTGTTCCTGTTTCCGACAGGGCCACAATGAAGTGTTTTGTGACTCCGACAAAATATGATGTCATTTGCGAAAACCGCAAGATGGCGGGTGCGGCCCAGAGGCGGACGAAGAAGGGGATACTTCACCAGGGCAGCATATCATTGGAAGTATCAGGAGGAGACAGGAATAAATTATCGGAAGAACTGGTTAAAGGTTTTGCAGCGGAATTTAATATCGAGTTTGAAAATTTTACCGTTCCAGACGTGATTACGGCGGAGACCGGTAATCTGTCGTCTGCGAAATTCGCAACAGACGGGTGGAACAAGTCAAAGTAGTTTGAACATGAAACATTTAACAATATTATTGCATGCCTGTGTTTTACTGCTTGCAGGCCTTATCGCATCCGCCCAGGTTTCGGCTCCGGCCGCGTCTGCGGAACCTGCATCCGCACCTGCCGCGGCCAGCCGGGTCGGATTCTGGAAATGGAAGCCTGATTATTATCGTGCAGTTGTGATTTATAACGCTGAAAACCCGGTTGAGTCAGATGAAGGGCTTAAAGCAATCCAGGCCAAAACCGAGGATAAAACAAGATCCCTGAATCTTTCGCTCAGAAAGATTGATGTAACCGATAAAGCCAATATTGACGAGAAGACGACTGAAGTGTTGAAAATAGCGGAACCTGAAAAATTCCCTTTCACCATAATTTATTTCCCCGAGAATTCAGATGTCGAAAATCCATTGTGGACCGGACATGTGACTTTGGAAGAAGCTGACACTGTAGCTGATTCACCTGCGCGGAGGGAAATAGCGAGAAGGCTGCTTAAGGGGGAATCTGCCGTCTGGCTCTTAATTGAATCAGGAGTTGAGTACAAGGACTATAGAATCCTTAAGCTGCTTTCGGAAGAAATAAAGAACATCGGGAGCAATCCTTCAGGCGGAGAAACTCCTGTTCCACCGAAAACGGATGGCGCAAAAGAAGAAAATAAGCCCGGAAAACATGTCAAAATGTCAATAATGAGAATTTCCCGGGACGATACGGCTGAGAAAAGCCTTTTGAATATGCTTAATTTTATCGAACCCGAAATAATGAATGTCAGCAATGAGCCGGTGCTTGTTCCGGTTTATGCCAGGGGGAGGGTTCTAGAGCTTTTCCCGAATGATGAAATCAACAGGGACAATATAAGAAACACAATTGGATTGCTTGCCGGAGAGAATATTGACAGGGAGACTGGGCTTAAAACCGGGACAGCCTTGCTGTTATCGGTGAACTGGGACGGATTTACAGACAGGAAACTGTCAATTGACGAAGAACTTCCGGCTCTCAGGGATTACAGCGACAATTTCAGCCTGGACGATATTTTCCCCAGTGAAAATTTGTCTGCACCTGATTCGGCCTCAACAGCCGATAAGGAGCAAACTGTGGCTGCAAAGCCGCCATTCTCCATGAGGATAATCAACATCATTCTGATTTCAATTATCGGCTCCCTGATACTGCTTTCCCTTGCGATAGCCTTGAGGTCAAGGAAATAGAGGGAAACTGAATTGAAGAGAAGGAATTTCCGTTGTTTTATAGTATTATAAAAAATTAGCATTTTAATTGGTGTCTATGAAAAACAAAAAGATAATTCTCTCATTGGCAGGAACGTGCATATTGGTTTCCGCACTGTTGGGGGGGCTGTGGGTAAACGAAAGAATGAAAAAGGCCAGGGCCATTCAGAAGGCGATAGCGAATCCGCAGCACATTGAGCCCGAACAACTGTTAAATGAGATTGACGGTTCCTTCAGGAACATGTCTGAAACCGAGAAAAAGAAACTGTTGCAGGATCCGGTTGCTACGGAAAAACATATAGCCGACGCTACTTATGAGGAACTTGATAAGTCCTTTAAGCTGCTGTTCACGCTGCCTTCTTCAATACGGGAAAAAGTTATCAGGGAATCTGCCGATGATCTTCGCAGGAAAGCCTTGGAGAATCCTGAAAAAGTGGCGGAATTCTTTGAAAGTCCCGGCGGCAACGGGGCGTTGCGCGGGGCATCCAAGTTTTTCCTGCTTGAATTGAGCGGGAGTCAGAAGGCGGAGTCCGCCCCGTTGACCCAGGCGATGTACGAAATTGTAAGAGATCAGGCCAAAGCCAAGAAGAAAGGAAAGAGATGAAACATATGCACGTCGGCGGTAAATTATGCAGGCAAAGTACAGTGCCTTTCACACTTGTGGAGCTCCTGGTGGTTATAGCCATTCTCGGGATCCTGATGGCGATGGTGCTTCCTTCCCTCTCACGGGCGAAGAAGTCGGGCAAGAGGATAAACTGTGTTTCAAATCTGAAGCAGATAGGACTTGCAATCCAGGTCTATGAGCAGGAGAACAAAGGCTTCTTCCCTTTCAACTGCACATCTCAAAAGCTTGCGAATCCCACCCGGATACCTCTCTCCACTGCGCTCAACATGGAAAAGCAAACCCAGATATTCCAATGCCCCGATGAAAATGAAAACCTTTATGCCACGGAAGGGAGCAGCTATGTTTGGAACTGGACGCAGATCGAACTTCCGGGCAATGAACGGGTCGGCAGTAAGGAATATGACACGGCTCCTTTTGGAGGGATGGTGCCCCCTGAAAATTTCGCCATACTGATTGATGCCGGTCCATATCATGGCCAATCGGGAAAACACAGCGCATTTAACGCCTTGTACGCTGGCGGTTCTGTTGATGACGCAAGCAAGATTCCGTTCTGAAAAGCAATGTGGTGAAGAAATGTTCGTTTCCTCCGGCTTGCAGTATGAAAATACAGCATCACCTTGTTGCCTTGCAGCTACGGCAAATGCGTCCAACTGCGATAATTAGGTTCAATGTCAAGGATATTTTAATCCAGTTTAATCCCATTACCCTATCAAAATACAACTTTTTATACGATTCGATTATTTAAAAAAAATCCTGCGGCGGACATTGACTTTTACTAGTATGCTAGTAAAATAGGTAATAGTTAAGATAATGGAGGTAATTTCAAAATTGGCGAATCCAAGGTAGGGACGGCTCGCCGAGCCGTCCATCTTGAGGCGGCGCGTTACGGAGAACGCGCCCTACCTTCGGCAATTTTGCAATTACCTCAATGGAGAGAGCAGATGATTGACCTGGCAATTGA
>JBAYFV010000261.1:0-5241 GCA_041666985.1 Victivallales bacterium
AGAATGAAATCATAAAGAAAATACTTTGTGACTTTGCGCCTTTGCGTGAGGTGGAGTTTCAAAGGAGGAGACAGAATTGAATTTGAACTCAAATTCGGTTTTATTCTGAATCCTGACTTCTGACTACTGACTACTTTTGAAATTGGCTCTTCTGTCTTTACACTTTTTCGCATAAACATAACTTCCCATGGCGCCTGTCCAGAAATACGGGGGTTCCTCGTTTGGAAAAGCTGCGAATCTCACAGTCCTGTCAAAAGTCCTGCCGGAGAAGATTCTTGCAAGTTCAAGTACGGCGGCAACGCCGGACGCATTGTCATTTGCAGCCCTGCACCGGTCCAAAGGCGCTGAATCATAATGGGCGCCGATGACGATTATTTCCTCGGGAAGCCTGACGCCCCTGATTTCAGCGACAATGTTTTCGTAAATGAAATTATCGTCTTTCGGGGCTCCTCTGAAAGAGCTGACGAGGCTCGCTTCCGCCTTGAACGGTATTCGTTCCGGCCTGTATCCGTATTCTGAAAACTCTGCTCCTATGTAATCGGCGGAATCGCGCAGGCCTTTTTGATAGAGGAAGTTTCTCTGTCCGATTTTCAAGGCAAGATATTCGACATGCGATCTGAGACCTGAAGAAATTTCCTTTTCCGGCCCGGAAAGTTCAGGAAGAGCGCCTGAATAACTCTTTCCGGGCATGGAAATCATGCAGGATGTTCCAATGACCAGTACAACTGCGAAGACAGCAAGGATAATTACTATCCTTGTCAGGGATTTTTTGGTGGCAAATCTAATTTTCGGAGTTTTCATAAAAATTATTATACATGTGGAGAGTAGAATACTAGACAACGGAAGGCGGGTTTTCATACCCGCCTAATCTTAAAACAAAAGGCGGACTGGAAAGTCCGCCCTCCGTTATATATGCAATCAGCTCACCATTATAATTCCGCCGAGGGCGGAATTATTCTTCCTCTTCAGTGACAGTCTTGTTATAGTTCTCGATTATCTGCCTGGCTATTATTGCGGGAACCTGGTCATATCTTGCAAACTCCATTTCAAAGGAGCCGCATCCCTGGGTAAGACTGCGAAGTTCGCTGGCGTAACGCGCCATTTCGGCGAGAGGGACTTCGGCGTTGACCACTTCCATGCCCTCTTCAATGTTTATTCCGAGAATGTGTCCGCGCCTGTGGTTGAGATCACCCGTGATGTCACCCATATACTTGCCGGGAACCATTATCTTGACTTTCTGTATGGGCTCAAGGAGGATGGGCTTGGCGAGCTGCATGGCCTTCTTGAAGGCGGCCCTCGAAGCTATTTTGAACGCCATTTCCGAGGAGTCCACATCATGGTCTTTTCCATCATAGACGGCAACCTTCATATTCTCAACGTGGCATCCGGCGAGAGGCCCCTTGACCATGGCCTCGCGGACACCTTTCTCGACAGCGGGAATATAATTTTTCGGGATGCTTCCTCCGAAAACGTCATTCACAAACTCAAAGCCTGCGGGATTCGCAGAAACGCGGAGGTAGACTTCGGCGAACTGTCCGTGTCCGCCGCTCTGTTTCTTGTGCCTGTGATGCCCTTCGCCGTTCGACGTGATCGTCTCCCTGTACGGGATTTTGGGGCTGGAAAGATGGATTTCTATCTTGTTGTTGTTCTTGAGTTTTTTGACGACCTGGTGTATGTGCTGGTCGCCCATTCCGCGGAGCAGCTGCTCATGCGTCTCGTCATTGCGTTCAAGCTTGATTGTCGGATCGCTGTCGGCGATTTTTATCAGTCCGGCCATTATCTTCTCCTCCTCGCCCGCCTTCACCGCCGTGACAGCATATGACATTACGGGATTCGGGAAAGGGATCGGCTCGAAAAGCATGTCACCGGAAACTGTTGAAAGGGTGTTTGATATTTTCGTGCTTTTCAGTTTTGCAACCGCAACAATGAATCCGGGAAGAACCTCTGTTACGGGAGTCTGGATTTTCCCGTTCACGATCGCAAGGGAGCCGTATCTCTCCTTTTCCCCAGTGGAACGGTTGTACATTTCAGATTCGGCCATGAATTTGCCGCTGTAGACACGGTAGAAATTAAGATGCCCGATAAACGGATCAATAATTGACTTGAACACGAGCGCCATGCCCGGCCCGTCCTCCTTAAGCGCAAGTTTTTCACCATCCTTCATTTCCTTTTCGCCTGCGGCGAGCGGATTCGGGAACAGGCTTGCGACCGCATCCATAAGCTCGGTCACACCTATATCCTTGATCGAGCTTCCGGCGAAAACCGGAACAAGGGTTCCCCTGCATATGGCCTTGTTAAGGCCTTTTAAAATCTCCTCATCCGAAAACTTCTGTCCTTCAAGATAGCGCACCATCAGCTCCTCGTCAGCCTCCGCAATGGCATCCATGAGCTTTTCGCGGTACAATGCGGCATCGGCGGCGATGTCATCGGGAATATCCTTGCCTCCAAGCACGCTTACCACTCTGCTCAAATCTTTTTCCTTCCCGACCGGAATGGTCATTGGAATGCATACGGTCTTTCCGTAGGCTTCCTGGATCTGCTCCGTCACCCTGTTGAAATCCGAAAGTTCGCGGTCAAGCCTGTTGATGAAAAACATTCTCGGAAGATTTCTTTCCTTCGCAAGCGTCCAGGCCTTGCTCGTGCCGACTTCGAGGCCAGTCACTCCGTCAACAACCAGAAGCACTGCGTCACTGCTGTGGATTGCGGCGATTGTCTCTCCGATAAATTCCCCGTATCCGGGCGTGTCCATGAAGAAGAAATGACGGCTGTCCCAGGCGCAGTTCAGGGCTGTCGCGTAAATGCTGCTGAGTTTTTCCTGTTCGTCGGGAGTGTAGTCCGAAACACTCGTCTTGTGATCCACGCTTCCCAGTCGTTCAACCGCTTTGGCCTTGAAGAGCATAAGATCACAAAGTGTCGTTTTGCCGCTGCTTGTGTGACCCGCCACTGCAAAATTCCGAATCTTGTCAACAGATACTTTCATCGGACAACTCCAGGTTTTATTGTTTTTATTTAGATCCCAAACTATTTGATAAAAACATTCCCCGTCCTGACCCATCGGTTAGGGTTAGGGCGGAATTAAAAACATAGCTGGCAGTTTTGGAATTGTAAAGGATTTGTTTGGAATTTTCCATTTTAAATACGGAGCCGGGCGTTTGCCGGTAAATTGATAGGCAGCCTTGTATTTTCCGGCAAAAGTTGTATATAATTTCAAAAGAAATAATCCTCTGTCGGAACAAATGCAGGACACCGTCAAAAAACATATGGATATCAATGACAACATCGCCCCCATTGATGTTGTCGCCGGCACGCACGTCGGACTTGTAAGGGAAGTCAACGAAGACAGCTATATCTACTGTGTCAACGAAAATCACGAAAACTCCTTCGTGGCGGTTGCTGACGGAATAGGCGGCCACGACAGCGGAGACATCGCAAGCAGAATGTGCAGCCGCATACTTCTCATTGAATGGAGGAACCGCCAGCTCTGGCGCCACTCGTCCTCCGACGAGATATTGAAATTCCTTGAAGATGAAATAATAAAGTCAAACGAGGCCATTTACAGGCTGAACAAGACTTTCAATGTCCAACATCCCATGGGGACAACCCTTGTCGCAGGAGTATTCACTCCGAGTTCCCTGATCGTTGCGCATGCGGGCGACAGCAGATGCTACAGGATGCGCAACGGCATTCTGGAGTCCATCACACAGGATCACAGCTTTGTAGCCGAACTCATAAAAAGAAACATCATCAGCCGGGAGGAATCCAAGAACCATCCTTTCGCACATATAATTTCAAAATCCATAGGGACAAACCTCGACTTCAAGCCTGAAATAAACAGTTTTGACAGAAAACCCGGCGACAGATTCCTCTTCTGTTCAGACGGTGCAAATGTCCATCTGGAAGACCCCCAGATAGAGATAATACTCAATGACGCCTCAAATCCCTACGAAGCCGTAAAAAACATCATTTACTCGTCCCTGCGCGGCGGCGGAGAAGACAACATCACCGCGCTGTGCGTCTTCACATAAGTTATTGTTTATTTTATCACATAAAATAAACTAAATCAGGAATAAAGGGGAATCAATGAAAATACTTGTTAGCGGCGGTGCGGGATACATCGGAAGCGCCTGCACTGAATATCTTCTTGACAGAGGCTGTGCCGTCACCGTCTTTGATTCACTTGTCACCGGACACCGCGCCGCCGTTGACAAACGCGCCGAATTTGTGGAAGGGGATCTTGCCAACCGCGAACTGATCATCAATGTGCTGAAAAAAGGCGGTTTCGACGGCATAATGCATTTCGCCGCCTACTCGCTTGTCGGCGAGTCAATGACAAATCCGGGAAAATATTTCCAGAACAATCTCGGTGCCGGAATAAATCTCCTTGACGGGGCGGTTGAGGGGAAGGTAAAGTCTTTTGTTTTTTCAAGCACGTGCGCCACATACGGCGAACCGACGCAAATCCCGATTCCGGAGAGCGAAAAACAGTCTCCAATAAGTCCCTACGGCGAATCAAAACTCATGTTTGAGAGGGCTTTAAAATGGTACAATTCCATATTCGGAATCAAATATGTTGCCCTCCGTTACTTCAATGCCGCAGGCGCCACAGAACAGTTCGGGGAAGATCATAATCCCGAAACGCATCTTGTCCCCCTTGTCTTGAAAGTCGCCCTGGGGAAAATGAAAAGCATAAAGATTTTCGGGGACGACTATCCGACACCCGACGGCACCTGCATCAGGGATTACATCCACATCCTGGACCTCGCGCAGGCTCATGAGCTTGCCCTCCACGCCCCGCGGAGCGGCCATTACAATCTCGGGACAGGCAACGGATGCAGCGTTAAGGAGATAATAGAAGTTTCAAGGAAAATCACGGGACATGCCATTCCCGCCGACCTTGTCTCCCGCCGTCCCGGCGACCCCCCTCGCCTAATCGGATGTTCCGAACTCGCCAAAAAGGAACTCGGATGGAAGCCCCGGTTTGAAAACGCCGAAGCTGTAATCCAATCCGCCTGGAACTGGGCGAAAAAGAATCCGGAAGGGTATCGGAAGTGAGACAGGCTTTTAGCCTGTCTTTTTCGAATCGGAGAGCGGGAGAATCGGCGAACCGGAGACAATAATTTTCCCATTTATAAAATTTGCGAGTTTCGCAAATTTTTATCCAACCATCGCAACGAAAATGTCCTCGATCATCAAGGTCTGGACTTCGCAAGTCTTCGGTTTGTACCTGTTGGAAATGTCGTC
>JBAYFV010000262.1:0-5239 GCA_041666985.1 Victivallales bacterium
GGCATTCGGGTTGCCGATTATCCCCTCATAACCGAGCCGAGCCTCCTTCAGGATTTCCGGTTCAAGCGCAAAAGTCACAAATTCACCTGTCCCTTTCCCCTGGACGGTGAGCTTGCCGCTCTTGTATGCGACTATTTTTGTCTTCTCTTTCGACGCCTTCCAATGCGCATAGGGAGGGAACGGCTCAAAAACCCATCCGGATTCTGTCAGGAGGGCCGTCAGCCGGCACAGCTTTTCCTCGCTTATTTCACAAACATAGGACTTTGTCTTTTCAAGCTCTTTGTCATTCATTGTGATTATTAATTCTTCTTTTATCGGGTTTGGAATAAAAATCTTCAAAAACGCTATACTTAATACAGATATTTAATTGAAAATCAAAGGAATCTGGTATAATTTTCCATTCGTTATATTTCAAGGCGTTGTTTCACCGTTTTCAAATCAAGTTTTTCTGGAGCTTAATTATATGATTTTCAACGCATATCGGGCAATGTGTTCTTTCTGTTTTATATTCCTGTTCATTTTATGCTTGAACACATACGGTTTGCAAACGCCTGCCATTTCGAGCATGCGGATACAGAAAATATCCAAGATAATATTGAAATACAAGGAAGCCGGCGAGAATCTGAACGATAATGACGTGGCCAACGCCATACTGAAGGACGTTTCAGAGCTGTATCGCCTTGAACCCGAAGCGAAAAAGAACGCAAAAACAGCTCAGGAAATAGGCAAAACAGTCAGGGAAAAAGTGAGTCAGAAATTCCCGGACAGCTATGAGACACTTAAAAAGAAGGCTGAGACTGAAGCGGAAAAGACCTTCGTGATGTCCAAAATACTTGATTACGTCTCAGTGAAATACCTCAAAGGGGAAAAGCAATATGAGGCGGAAGGGTATTTCTTCAGCTACGGAAGCACAGGCAACAGTATAAACATCGGAGGGACTGTCATCGCACTGTATGATCTCACACCCGAAGACAGGGTCAGGTTTGACGAGGTCTGCAGGAATCAGAAAAAAGAATCGTTCGTCCAAACAAAAATACGTGATTACTATTCCAGGAAAAACGCCTATTCCATTCAGGTCTACAACGAGGTGAGGGATGCCGTAATCAAGGAAAACGAGGACAGCGGATACATCTTCTACATGAACGCCTGGCGGAATCCGATGGAAGTAGCCGCTCTTCTCATAAAAGGCATACAGGCTCCGACAACTGTTCCCGAAAAGGTTACACCAAAGGCTGCAGCAGTCGCAGCCACCGCCCCCACCGCACCTGCAACCCAGTCTGCGGAGGATTCAAAGGCGCCGGCTCCAGGCAAAGACGACCCTGCAATTGCGAAAAAGAGGGAGGCTATAAGGAAAACAGCCGAGGAAAAACAGCTTGACAACAACACCAAGAATGCGGGCATTGACGCCGACCAGGGGTTTGAACTGGCGTACTGGGGGATGAAAAGAGACGAGTTCGCCCTGCTCTATCCGCAGTATTCAAACGGAACCGGAGACGTTGAGACAATCAACTATGAAAAAGGCCCCCTGACCAGACTGGAAATCCATTTCACATCTGATCTCCTGTACAAAGTCGTCTATGTCTTCAGAATAGGGCCACAGGAAGGCATGCTTGCCCTTGGAAGAAAAATCAGAGACAAGTACGGACTTACCGACCAGGAAAAACTGGATGCCGCCGACCCGGCAAAAGCCGACAGAAAGGATCCGTGCGAGGGAAAACATAATTTTGCCAGCGGCGGCGCCTGCTCAAAATGCGGATGGACTGAGGCGGAACTGGTTACGCCGCTGGAACAGGTTTACATGTGGACCGGAAAAGAGACAAAAGGTCAGCTGACAATAAGGCTCAACAGTGAAAAGACAGCTTATGCTGATTTTCTTCTGACGAGGGAAAGCCCGAAAATCAAGGACGATATTGCCGCCGCGATCGGACAGAAGAAAAAGAAAGAGGCGGAAGAACATAGGAAAAAACTTCTTGAAGGATATAACGAGTTCAAATAAATACATGCCATACCTAATATTCCAGAACCAGACAGGAAAGGAAACTGTTCCTGTTCCCGACAACGGGGAATTTCATCTCGGCAGGACCGACAGCAATGACGTAACCATTCTCGACGATCCTCTTGTAAGCGGGAAACACTGCATGATTTATCTGCATCCCGTTGAAAATAAATTCATCCTGAGGGATCTCGACTCAACCAACGGCACACTGATCAACGAAGAGATACTTTCAAACGAAGATGCTTTTCTTTCCGACGGGGACATAATCAGGATTGGCAACGCGGAATTCGTCTTCTGCGTTGAAAACCCTGAACGCTATCAGTCCACGACCACTTCCATCATGAAGTTCGGCAAAATCAAACAGGGCAACGCGGATGCACCCGATAATTCGGCGTCCCAGGCCGACACCTTGAGATTAGACCGTCTCGACCCGTCCGGACAAAAAGGCGTCCCTGTCATTTCGTCCGCAAAACTCGATTCGGCATCCTCCATGCTTCCGGGAATGGAAATAAACGGATATAAAATTGTCAGAAGCATATCGTCGAGCGAGAAAGCCACGGTGTATCTCGCCTTCCAGGAATCAGTGAAACGCACAGTGGTTCTGAAAATGTTCTCCGTCAGGGCTGATTCAGAGGCAAAGCTCTCATTCAGGGAGCTTGTACAGAAAACAGGAAGGCTGAGCCATTCCAACATATTCCACTATTTCGACTGCGGCACTTTCGGCGATTACTGCTACCTGGTCATGGCTTTCATGTCCGAAGGCAATCTCGAAGAACGCATCTCCAGCCAGGCGCCATTCACTGAAAAGGAATCCCTGAAGATCATAAGGAAAATCGCAGAAGCCCTGAATTACGCGATGTCAGAGCACTGCCTGATCCATCTTTGCATTAAACCTGAAACCATCCTTTTCGGCGACAGCGGGGAACCGGTCGTGGCAAACATCGGCCTGGCTCCGTGGATCGCCCGCAATTATCAGCATAAACGCACTTATGTGTTCGGCAATCCAATCTACATGTCTCCGGAACAGGCGCTTGATCGCAGGGCCGACTGGCGCAGCGATCTTTACTCGCTCGGCATAATATTCTATGAAATGCTCACGGGCAGAATCCCGTTCACGGCTCCGGACGAACGGACAATGATTGAGAAACATGTTTCCGACAAGATTGTCTTCCCCGCAAACATGTCAAAGGAAGCCGTCAGCATAATCCGGACAATGACCGCGAAGGATCCGGAAGACCGTTTCAAGTCCTGGGACTCGTTCCTAAATGCGATAAAGACTCTTTCAGACCCCAAACAGCAACAGCGTTCGAACTTTGGACCAGGACATAAACCCGGCCTTAAACTCACAACCGCCCCGAAGAAACTCATATTAAAAAAATAACCGGGCCTGAATGAAAACGTTTATTGACTGCATCCCCTGCTTCATCTCCCATTCGCTCAATGTTGCAAAAATGACCGGCAGAAACGCCGAAGAGCAGCGTGAAATATTGAGACAGACTCTCGCAATGGCCGCCTCACTGGACTTTGACAAGAGTCCGCCGTCCATGGCCAAGAAAATACATGCCATCGTAAGACGGGTTACCGGGGTTGAGGACGCATACGTTAAAATCAAGGACGAATCCACCGCGTTCGCCCTCGAAATGCTGCCGTTTCTGCGCCACGAGGTTGAAAAATCCGAACATCCGTTTGAAACGGCAATCCGCCTGGTCATTGCCGGAAACATCATTGACTTCGGCACGGATCACAATTTCAGCCTGAACAGCGTCCACCAGATAATCGCCGATTCCCTGAAACAGCAGATCGATCTCAGTGCAATCGGACGGCTCCACAGGCGAATAATGGAATCAGAAAGAATCCTCTATATCGCCGACAACTGCGGCGAAATCGTTTTCGACAGGCTTCTCATCGAACCGTACAAGGAAAAAATAACTCTCGCAGTGCGCGGGAACCCCATCCTCAATGATGCCACAAGGCGCGAGGCCGAAATGTCCGGAATGAATGAAATCGTGAACATAATTGACACGGGCGATTCAATCCCGGGAGTAATTCTGGAAAACTGCAGCAATGAATTCAGGGATCACTACGAGAACTGCGACTTCATAATATCAAAAGGACAGGGGAATTTCGAAACCATGCACGAAACGGACAGACCGGTGTTTTTCCTTTTCATGTCCAAATGTCAGGTTATCGCCAACCTTCTGAATTCTGAAATCGGAAGTCTCCACGTAATAGGGAAAAACACGAAAACATGAAAATACTTGGCAAAATAAAAAAGATGCAGGCGTATTCCGCTTCGCTTAGGAAAAAGGGATTGTCAATTGCCGTTGTCCCCACCATGGGCTGTCTTCACGAAGGGCATTTGAAACTCATTGATACGGCGAAAAGACATGCGGATGCAGTGATTGTCACCGTCTTTGTCAATCCCGCCCAATTCGGGCCGAAAGAGGATTTCAGCAGATACCCCCGCCCTTTCCGGAACGACTTGATCCTCTGCAAAAAGCACGGCGCCGACGCGATATTCGCACCGTCGCCCGATGAAATGTACTCTGCTGACTTCTCCACATGGATCGAGGAACTGACGCTTTCGAAGGGGCTCTGCGGAAAGTCGAGACCCGGACATTTCAAAGGGGTCACTACCGTTGTGGCGAAACTTTTCAACGCCACACTTCCGGACTTCGCGGTTTTCGGCAGAAAGGATTTCCAGCAGGCGAAAATCATCCGGAGAATGGTGCGGGACCTGAATTTTCCGGTGAAAATAGTGCTTGAGGATATTGTCCGGGAAAAAGACGGACTTGCGAAAAGTTCAAGGAACACTTACCTCTCCCGGGAGGAACGCAGGTGCGCCCTTTCAATAAGCCGCTCCCTGAAATCCGCCAAACTCGCAATCGCAAACGGCGAAAAAAGAATCGGGTCAGTCAGAAAGAACATTATTTCGGAAATAGAAGCCGGCGGCGGCAGAATTGATTATGTCGAAATCGTTGATCCTGAGAATCTGGAACCCGTGAAAATTTTATCCGGAAAAATCCTTATTGCCGTGGCATCCTTCTTCGGCAAAACCAGACTTATTGATAACATTGAAATCAATTGAAAACAGAAAATGGCCCCTAACATTCCAAACACAGAAGCCGAACTTGTCGCAGCTATCGAATACCACAACAGGCGCTACTGGGAGATCGGCGAACCCGAAATAAGCGACGAGGATTACGATGCGCTCCTCAGGAAGCTTGAATCCCTCAATCCGGA
>JBAYFV010000263.1:0-5234 GCA_041666985.1 Victivallales bacterium
ATTTCAGCCGCTTTTTCATAACTTGCTTTTGCCATATCGTATTTTTTTGATTTAAAGGATTCATCGCCTGCGGTAACAGTGGCTTTGAATGATTCCTGTATTGCGTTCTGTTGAGCAAAGAATGCCCGGATCCTTTCAGACTGCTCTTTCGGATATACTGCGTTCGGGGCTATTTTGAGGGCGCTGACATACCCTTCGAGCGCCTTGTCTAACTTGTTTTCTTTCACATAGTTGTCGGCTGCGGCGATGAAATTGTCAAACTTTGCCTGCAGTTCCCTGATTTCTGCGGCCTCTTTCGCTTTTCTTTCCGCTTCCCGCTCAGCGGTTATTTTTGCCGTCTTCTGTCTTTCTGCGGCCATGTTCTGCTCCTCGAGCTGCATACGTTTTCTGTCCCTGGCGATTATGTTTGCCGATTCGGACGTATTGAGGTTTTCCCACAACTTGAACAGTGTGTCTGATATGCCGGTGCAACCATACTGCCGTTTCGCCTTGCTGAGGGCGTTGAGTTCGATTTCATTGAGGGTGTCTGTGTTTCTGTTTATGTTCTTATACCCGTGAAGGAAAAGCAGGCGCTTGAGTTCGGCTATCTGTTGTTTTTCCGGCATGTCGATATATGAATCCTTCACATTTTTTATCATGTTCTCGTCCGGATTCGCACCCTTGATGCATTTCCAGTAGGGAACTTTGAAATACTTGCCGAGAAGCTCAACGGTGCTGAATTCCACAAGCATTCTCAACGCCGTGTGCAGACCCTGCTGGGTTTTCACTTCTGATTCAAATTCCCCGCCGCAACCCATGTAATAGGCGGAAACGGCCCATCCGTACTTGTCCCTCCTTAGATTGATTGAGTTCGACGCCTGCACCTGGGGATAATAAGCCTGTGTCTTGTAGTCCAGCATGTTCAGATCAAGAGAGAGCCTGGCAACGCTGGTGCCGGCATCGTACTTTCCGGAAACCTGTGCGCCCGCCCATGCCGCATCAAGCTCTCCTTTTCGTTCCTTTTCTATGAGATCCTTGTCAAAGCCCGTTATCCCGCCGGCAATCACCGCAGTTGGAAACACCCTGTCGATTTTCCCGCCCGTTATCGATTCATTTACGACATACTGCACATCGTAGGGGATGAAGGTGATCTGTCTGCCGACCTTGTTGATGCATGTCGAAATCATCACATAAAGATCCGAAGGCAGGCCTTTTTCCGCAGTCTCATTGCCTATGTTCTTACACTGAATGGGCGCCGGGGAATAACCGTAAGCCTGAATCATGGGGCCGAGCTTCAGCAAAGCATCGTCAAAAGGGGTTTTTCTCTTCTGAATTTCAAGGCTCTTGTCAAGTTCAGTGACTTCCTCATCGCTTATCCCCCCCATGAACCAGTTCCAGACAGCACATGAAGTCGTAAGGAATGTAAGAGAAAAAGCCATGATAAGACACGCAAAAAACCTTACACCCGTAACTGATATTTTTTTACTCACCCACATACACATCGACCTTTTTCACCTTGCTTCCTTTTTCTATTGTTACGTTTCCGGCATCTCCCTTTTCGCGCTCGGCTCTCTCCCGGTCTCTGTCGTTGACGTATATATGCTTTGTCCCGCTTGAATCCACCCCGTCATCCTTAGAATAGAATTCCGCCATATGTTTCGCCTTTATTTTCTCGCCAATGCCTTTGTCTCCGCCGTCGCCCACGGTCACATTCACTTCGTTGACACGCCTGCTTTCAACCGTCACATTCCCTATATCGGTATTGTTTGTACTCCTGTCCGCGTTGAGAAGATTGTCGGGTTTATTGAATACCCTGGATTTTCCGCCCGGCTGATCGTTGACTGTCACATTGCCTATGTTGACTTTTTCATGTACGGCGCTTATGTCCCCGACACCGACATCGGTGCTTATCTTCTTGTTCTGGACATTTCCCTTCACGGAACCGACGTTGACCGTCGAGTCTCTTGCTGTTATGTTCCCGGCGGAAACATTTGTCCGTATATCCGAATCCCTCGCTCCGGAAACTTCAATTCCCGTAGATACCTGCGAATTGTTCGCATCTATTTTTTTTGCCTGCGTCTTCGTTTCAAGCTTCGAATCTCTCACATCAGCGCCGTCGTTGATTTTTATTCCGGTGTTGACGTTTGAGAAACTGGAAGCCTTTACATTCGCCTTGGTCTTTGAGGAAATATCGGAATCGCCCATGGTGGAATTCTTAGCTTTTATCCCTGAATTTATCCTCGATTCGTTAATGGCGTCAAAGGTTCCCTCCGTCTCAACAGAGAGCGTTGAATCCCTGACAGTCGTTCTTCCGTCGGTCTTGGCGGCGACAGGATTCTCCGGGAGAGAAGATGCCGTCAGGCAGACGAGAAATAAACTGGCCGATATTGTCGTGACGGTTTTCATTTGCATCCCCCCCAGTACCGGTAACCTTTGTACTCTTACTTGTCCACAAACATGTCCACTTTTCTCACCTTGTGGTCACTGCGGTCAATTGTGACGTTTCCGGCATTCCCGGCGCCCTTCTCGGCTTCTTTCCTGTCTTTGTCGCTGATATATACATGCTTGGTTCCACTTGCATCAACCCCGTCTTTGTCAGAATAAACTTTGGACATGTGTCTCGCCTTGATTTTCTCGGCAACATTGCCACCCCCGGCTTCGCCGACCGATACATTGACCTCCTTGACGGTATTGCTCTGCACATTCACATTTCCTATATTGGTGCCGCCGCCGGAGGCTTCTTTTTCGTTGAACACTCTTGAATTTCCGCCCATTCCGCCGCCGAGGTTCACATTTCCTATATTCACGGACTTGTTCACGGCGTTTACCGACCCCAGACCGACATTGGTCGAAACTTTCTTGTCGTCGGCATAGCCCTTGACTGTTCCGATGTTCACAGTTGAATTTGCCGCATTTATGGAACCGACATTCACGTTCGAATGGATTGAGGAGTCTTTCGCCCCGCTTAGTTCGACTCCGGTGCTGACCGATGAGTTGACAGCGTTTACGGCTCCGACATTTGTGGTTGAACTGATGTTTGAATTCTCTATGGCGGCGCCATCTACCTTGACTCCGAGGTTCACCTTGGAATTCACGGCGTTGACTGTTCCTGACACATTGGAAGAAATATTTGAATCTTTGATATATGCGCCTTTTGCTGAAACACCGGCATTCACTTTGGAGCTTCCTACAGCCGAAAAATTCCCTTCCGTTGAAGCCGATATATTCGAATCTTTCACAACAGTTCCGGCTCCGACTGATTCATTTTTAGGCAGTGAATATGCTGAAACGGACGAAAAGGCCAGCGTGAGCAGGAAGATCGTCTTCGTAATATGTGTTTTCATTGCCCCCATCCGATACTTTGGTCAACAAACCATTCTATGATAAAATTATCTTGAAGATTGACAAATGTCAATGCCGGGCAGAATAAAAATGTGGCACGGCTGATATTTTTATCTTCGCGCTTGGGCGATTCATTGAGCGTTGGAATTTTCAGAGGTTCCATTTTCCGCCTTTTATTAGGGTTTCCGATCCTTTTAAGGACTGAAATTTTTCAGCCGCTTCAAGGTCTTTTCCCTGCCCAGCATTTCCGCAGTTTCATAAATTCCGGCTCCGGTTGTCTGCCCTGTCAATGCAATCCTAAGCGGCTGGTTTAGTTTGCCTTCTTGGATACCGTTCAGGCTTTCAGCCTCGCGTATGTATTTCTGTATGGAATCCAGAGTGAACTCTGCGCATGATGAAAGGTTTTCGAAAACATATTTTATCGCATCCATGGATTTCCTGTCGGCAAGCAGTTTTATCCGGGCTTTTTCATCATTTTCGAACTCGTCGAAGAAGAAATATTTCCAGGTGCTCACCTGCGGAAAAAGTTTCATTCGTGACTGCATCAGTTTTGCGACTTTCGCAAAGTAGACGCGGTCGGTTCCGGATGTCCAGCCTTGCGTTTCGGCAACCCGCCATGTTTTTTCCGTGAATATCCCGGGATCCATTTCCGCCATGTACTGACCGCTCATATTGCCAAGTTTGTTCATGTCGAACTGGGCAGAGGAACTTTTTACACGTTCGAGCGTGAACGCCTCAACGAGTTCCTCCCTGGACATTTTCTCCCTGTCGTCGCCGGGAGACCAGCCGAGCAGGGAAAGATAATTGAACAGTGCTTCCGGCAGATAGCCCTTGCTTCTGAAATCGCCGACATAAGCGTCGCCGTCCCTCTTGCTGTATGGCTTTCCGGCCTGGTTGACGATCATTGGAAGGTGACCGTACTGCGGCACCGGAAATCCTGCCGCCTGGAAGAGGAAAATGTGGCGGTATGTGTTTTCCACATGGTCGTCGCCGCGGATGACGTGTGTGATTTTCTGCTCGATGTCGTCGCAGACATTTGCGAGGTGGAAAACCGGTGTTCCGTCACCGCGCACAATCACAAGATCCTTCATGGTGTCAAGAGGCTTTGCGAGTTCTCCTTTTATAATGTCCTTGAATACAACCTCGCGTCTCTGAAATGCGAACTTCGCACAGT
Organism: Victivallales bacterium; assembly: GCA_041666985.1. Lineage (GTDB taxonomy): Bacteria > Verrucomicrobiota > Lentisphaeria > Victivallales > GWF2-50-93 > GWF2-50-93. Next base: position 4,496 of record JBAYFV010000263.1, read on the forward strand.
TGGCGAGCTCTATTGCCGCATCGTTTTTGAGGATGTTTTCAATCTCTCTTTCAATTTCAAATACGAGTGTTCCCGAAGCGTCGAAGATTTTCAACCTGTGATATCCGGCAAGAGAGGCTGAACGCTCCGCCGACTTGCCTTTTTCGTTCAACGCTGAGAACTGTATTCCGCTCTTGCTTATTTTCACCGGCATTGCCGGGTCGATCCGGATTTCCGCATCGCCGGTGATTCTGACTGAAGGGTTATTGTCGGTATCCCATGGAATCCTGAAAATGACAGGTGCCGGTTCCGGCCCTGAAACTTTCGGACGGTATGCCTGTCCGTTTGAAAGCATTTTCTCTGCGGCTTTGACATGTGCGGACGCGTTGCGGCTCTGATGGAAAATCTCCTCATCGTAGTCGAGTCCCAGCCAGTCCATGCATTCAAGAAGAGTGTCAATGGCGGCTTGAGTGGAGCGTTCCTTGTCGGTGTCTTCAACCCGGAGGAGGAATTTCCCGCCGCCATGCCTTGCGAAAAGCCAGTTGAAAATGGCGGTCCTGATATTTCCGATGTGAACATGGCCCGTAGGCGACGGCGCAAATCTTACGCGTATATCCATATGAGTTTCCTTTGTGAAATAATTTTTTTCATGAAATCATGAAAAAAACATCATGCATTTTTTTTGAAAAAGTTGGATACAGTAAGGCAATCTCACTCAAATTGCCAACAAGCCTGCCATAAATCCGTATGGCCTGGATAC
>JBAYFV010000264.1:0-5199 GCA_041666985.1 Victivallales bacterium
GCGCCCTTTTTTGATTATCTCGCCGAGCCGCTCCTTTTCCGCAAGGACTTCCCTGACATTCCCGCGGCCGCAACGCAACTCGCGGGTCAGGTCGCGTTCCGACGGCAACAGCAACCGCCCGCTCTTCCGCGCACACTCCAGGTATTCGTCAAACTTTTCCCGCGTGACGCTTCTGCTCTGATAATTTTTCCCGGTCGCCCCTGCCATGCATCCATCCTCACATTGCTTCCTTAATAATACCATATGGTCTTAATTTTGTCAAGAAGGTCAATGAAAAATTCTTATCGCTGGGAGTCGTGCAGAAACAACTTTGATATTTGGCGGGAAATTAGCGTCAGATTTTTTCCGGAAGAAGGTGTGCCGACATCGGATTTACGGCAAGCTGTCCATGACAGATGGCAAGAGCGAGGGCGTCGGTTGAATCAAGGGGAAGACCGGCGGCGTTCAATCCCAGCCGGCTCGCCATAAGATAGGCAACCTGGTTTTTTGAAGAGGTGCCGCTGCCGCAGACAGCCAGTTTTGCTTTTTTCGGGGAATACACATAGGCGGAAATTCTGTTTTCGGCGAGAACTGTCATCACAGCTCCGCGCGCATAACTAAGGATCATTGCGGTTTTCACATTTTTATGAAAAAAAGCCCCCTCAAGCACTGCGGCGTCAGGCTGATATTTTTCGACGAGTTCCCTCATGCCGCCTGCAAGCCTGCGCAGGCATTCGCTGTGTGGGGCCGACGCCTTGGTTTTTATTACGCCGCAGTCGAGTATCTTGATCCTGTCCGCAGAAGCGTAGTCAATCACTCCGTAGCCGGTGCATCTCAATGCCGTATCTATTCCGAGAATAATCATACGCCCAATATATCAATGAACCACAAAGACACAAAGCCACAGAGATATTTATTCAACAACTATTAACGTATATCCGTTGAAAGCTGGAACATCCACACAGACATAATTGTCCACTATCGCAAACGGCAGCTCTTTGCATTCCGGCGCAAGATAGGTTTTTTTTGGAAGCACACCATCATGTCGAAGCGAGACTTTTACGTCAACCGTCCGCAGTGATTCCTCGACGATTTCCGATTTGCCCCGCAGTTCCGGCACATAGTTGATCAGATGGACCATCCGCCGTTCCTGCTGCGCTGCAACCGTAGCTTTGCCGAATGACGGCAGCCCGGACACTTTCAGCAGCGGTTCCGGCAGGAGCCGGGACAGGATGTTGGCGAAAAGTGTCCGCAAGTCAACCGAGGCCAACTCGAAATAGGCGCTGAAAACAGGGCTTGAAACATGAGCGACTTTGCCATGGAATGTAACCAGCGGCAAATCTGTCACTTTATCAGGCGGCAGATAGAAGTTTGCATAAACGCCGTCCCATTCACGATTGAAATACGGCTTCATCAGAACAGCCGCAACCTCTGTTCCCTTGGCGGCGGCGACTTCAATGCCGCAGCGATACAATGCCAGCGGTATTTCCGGCAACCCGCCCGCCAGTTGCGGCATGGGCTGGAAAAAGGCCGGATCAAATTTGCACTCGCCCACGTACTTGATTCCCCATTCTTTCCCCAATGCAAATTTTTGTTTTCCCGGGTCGAGGCCGGACCATCCGGTGGCGATAATGGCTCTGCCGTCGTCAAGGAAAGTTTTGATCTTAGCTGCGGTTTCCGGCGTCAGCAAAACTTCATCAGGTAAAATCAGGAGACGGTACCGGCTGAAATCGGCATCTGCATTGATGATATTGAACTGCATTTTCAGTTCCGACAGCATCCGGGTGACACCAATCAACGGCGGAGTCTTGCCTGCGTCTCCCGGAGAGATCACCCCGATATCCACAAGATTGCAGGCTTCGGAATACCATTCCTCGTTAAGCTGCATCCTGGAGTAAATTGCCTGAATCCGATCAAAAACTGCGTGCTGCGTACTCCCGCGCGGATGAATATGCCCCCCGATATTGGGACGCATGCCGTTGGCTATGCCGTAAAAGAGATCATATTCAATTGCGGCCTGCGGGCGGAGACTGCCGAAATCACCCCAGGCATAGAAACGTCCGGTCATATTCAGAATCGGACGGTCATCTCCGGTCAAAGTGCGGAGGTGGTGCGACATGATCGGCAGATAGTCGTAACCCCAGCACGGATAAGTCGGCAGGCATTCGCATTCAAGATATGAACCGATCCGGACGTTGTCCGATGTGTTGACACCCAGAAAATAGAGGAGATAATCACGGGACAGCGGACGGAGCGCAGCCGCGATGTCCTCAGCCAGACGCAACACCGAGAACCGCGCAAACTTTTGAAGTTCAACTTCATTCCGCCAGTTGACGCCGCGCTCTTTCATCTCGCGGATACAGACAGGACAGATGCACGGGAACCCGTTGAAGCTGTCCAGGAGGAATCCGGATACAGGATATTTATGCGCCACTTCGAGGATCAGGGAAATGAGATAATCGCGGTACGGCGAATTGACACACATTGTCCGGATATACGGTGAAACCCATCCGATATCGTAAATGTCGGGATGCAGGGTCGCACCGCTTGGGCTGACTGTATTCCAGTCCGGATGCCGTATCGCGTCTTCATTGCTCAGGCCGCAATTCAGATACGCAGTCACGGCAATTTTTTTGGACTGACATGCCGCAACCATTTCACCGAACATGTCGCGTTTCAACGCTGGATGTTTTATTCCGATGGCAGTGTCATAATAACAGAATCCCTGATTGCATTTTGCGGCAAACCCCACAAAATCCACTCCGCAGTCGTTTATGCGTTTACTGAATTCCTCCGCATTAAAATCCGATCCCACGTCCGGGCACGCCGCCATCGTGTGATTATCGAAGAACAAAGCGTATTTCGGTCTGTGCATTTTCTTCATTCCTTCAGTTATGTTTTTGCTGTTGGCTCAAAAGATGTTAATTTCATCCTCGTTTTCAATCTTGATAAAGAAACGGGCGTCATGTCGGCGCATTTTCAGCGGAATGCGGTTTGTGTCTCTCCATTCAGAGCCGCTTATGGCCTCAAAAAAGTCATGGTTCCGCAGGAGTGACAGCTCGCCTTCCACACCGTCGCGGGAAAACAGCGCAATAAAGCGGCTGTCTCCGTACAGGACCACGCCCGTTGGCGCGAAGATGTGGCATCCTGCATCCTGCATCAACACACGGAACTGCCCGGTCTTTAAAAGGGGTAGCGCACAATAGATGTTTCGGCGGCCGTCTTTCTCCGCCTCCGCCATGGCGATTTTTCCGTCGGGATAGCGCGCCAGCGGCTCGCAGGAACCGGTCACTTCGAAAAGAGGGCAGTTGACTCCTCCGAGATCATCTGCATGCTCCAGCGACGGCCATTTCATTTCAGGCGTGTTTTTCAGGAGTCCCTCTGGAATCAGGCTGATGCGCCCGTCGGAATCCATTCCAAACTCCCTGACTCGCATGCCGCAGATCTTGAAAATGTTTTCCTCCGCGTATTCATGGGAGTGGATTCCCGGTGCGATGAACCAGAGGAGAACTGCGCCTTTTGGCAGACGCGCATTGATTTTCGACCATTGCCCGTCCTCAAAGATAAATGAGTTGAGAAAGACTATGAGCTTGTAATGCCCCAGCTCCAGCGTTTCAAGATCCTTTAAGCGGTAAATATCCACCGGGACGCCGCAAAGTTGCGCTTCGACAAGCGTGTCCCTCATCAGGGCGCGATGCAGGAAACAGTTTGCGCGGGTGTGATAAAAAGCATCCTCGTCGGCCACGAACAGGACTTCGGCGAGGCTTTGGCCGGGGCGGCTTCGTATCCTGTGTGCGGTATCCTCGATCTTTGCGATCTCGCGGAGCATCTCCGGAGAGTCAAACCAGCCGCCGTGCAAGTCCATCCACCAGAACCCGGAGCCGTGCGCGAGGTTTTTGGACGCCTCGCGCCACATTATCGCGCGGGTGTCCGCCATGTCCGCACACTGACTGTAGGCAAAGTCGCCCAGATGGGTGCCGTTGTCCAGCTCGTCCATCCAAAGTTTCCTGCGATTAACCGACTGCGCCGGGATCATCTCACCGCCAGGTTCACCGGCCGCATTGCGGTAATATGATTTCGGGGCCGCAAAAAAATCAATGTACGGCGAGTTCAGAAGGCGTTCGATTGCGAGATGCCCGGTGTACGCCGCATTATGCACTTCCATTATGTAACCATAGAACGCGCCGACCGCCTTACCCCCTGTCTCGCGCTTGACTATTTTTCCGAAATATTCCAGAGCGTCGGCGTTGACATCACTCATGAACATGTCGTAGTCAACACATATTCCGTCCCCGGCCGCACCACGGAAAAGTTCGGATGCGTTCTTGCTCCCGCCCTCGCGCCGTTCCACGGACGGAATGTCGGTGTTCTCCCTTGTCAGAGAGGGAGCCAGCCATGCCTGGCACAGTTTTTCCGGACTGCCGTGTTTACTGATTCCCCAGTCGAAGAAGGCCCTGCGGTTGGCGATGCCATAGTCGCCGCGCATCCGCAAGGAGTTTCGTCCCCACAAAACGCTTTCACCACAGGCTCCGTAGGCGACGTGGTACGCAGGAATCCGGCTTGCAAATGGGCCATCCTCAATGTGCCGGACTATGCGTCGGAGGGTCTCCCCCGCGTCATCCAGCCACTTCTTTGACGAAAAACTCTGGTTGGATATGAGACCGCCGACATTGGGGCGGTCATCTTTCCACGTTCCGGTATTGGCATATCCGGCGGCGGACTCGTAGCCGAGCAGATCGTGACGTGGCGTGCCGACGAGCGCCCGGATATCCTCGACCTCACGCGGTCCGTTCTCATAGACCAGCAGCTCCTCCGGGTTTGCCCGGCACCAGTCAAGCGGCGGGTTCAGTTTTATGCGTGGAATGTAAAGCAGTTCATCCCCGCAGGAGAATATCGAATCAAGTACGCGGTCAGTCAACTCGTAATCGTACTTCCCAACACCTGTCCAGCCACTAAAAAGAATGGACGTGTGTAATTTAATGCCGGCGTTGTAAAAGTCGCGATGCATTTTAATCTGGGCATCAAAACTTTCAAAAAACACAACCGGCTTTCCGTCCCTGTCCAGACGCGGCGGATCGTAACAAAAACCCAGTTTTGACCAGAACGCCGAGTTGTTACGGAGTGTTTCAAGTAATGCCTTTGAATGGGAATCAATAATACTGCTCATGCAACGCCTCCACGTAAAATTTCGTAAACAGCCACTTCCAACCGATGAATTAA